>JAYTXC010000092.1:0-3914 GCA_043743145.1 Rhodospirillales bacterium
TCGACCACGACCTCACAGGACAAAATCAGAACGCGCTCATCACGCGTCCCGGATTCAACAAACGAAGCGCCGTGCTCGATCTCGATTCGCTGTATGGGACCGAAACCGTCGACTCGCTGGTCGGCGATACGCTCGCGGCGGTAAATCCGGATTTCGAAATGATCTACGACGCCGATGGCGTCCACTTTCGCCTCGAGCGTACCGCCTCAGGTGCGCTCGATCTTCCGCGCAAGATCGTGAACGGAAAACGTGGCGAACCCATCGTTCCGGATGGCCGGAACGATGAAAATCTCATCGTATCGCAGATCGACCTCGCGTTTTTACGATTCCACAACGCGGTCGCAGACGTTCTCGCCGACGAAGACTTGCAAGGTCGAGAACTCTTCTCAGCCACGTATCGGATGGTTGTCCAACATTACCAATGGCTCGTTCTCAACGATTTCCTTCCGCGACTCGTGTGCGGCAAAGATATCCAAGGGGGGCGAGACTACATCGAACGCGTCCGCAAGAGTTCAGACCGGAAGTATACCAAGGCGGATGTTTCTCGCGGAATGCCTGCCGAATTTTCCGTGGCGGCCTATCGCATGGGTCACAGCATGGTACGGTTCAATTACCTTCTCGATGCCGCACCCGAACGTAAGATCTTCGACGACTCGGACAACGATCTTCACGGTCATCGCGAGTATCCGGCAAATGCCGTTATTAAGTGGCATAACTTCTTGGATTTCGCGCATGACGCACCGAAAGATGGCGACCAAACGTTCGACGATCCACAGTTTTCCATGCTACTCGACACCGGGCTTTCGCAAGGCCTTGCGAAGCTCCCGAATTTCAGCTTTCAAGCTGCAAGCGCACCGAATGTTCCGCCAATCGAGCACATACTCGCCTACCGGAATCTCGTCAAGGGAACGATCTTCCAACTTCCTACGGGACAAACTGTCGCGAGATACTACGGTCTCGAACCAGTAGACGTAACGGTTCTCTCGGCAACGACACTAGCGGATACGAAAAACGTAGATTCCGATTTCGCATATGGAACGAAAGACGAGAACCTCACGAAAAAATTTGGATCGAAGACGCCGCTTTGGTATTACATCCTCAAAGAAGCGCAAGATCCTGACGGCCCGGCAGGCGAGCATCTGGGAGAGCTCGGCGCTCGCATCGTGACCGAATGTTTCATCGCTTTCGTCGCCGCGAGTCCGACGTCGATTTTCGACACGGGCTTTTCTCCAACCGCCGGGCGCTTTGGCTGCAAGGCCGATGGCAAATACAATCTCGCGCAGCTCATCCGTTTCGCAACTGGTCAATAAGGTCGCACGAGCAAAGTCGGGTTCGTCGTCGCATGGCGACGAACCCGATGTCTTTCAGCTCCGGTAGCGCAAGAACGCCGGGACTTCGATGTCGTCCATATTCACCGGCGCGACTTTTTCGAACTTCGGCTCGAATGAGAAAGCCGATGCGGAGGGATCGTACGAACGACGGGCCCCGAACCCGGCGGCGAGCACCGTGATACGGACTTTCTCTTTCATCGTCGGGTCGATCGACGCGCCGAAGATGATCTGCGCGTCGGAATCGACGGCACGTGCGATCATCTCCGCTGCTTCGTTGACTTCGTACATCGCGAGATCGGGGCCGCCCGTAATATTGAAAATCACGCCACGCGCGCCTTCGATCGTCGTCTCGAGCAGGGGAGACGCGATCGCTTTCTGCGCGGCATCGGCGGCACGATGCTCGCCCGATCCTTCGCCAATGCCCATCATCGCCGAACCCGCATCGGTAAGGATCGTCTTCACGTCGGCAAAGTCGAGATTGATGAGGCCGGGCTGCGTGATGAGATCGCTGATGCCTTGGATGCCCTGGCGCAAGACGTCGTCGGCATAGGAGAACGCTTCTTGCAGCGGCGTTCGTTTTTCGATCATCTGCAAGATGCGCTCGTTTGGAATCGTGATCAGCGTGTCGACCTTTTGCTCGAGATCGGCGATGCCGCGTTCGGCCAACAGCATCCGTTTACGGCCTTCGAATGAAAACGGCTTCGTGACGACGGCGACGGTGAGCGCACCCGATTCGCGCGCGAGTTCCGCAATGATCGGTGCGGCGCCCGTGCCCGTACCGCCGCCCATACCCGCGGTGATAAAGACGAGATCGGCGCCATCGAGGATCATGGCGAGATCTTCGCGTGACTCCTCGGCCGCTTCGCGACCGGTCTCGGGATTCGAACCGGCGCCGAGGCCGCGCGTCTTGCCGACGCCGATATGCACGGTGTTGGACGTCTTCACGTTGCGCAAGGCCTGCACGTCTGTATTGACCGCGTAAAAGTCGACGTTTGCGAGCCCGGCTTCGATCATACGATTGATGGCGTTGCAGCCGCCGCCGCCGATGCCGATAACCTTGATCGTGGCGGTTTGTTCGGGATTGTAGCGCTTAGATTCGGCCATCGTTGCCTCCGCGAAAAGTGAGAGTTGGGCTATTAGTTCCAGAGATCGCCGAACCACGACGCGACGCCACTCAAGGGGCCACGCGATTTTCCGGCATGCCAGATCGCGCCGTCGCCTTTGGGTCCGAAAAGCACGAGACCGACGGCGGTCGCGAACTCGGGTTGTTTCACAGCATCGGTCAGACCGCCGACGGCCGGCGCCACGCCGATCCGTGCGGGCAAACCGAAAAAATCGGACGCGGCTTGCTCGATACCGCGGAGATGTGCGCCGCCGCCCGTGATAACGACTTCAGCGAGCATGACCTCACGCGGTAACGTCGCGAGTTGCGTCTTTGCCATGCGGAAAATTTCGTGCAGTCGCGGCGCGACGATCGCACGCAACTGCGCGCGCGAGACGGTCTTGGTCGTGCGGCCGTCGAGCATTTTAACCGGGAAGTCTTCACCCGTCGGTTCGTTTATTGCTGAAGCGATCGTGCGCTTGATACTCTCGGCTTCTGCGAACGTCGTCTTGAGGCCGAGGGCAATATCGTTCGTGAGGATATTTCCGCCGACGGGAATTGTCGACGTATGGATCGCGCCGCCGCCGGAATAGACCGCGACGTCGGTCGTGCCGCCGCCGATATCGAGCAAGACGACGCCGACGTGTTTCTCTTCGGCGAGCAACGTTGCAGCCGACGATGCGAGCGGTTCGAAGACGATCCCCGCGGGCTCGAGCCCCGCGCGATGAACGCATTTGAGAACGTTCGTGATGAACGTATTGCCACCGGTGATGATGTGCGTATCGACTTCGAGTCGCGCGCCGCTCATGCCGATCGGATCGGTGATGCCGTCGTGACCGTCGACCGTGAAGTGGCGCGGGAGCGTATGAATGATCTGCCGATCGGCGCCGACATCGATGAGCTTCGAGGCCTCGACGACACGCCGCACGTCGCTTCGCGCGACTTCCCGATCTTCACCCGTAATCGCGACGACGCCGCGATTATTCTTGCTCTGAACGTGCTCGCCCGTGACGCCGACGTAGACATGGCTGATATGCACGCCCGCCATGCGCTCGGCTTTTTCCGTCGCCGCCTCGATCGAACGGACCGTCTCCTCGAGATCGGTGATCACGCCTCGACGCAAGCCCGAACAAGGCGCTTCGCCAACGCCGATAATATCGAGCCCACCCGAGGTTGCCGTCGCCACGACCGCACAGGTCTTCGTCGTGCCGATATCGAGGCCGACGATCGTGGCACCCATGGCGTTTTTGCTCAAATACCAACCCCGAAAATGGAAATCTCCGAATTACTAAGGCGACTCGGCACACCACATATTGTGGTCGGTGTCCGCAGTTCCTTGTCTATAGTGTGTTCATTGGATGTGGATAACGGTGGACAACGCGGCTTACCGGTACTCGACGACCGGGGTTGCCGGAGCGCGGAGATCCACGGCGCGGACCTTCGTCGCGCGCGCGCTTGCGGGTGACCGATTCGCCCATCTC
>JAYTXC010000093.1:0-10578 GCA_043743145.1 Rhodospirillales bacterium
GATCGATGGTCAACGCGTCGACTTTGGAAGCCGACTCGTGTACAAGGGCACGATGCTCGAGGGCGTTCCGAACTTCGCGTTTTCGTTTGGGTACACGCATTCGTCGTGGACGCTCAAAGTCGATATTAACGCTCGCTACATCGCGAAGGTCGTGAGATTTATGAAGCGCCG
Organism: Rhodospirillales bacterium; assembly: GCA_043743145.1. Classification (GTDB taxonomy): domain Bacteria; phylum Vulcanimicrobiota; class Vulcanimicrobiia; order Vulcanimicrobiales; family Vulcanimicrobiaceae; genus JANYGA01. The sequence continues at coordinate 172 of JAYTXC010000093.1, forward strand.
CGGCTTCGCGAGCGCGACGCCCACACCGAGCGGCGAAATCACCCGCGAGCCACTGGTCTCGCTGAGCTCCGGGTACGTGGCGCGCGCGGCGGGACAGCTCCCGCAGCAAGGGCCGTTGCCGTGGCGTATTCACGACAATTACGCACTCGATCTTCTCGCGTTTATCACCGGCAAAATCGATGACGGAACGCTACGCTTTGCAAAAAAACGAGCGAAGCCACGACACGGAGGCGCGGTTCCGTCGTTGGGCGGCAAACTCGTTCTCGTGACCGGCGGCGGAGCCGGAATCGGACGCGCGATTGCCATGGCCTTCGCGAAACGTGGCGCACACCTCGTCTTGACCGACGTCGATCCGCAGGGCCTGGCTCGCGTTCGAGCTGAGGTCGAAGCGCTCGGCGTGCGCTGCTCGACGTTTCTTGCCGACGTATCGAATGAGGACGCGATGCGACAGCTCGCCGACGACGTGGCGGCGGAGGCCGGTGTCCCCGATGTCCTCGTGAATAACGCAGGTATCGGATTTCTCGGACCGTTCCTGAAAAGTTCGCTCGACCACTGGCGTCGCATTCTCGACGTCAACGTCATCGGCGTCGTCAACGGTTGCTATTATTTTCTGCCGAAGATGATCGCCGCGGGCGGTAGCCGTCGCATCGTGATCATCGCGTCGGGCGCCGCGCACTATCCGCCGCCAAACGCCGCCGCATATGGGGCCTCGAAAGCGGCCGTTTTCAGTTTCGCGGAATCGTTAAAGATGGATCTCATGAAGATGGATATCGGCGTGACGACCGTGTGCCCGGGCATAACCAATACCGGCATCATCGATCGCGGTCCGAGCAACGCATCTCCTGCGATAACCGACGCGCAACGCGCACGTATGCGCGATTACTACCGTAAAAAAGGCGCCACGCCAGAATCCGTTGCCGAGGCCGTGGTGCGCGGCGTCGAGCGAGGCGAAGACCTCGTCCTGGTCGGACCCGCGTCACGACTGATCTATAATCTTCGCCGCATCTCGCTCCCGCTCACACGGCGCATCAACTATGAAGGCGCGGCAGCTGCCGGCTTTCGCTAGCTTCGAAAGGGCTGAAACTTCACGAAAGAACGTTCATCCGGCCGCTCGCAGTTCACCCGACGCGATTTTCTCGCGACGACGGCAGCCGCAACCGTCCTTCCGCTTCTCGGCGCGGCTGACGGTTCGGTTGCGAGGATGTAACGGCTCCTCGATGTCGATCCGAAATTCAGTGGAAAAGGCCAGACGTATGATGTCGGCGCGCTCGTTCCACTCACGGGCTCGGGTGCGATCTATGGCAGCCATGGGACCGACATCTTCAAGCTCGCCGCGAAAGACATCGCCGCACTCGGCGGTCCGACGTTCAATTTTATTTACAAAGATAATAAGTCGGGTGATCCGCAGGCGGGCGGGCAAGCCATGCGCGAATTCGGGGCCGCGAAAACGCCGATGATGTTGTCGTCGTAGGGTGCCGACCTCGGCGCCGCGCTTCCCGGAATCAAAGAATACAAGATCTTCACGATCGACGGCACGGGCGGCACGTCGCCGTTTGCCATGAACAAACCGTACTTCTGGGGCTCGATCGCAACGACGCCCGACGACGCGTTTCCCGGCGCGCTTTAAGATATTTCGGCGAAAATACCAAAAGCCAAAACGTTCGCGTTCGTCGGTTGGGATTTGGGACCGCTCAGCAACATCATGATTAAGGATCTGCTCGAGGATGTCGGCACGACGATGAAGCAGGTGGCCGATGAATGCACGAAAGTCGGGAGCACGGACTATTCCGCCTCGATTTAAAAAGTAAAAGCGGCGAATGCCGACGTCATTTTTCTCGTGGTCTATGCCGAAGATGTCGTGTATTTCCTCAAGCAATACGCGACATCGGGAATCGACAAACCGGTCATCGCGTTCGCTCACTCGGCAGCCGCGGCCAAGATTGCGGGACCGGCATACGAAGGTACCACGCTTGCATTCGACTACTTTCACGCCGAAAAACCCGCAAATCCGTACGCACAGTATTCCGTCGACTCGTTCAAATCGGCGGAAGGTGGCACGCTACCAGAGTTCTACGCGGCAAACTTTTATGAGGATGCCTTCATCCTTTGGGAATGCATTCGGCGCGTCCTGAAAAAAGGCGGCGACCCGCGCGATGGCGATCAACTCGAGGCTGCGTTGCGTTTCGATAACGAGCATCGCGCCCGCAAGCCCGGTGTTGTTACTCGAGCAAAACGTCGGTCAGGCGCTGCGCATCGTGGACCGCGTCGCCGTCATGCGCTCGGGAAGCATGATCCTCGAAGAGTCGGCCGCCGCGGTGCGCGAGCGCAAGAGCTATTGGGATCTGTTCTAATCTCGTCTGGGCGATGACGGGCTCGAACCGCCGACCATCACCGTGTAAAGGTGCCGCTCTACCAACTGAGCTAATCGCCCGCGGCCAAGCGCCTTCGAGAGCACGTTTCGACGCCCCTCGAACGCGCGCGGCGATCCGACGGCGACGTACGTGTGCGCCGTCTGCTGAAGTTGGTCGCGTAGGCGTCGGGCTCCACGATCGCGATTTCGACGCTCGCGTACGCGCCCGTGAACGGCAGCACGAAGCGGCCGACGACCGAGCTCACGAAAACCACAAGGCGTGCTAACAAAATTGTCCGTTCCTGGAACGACCATTTCTCAGAATGCTCCGCTCGGCGATCGTTTCAGCGCCGCGATCGTGTCAAGGGCATTTTGGAAAAAATGCTCGTACAGCGGGCGGATTCGCGCCTCAACGCCCAAATCGGCTCGCTCAATTCGCTTCTGCGAGAAAACCGCCGATAACCTAAAGGGTGATGATGACGCAGCTCTATGACGCGCGTGAAATACTCGTCCGCGAAGCCGTCCCCTCGAGCGACACCGTGCGCGAGCGCTTCGCCACGATCGACGGATTGCGCGCGCTCGCCATTCTCGCCATCGTCATCTACGAGGCCTTCGCCCATGTCCCGGGGTTCGCCGGCGGTCGCCCGATCGTCGCCGGCGCACTCGACGATCTCAGCCAAGGCGTCACGCTTTTTTTCATGCTCTCCGGCTTCGCCCTCGCCTATCCCGCCGTCGTCGCCTTCACCGAGAGCAGCCGGGCCTATCTCGATATCGCGCGTTACGTGATCAAACGCGCCCTACGCATCTATCCCGCGTATCTCTTCGCGCTCATCCTCGCGATCGCGATCCCGATCATCGCGCAGCGCTACGGCGTCCCGCAGCTCGCCGTCGGCGCGAAGCCCTTCGCGCTCGATGCGGTCGTCCGCAATATCTTCTTCATCGGGGATGGTTTCGGCAACGACGGCTTGCGCGCCGTCGCGATCGTCGCGCGACTCTATCTGTTCTTTCCGTTGCTTCTTTTACTGTGGTCGCGCTCGTGGCGGATATTTGCCGCGCTCGGCGTCGCATTCGCCATTCTCGACGCTACGACGGGTCTGCACGCGCTTGGCATCGGCGCCCTCGTGCCATTCATGCTCGGCATGATCGCGGCACACGTGCGCGCGGAGCGCCTGCCCGCGTATCGCTTCGGCATTCCGCTCGCAATCATCGCGGGAATCACCGCGAGCGCTTGGGGCCCGCATATCGCACACATGGCCGCCACGCATGCAGCGACGGGCACCTTGCGCATCGATCCACTGTGGTCGATCGCGCTCTTCGGCATGGTCGTCGCGATCAACGCGATCGCTCCGATGGAACGCCTCTGCTCCTTCGCGCCGCTTCGCCTCCTCGGCTCGGCATCGTACGGAATCTCGCTTGCCGTCGTACCGGTCACCGCCTTTATCGCACGCCAACTCGGCTCGACGTTCGGGCCCTATGTTGCCGCCGGCAACGCGATCGTCGCATCGATCATCATCGGCTTTGCCCTGTTCCAACTCATCGATCGCGTCTATGTCGACGATAAGCTCCGCCGCAATGCCGCCGACAGTGTCGGCCCTAGCTTCGCCCGCCTACTCGCGCGCATCCGTGCCAATCGCGTCGTGCTCGGGGAAGCGCCCGTCGCCATCACGCCCGAAATCGAACCCGTCTCCGCATACATCGAGCCAGCGTTCTACGCTCCGGCTCCACGGCCCGACGCGAGCGATCTCGCGGTCGTCTCTCGGCGCACGGGCTCTCCCGAAGAACTCGCGGAAGAAATCCTCGCGACGAAAAAACGCCTCCAAGATCGCTCGGCTGCGTTTTTCGCAGATCCTCTCCCCGTCGTAGCACCGATCGAATATAAAAAGCCCGGCGTGTACCGCAAATCCGCGAGCAAAGCGCTCGGGACGACGTTGATTCCGGAGACAAAGGTGCACACCGTTCCAGCATCCCTTCCATCGCATATGTTGCACGCAGAAATCATGATGCCGATCATCAACACGTTGCCTCCAGCGTTGCCCGCCGCGAACGACGATCTCGAATCGCCCGCTTTCGCCTCAGCGCCGCCCGAACGGATGCCGATCAAAATGCGCATCGGTGCGCCGCGCGTCGTCGAAGCCGACGTCGCCATCGGAGGCGAACGTGTCAACGGCTGAATCGACGGAGTACCTCGACCCCGAACAACACGTGCGCGACCTCACGCGCGCCTCGATGGATATCGCGCGCGAGCGCGCCGAATACGAACGCACGCTCAAGATCGCGCGGGAACGTCTCGAATCCGCGCAGGCGGAATTACCCGTCGCCGAGCGCACCGCAAAAATGCGTCGCCAATCACAGCTCGATGCGGTGCGTGGCCGCGCCGATCTCGAACGACGTCTTCAGACACTCCTCGAAAGCGAAGCGCTCGCACGCACGCGACGTCAACAAGCCGAACAACGCGCGCAAGGATTTCGTGCCGCAGCAACGTTCGCAGCGTCGGGTCGCGCCGAGTCCGACGGCACCGATGCGGCGGTCGATCCCGATCGCAACGAACGCGAACGGCTCGTCGAAGCGCGCGCGATTCGCGAAGCCGGTGCCGCTGACGCACGCGCCTCTGAAGAGCGTGCCGAAGAGGTCAAAATCGGCAAGCTTCGCGCCGAGCTCGAGATGCACGTCGCAGCCGAACGCGAAGTTGAATTCGACTTCGCAACCGAGCGCGATGAAGCCGAGCGCCGCAATCTCGAACTGACCGAGATCATCGATCGCACGACGATCGAGATCCGAGAATCCGAACTCGCCATCGAACGGCTCGCTGACGAAGCCGCACAGATCGCCGAGCAACGGGCCGCGTTCAGCGAAGCTTTCGACCACGAACGCCGTGCATCGCGCGAGATCATGGAAGCACGCATCCTCGAACTGCGCGCGATCGAAACAGGCGCTGCCGCCGAACGCAGCGAGCTCGAAACGATGATTGCCGAACTCGTCGCGCACGAAGAGGCCGAACGCGTGGCGTCGCTCGCAATCGAGAATGCCGCAATCGCGAAAGGCGACGCCGAAGCCGTCGCCGTCGCCGTTGCGGAGACGGCGGCGATCGCGGCCGTGGCGGCTTCGAAAGCGGCCGCAGATGTACCGAGTTCCGAGCCCGAGAAGCCGAAGGCACCGCTCTACGTCGCGCGACCGGTTGCCGTGAAACCACCCGAAAAAGTGAAGACCGAGTCGTTCATTCGGCCCGATCGCACGCCGCCTGCCGTCGTGCGGCGCGGGACCGATGAAGAGCTCATCCCGGGATTCAAGTCGCTCGTCGGCAACATTTTCACCCGCGCAAAAAAGCCGGAGCCGATTCCCGATGTCGTCGAGCCGCCGGAGAGTTCATCGATCGCCGATCGTATCGCGCGCGACTTCGGTTTGCTCGGGGTCGACACCCCGCAGCCGTAATCGACGACGACCTGGGCGGAGTTAGTTGAACAGGTCGTTGATTTCGAAGCTGAGCGCTTCGGCCGTAAAGGGCTTTAGTAAAAAGCCTTGAGCACCACAGCGAACGGCCTCGACGGCGGTCGGCTTATCGTTTAACGCCGAGATCACGATGATCTTCGTGCCCGGGCGTTTGCGTAGGATCCCCGTGATGCAGGTGAGGCCATCCATCTCGGGCATCGAGATATCCATCGTCACGACGTCGGGTGCGAATCGTTCCACGATCCGAAGCGCTTCGAGGCCGTTGCTCGCCGTCTCGATTTCATCGTTGGGTTTCTCGATCGTGCGTTTGATCGCGCGACGGATTTGATCGGAGTCGTCGACGACGAGCAATTTCATCGCATGCCTCCCGCGAGCGCGAGCGCCATCGGTACCGTCGGCAACACGAAGGTAAATTCGCAGAACTGACCGGGTTGCGAATCGACGCCGATCTCTCCGCCGCAGTCATCGACCACGCGTTCTTTCACGACGTTCATCCCAACGCCGCGGCCCGCAATCGACGTCGATTCATCCGCCGTCGAAAAGCCCGGCTCAAAGATGAAGCTCGCGATCTCGGAATCGTCGGCGAGTTCGGCGTGATCCGCATCGAGCAGGCCGGCCAATACCGCACACGCACGAATTTTTTCGGCGTCGAGCCCGCGGCCGTCATCGCGAAACGTGAAACCGAACGATCCCGGCGTTTGCGTCGCCATCGGATGAATTTCGATCGTCGCGACGCGCGACTTCTTGACCGCTTCGCGTTCGCTCGGCAATTCGATGCCATGGGCGAGACTATTACGCGTCAGCTGAATGAGCACGTCTTTGACCACGAGTCGCTGAGCTGGCGGAAGCACGCGTGAATCGAATCCGTCGGCATCGATCTTGACGGATTTGCCGAGTTTGTCGGCGAGATTGGCGGCGAGATTACGGATGTTTTCCAGCAGTTCGTCGCCGACTTCACGATGGATTTCGGCACCGCGTTGGATGCCTGCAAGCTTCACCCGAAGAGATTGCAGATCGTCGAGATCGGAACGGAACGCCGCGAGACCGATCACGACCATGAGGAAATCGTCGCCACCGAGGGCCGCGCGATGTTTGAGATCGATGATCTTCTGCTCGAAATCGTTCGCCATCTTTTCGAAGTGATCGAGACGCAGCAGCGCGGCGTTACCTTTGATGTTATGAACGCGCGCCAACACGACGTCGAGCCGCTGCCGCAGGAGCGCGGTCTGGCCGATCGTCGCCGCGGCAAAATCGCCTGCGCGCAGTGCCTGATCGACGACGCCGAGCTGCTCGTTTGCCATCTCGACAAAATTATCGAGCGATGGCGGATCGACGTGGAGGATACCGATGAGCAATTCGAACTGTTTGACTTTTTGCTGTTCGGATTCGCGAAGCTGGCGTTCGCGGATTACGCGATCGGTAATGTCTTCGACGGCCACGAGCACGCGCGAGACCGCGCCATCTTCGAGGATCCGACGGAAATCGAAGTTGAGATAGCGCACGCCGACGCCGCCATCGGCTTCGTTCGAAGTGATCTCGACTTCGTCGAGCGGATTGACTTTGAGCACGACCCGTTCTTTGCGCGTGGCATCGAAAAGCAGCGCCAGATAATCGCGCGCCGTTTTGAACATGCGCTCGGACAGAATTCGTTGGAGCACGTTCACGAAGTTTTCATTGCCGAGATCGCGTTGGTGGAACACGCCTTCGAGTTCGCTCGAGTACCGGCTCTGAATGCGGAACGTGCCGTCGATGAGCATGAGGTGCGCGCGCACCGCGGAAAGGACGGCCTCGCTCTCGCGTTTGGCCGCTTCGAGCGTGCGCGCATGTTGCCAGAGATCGCGATTTTGGCGCTCGAGTTCGGCCGCGGTATCCTCATGGAGACGGCGCGCGGTCGCGCCCGTCCGATAGAGGGCGTAGCCGCCGAGCGCTGCTCCCAACACCCCGACGACGATGCCCGGCCAGCCCCGGAACGCGGCGAGGACGAGCCCGACCACGATGAGGGCCGCCCCGGCAAAGGGCGCATATCGGTATGCGAGTTCGGTGCGCGCGGTGGCAGATTGCGTTACCGAGCCATCTACGACGGTCATATTGATCTCCGAACGGGTTACTTTTCCTATCGGCTATCGGCGTGGGAGATTCGAGAGGGCCTCACCCGGGGAGGCGGCGTTGTGACCGGGGGCCACGTTTAACGATGCTTCCCCGCGGGTAGCACGTAGCCAATGCTCGCATACCGGGCCGAATTTCGAGGAATCCCAAGTTCCGTTCGTCTCGCACGCGAGGCGATCGTAGGCTATGCACACCTGGGCGCCTTTACAGTCGACGAGCTGTCCGAGATTGCCCTTGCGGCGGGTGAAGCGCTCGCCAACGCGGTCGAACACGGGAACAAAGATCTCGGCTTCATTGCCGTGAGCTGTGTCTTCGAAAACGGCGACCTCACGATCGAAGTCCGCGATTCCGGCGCGGGATTCGATATCATGCACGCCAAGCCGCGGCCGCGTGATCCGGCTGCCGTCCGCGGCTTCGGCATTTCGATCATGCATGCGCTAATGCACGAGGTTTCCTACTCGAGCCGCGGCGCCGTCGTCCGGCTCACGAAACGGCGCAAGGAACCAGCGGCGACGGAGTTACGCGAAGAAGCGTAACCCGCGTGTTCTTGTTCACCCGCTCCGGTTAAGAGCGAGTTATTGAGGGCATACTTCGTCTATGGATACTCTCGTGATCTGCCCGTGCGAACACAGCATTATCGCGCACGAAAACGGCCGATGCCGAGTTGCGAACTGCAAGTGTATGCTCGGTAGCCAAGCCGTTCTCAACGACGCGATCGATCTCACCAAACCAAAGACGATCCCTTCGCGTTAGGCGAACTTCGGGCGCGCGAACAAGCGATTCGCGCATGAATGCATAAGCCTTCGCTTATGTTATCCCTGAACCAACTGCGCATGTTTCTCGAGATCGCGCGGACGGGTTCGGTCCGCGAGGCGGCCGAGACGCTCGTCGTTTCCCAGCCCGCCGTCTCCGCTGCACTCGCGGGGTTACAGCGCGAGATCGGGGCGCCGCTCGTGGCACGCGCCGGTCGTGGGCTCGTGCTCACGCGAGCAGGCGACGAACTCGCCGTATACGGGCGTCGCATCTTCGCCCTCATTGAAGAGGGTATACAGCGCGCGCGCCAAGCTTCGACGACGGTCTCGCGACGTTTGCGAATCGCCGCGGTAACGACGGCAGCGGAATACTTGGCGCCCGAACTCTTGCGCCAATTCCGGGAACGCGAACCCACACTCGATGTCGAACTCGAGGTCGGCAATCACAAACGCGTGTGGGATCGGCTCGCACATTGGGAGGTCGATCTTGTCCTCGCAGGGCGGCCGCCCGTGGGCCAACCATTTCGCAGCGTCGCGACGCGCAAGCACGAGCTCGTCGTGATCGCATCGTCGTTGCGCACGATCGACGCATATGCACTCGCGCAGACCACCTGGCTCGTACGCGAAGCGGGATCGGGAACCCGCACGGCGACCGATGAGATGCTCGCGCAACTCGGGCTCGATCCGCCCAAACTCACGATCAATTCCAATGGTGCGATTCAAGCGTGCGTGCGCGCCGGGCTCGGCATCTCGCTCGCCTCGCGCGACGCGGTCGACGGCGAGCTCTCCGCAGGCACCCTGCAAACGATCCCGACCACGCTCACGCCACTCGCACGCGCGTGGCATTTGGTGACGTCGACCGATCGCGAGATGCCCGATTCGGCGGCGCGTTTTCTCGCGTTCGTTACCGACGTTGGCGCGTTTGCGGTCTGAGGTCGCTTAGAACGCCTTTTTCTTGCGATCCATGAGTTGCCAAATCAATGGTGTGAAAATGAGTTGCATCGCGAGGCCCATCTTGCCACCGGGGCACACGATCGTGTTCGGGCGCGACATGAACGAGTCGTGCAACATCGCGAGCAGGTATGAAAAATCGATGCCCTTGGCGTCGGCGAAACGGATGACGAGCATCGATTCGTCCAGCGTCGGAATCTCGCGCGCGATAAATGGATTGGACGTGTCGACGATCGGCACGCGTTGGAAATTGATGTTCGTCCGCGAGAACTGCGGCACGATGAAATTCACGTAATCGGGCATACGGCGTAAGATCGTATCGACGATCGCTTCCTGGCTGTGGCCGCGCGTGCGCTTATCGCGTTGCAGCTTTTGAATCCACTCGAGATTGATCGTCGGCACCACGCCCACGAGCAGATCGGCATATTGCGCAACGTCGGCCGTTTCGGTGACGACCGCGCCGTGCAGACCTTCGTAAAAGAGCAGATCGCTCGGCGGGAAGTTCTCCCAGGGTGTGAACGTGCCGGGCTCTTGTTTATATGGCTGCGCCTCTTCATCGTCATGAAGATATTTGCGATTCTTCGCCGTGCCGGTCTGGCCATACGCGTGGAAGACGCCCTCGAGTTCTTCGAAAAGATTGCCTTCGGGCCCGAAGTGGCTAAACGCCGCCCCGCCGATCTTCTGCGATTCGGCGAGCTTCTCGCGCATCTCGCTGCGATCGTAGCGATGGAAAGCGTCGCCCTCGATGATCGCGGGATCGATGCCTTCGCGGCGGAAGATTTGTTGGAACGTGGTTTTGAC
>JAYTXC010000094.1:0-8908 GCA_043743145.1 Rhodospirillales bacterium
CGAGCATGTCGCCGCGAATCGCTTCGGGCCAACTTTGCGCGAGGAGTGCTGCCGGAACCGATGCCACGATCGGCGGCACGACGGGAAGCAACCAACTCCCGAACGTCTTCTCGGTGGAGAGTTCGTGATGCGTGAACATGAGATACGGCACGGCGAACGCGCTAAAGATACTGCCGAGGACGCCGATGACGAAGAGCATTTGCGCGGCGGCAAGACAGATCGCAGGATTGAGAAAGGTCGCGCCGATTTTGAGGAAACCGACCGCAATCGTGAACGCGGCCATCGGCGGCGCGCCCCAGAGTTGGGCTTTTGCCGGATCGTTGAACGTGCTCGCCAGTTCGCGCGGCGCGCGAATCGTACTCGCGATCAAGAGTGCCGCGAAAACGGCGAAGAGTACCGTATCAACGCTCCAGAGCACGATGCCCAATGCCGGACCCATCGGAATCGGGACGGGTGAAATCGTGACACAGATCGCGAGAATTCCCGTGCCCATGATGCTCGTAAACCAGCCTGCGCCGACTTTTTTGATGCTCAAGCGCCCGAAATGCGGAAGATGTGCGACCCGTCGTGTATCCATGTCGCAAGCGTACGCGAACCGGAGCAATAAGTCCAAATAGAAGTTTTGTGCATAAAACAAATTTATTCTTATAGTTGGCGACGACAACAAAAAAACGACCGGCGTGAACGCCGGTCGCTCGTGTTGTCGCTCAGCTCGTCTAGCGTTGCGTTTGAACGACCGCCCCATGGGCGGCGGGCATGCCCTCCAGGATCACGAGATAGCGCCGCGTCGGCGTAGCGTTTTGGGCCGAGAGCACCGCGCGGAGCGTCGCAATCGTGGACACGATCGCCGCACCTGCGGGGTTGGTCTTGAAGCCCGCGAGTGCTTCGATCGCGCCCGTTCCATCGCGATTGCTTGCGATCGCGAGCGTATACGGCTTGCCTGGCTCGAGCCCCGTGACCGCCGCCTGGACGATATCGACGAGGCCTTGATTGTTGACTGCAACCGTCGTTGCCGTGCTTTTGTCATCGCGCGCGCCAAGGGTCAAGTGATCCGCAACGCCCGCCGCGCCGAGTGGCTCGAGGCCCGCGAGCCCGCTTCCGGTCGGCACCGCATTCGGGATGTAGACCATCCCCTGCGGTGCCTGCCCGGATGGAATCGTCGCGACGACGGTATTGGTCGACGTGTCGATGACGGCAACGGAATCGGCGTTCTCGAGACCGACGTAGATGCGCTTCCCGTCGCCCGAGGGCCAGAGGCCGTGCGGTAACGCGCCGGTGGGAATCGTCGCGACGAGTTCGGGTCTCGCAGCCGTCGTAAAGACCTTCACGGCATTAAGTCCACCGACGGTCACATACGCGAATTGACCCTTCGCATTCCGCACGATGTTGACGTGGTTGGTAATCGGGCCCGAATCCAGTGTCGCGATCGTTTCGAACGGCGGCTTCGCGTTGAAGATTTGCGTCTTGCCGATATCTTTAAGCGTCAGCCATACTTGCGCGCCGTCGGGCGTGGCTGCGATATCGGGGCTAAAGGGCGAAAGCTGCTTCACGTGACCGACGATGCGATGCGACGCGCGATCGATGACGACGGTCTCGGGCGAGAAACTCGAACACACGTATGCGTATTTGCCGTCGGGTGAGAAGATCGTCATGCCCGGTCCGTTGGGAACCGTGATGCGCTGCGTTTCGCGATACGTCTTCGCATCGAGCACGCTGATATAATCTTCTCCGCGAACCGTCACCCAGATCTCTGCGCCGTCGGGCGTATAGAACGCCTCGTGCGGCGAGCGGCCGACATACGTCACGTGCTTGACCGCGTTCGTCGCCGTGTCGATAAACGTAACGGAGTTCGAACCGATCGAGACGACATCGAGCGTGCGATGATCGGGCGAGAAGCCCATCCCGTGCACGAGCAATTGTCCGGTATAGAGCGGGCTCAGATTGCCCGGCGTCGCGAGGCCGAGGCGGATCACACCCAGGAGTGTGTTCGTGCTCGGATCGACGACCGAGACCGTGTTCGAAGATTGATCGGAGAGATAGACCCGATCTTGTGATGAGATCGTGATGTCGGGTGCGCTCGCGGCGCCGGGAACCTGACCCGCAACCGAAGGTGCGACGAGTGCGAGGACGGCGAGTGCGCTCGCAGTCGAACGCACCATGAGAGATCGAATGTTCATTGCTGTTCCTTGGCGAGATCGCGACGGACGTCGCGCATAACGGTGATTTCAGAGCCTTGCGTCACGACGATCTCCTGGGCGAGCCGACGTAACCGCGGGTCATGCCCATACTGCAATTCGGAAGTCGCCATTGCGACGGCGCCGGCATGATGTGGGAGCATCATCGCGATAAAATCGCGATCCGCATCGCCCGTCATCGGGGCGTGCGCCATCGCCGTGTCCATGCGCGTCATAGCCGCCATGGCGGCTGCATCGAATGCCGATACGGCAGCATCGGCGAAACGCGGCGTTGCGAGTGCGATGGTGGCGAGTGCGATGGTACCGATTGCGACCAGACGAGAATGCGTGAGCATGAGCGACCCTCCGGCACCATACGCGCGAGCCGCCGCCTTGGATCACTTTGGGCCACGAGTGATCCATACGCGAAGCGCGTGCGTCAATATCGGCGACGATGATCATGGCGCAACGTCGCGAATTCCACGGAATGTGGCCGAGTCGCATCCCGACTGATGAAGCGCTTTTGCGCGGCGTCTCGTCGCGCGACGCCGCGAGTTTTGCTACGCTCTACGATCGTCACGCACGAGCGGTCATGGCCGTTGCATTTCGTCTGGTCGGCGATCGCGAGGTCGCAGCCGATCTCACCCAGGCAACATTCCTCAAGCTCTGGGAACGTCCGACCGCGGTCTCCACGGGTGACGGCATGCTTCGCCCATGGCTTTTACGCGTCGTGCGCAACGCCGCCGTCGATACCCTTCGCAGGCGACGCCTCCGCACCACCGGACCCGATGACCGAATCGTTGCCGACGACGTCCTCGACGACGTGGCCGAAACCGTCGTGGCGCGCGCGCGCGCGGTTGCGGCCCGCGATCTTCTCTCCTTCCTCGAGAGCCCGCAGCGACGCGTCATCGAACTCGCGTATTTCGGCGGACTCACGCAGACCCAAATCGCAAGCGTTCTCGGCGTGCCGCTCGGCACGGTAAAATCGCGCCTACGCCTCGCTCTGGGCAAACTCCGCGCGCTCGCGCAACATAAAGGATGGGAAGCGCGATGAACGGCGACCAACACGATCACGACGGGCTCGAAGCCTACGTTCTTGGCGCACTCGATGCGCGCGAGCACGAGACATTCGAGGCGCATCTCGCCATCTGCCGGACGTGCACGAGCGAACGCGCCGCCTATGCACACACCTTGCAGTCACTTGCGAATACGTACGTGCCCGCACCGCCACCCGTGCCGTTTGTGAATGGCCGCGCGTTCGCACGCGATCGCCATCGCTCGCGCGCGCTTCTCGCGGCCGCTGCGGTTGCGGCGCTCGCAGTCGGGCTTGCGGCGCCACGCGTCGTGCGTTACGAGCGCAGCGAACGCGAGTATGCCGCGATCGCGTTGATGCTCGCGAACCAACCGCGACAGGTTGCCCTCATCGGCCATGATGCGGGCGTCTCCGGTCGTGCGATTGTTGGAAATCGGCGTAAACGCAGTGGATTTCTCGCGACCGGCTTACCGACGCCTCCGGAGGGCATGGTGTATCGCGTCTATATTCGCGATGCTGCCGGTCATCATTCACCGGGCGCTCTCGAACCGTCGTCGGACGGTCTTCTCGTGCTCGTTACGCCCGGCGACGCACTCGCGGCAGCAACATCCGTGCGCGTGATGCTCGAACGCGAACGTGATCCAGACGCTGCGCTGCGTACGGAAGTCCTCGTAGGGAAGATCAGCTAAAACGAGCCCCGTGCAGATCGCACGGAGCCCGTTTTGTTTCCTCGCACGCCGAGAACGGCGGTTGGCTTATGGTGTTAGCGATTTTACCGTGTTGTCGTTGTCATTGTTGAAATAAATCGTCTGCGTGCCATTGACGACGGCTGCAACCATACCGAAGACCGCGCCTGCCGCCCCGGTATCGACGTTCGTCGTCGAGACGACCGCTTGTGTCGCGGGATTGATCTCGACAAGGACGTTGTTACCGAGCGTATTCGCCGCCGTGTTGGCGACCACCAGATCGCCATTGGCGAGCGCCGTCATGCTGATCGGTGAAGCCAGTGGCGTCCCCTGGAAGACCGTCGAGACCATTGCGGAATTAAACGTGCTACCGCTCGCCGCGTACGTGTTCGCGGGTGCCGTCGTCGCGCCGTTGATACGGATGACGCGATTCGCATTGGAATCCACGATGTAGAGCGTATCGCTCGGCTTATCGTACGTGAGGCCCGCAGGTGCGAGGATATTGCCTGGCGCTCCGTTGTTGTAGCTGAGCCCCGTGAGGATCGTATCGAACGTGAACGACGGACCGGGATTGATGTTGATGCGAATGACCGTTCCGTTTTTCGCATTGGTCACGAAAAACGATGGTTTACCGCCATTGCCGCCATTGAACATCTGGCCCCACGGACCGGCCCATGGGCCTTGCGCGAGCGTCGTTTTGATCGTCCCGTCCGGTCCAACGATCGGATTATTGTTCGCCGTATAATCGGCGGCCCAGACGTTCCCATTCGGGGCCATCGAGACGGCGTTGCAACCGGCAAGCGACGGCGATTGAGCGAAGCGCTTGGGCTTCGAACCCGGAATCGGCGAAATATCTTCGATGGTCGTGCCCGCGCCCTGCGTGTTTGCCTTATCGTTAAAATTACAGACGATGAGATCGCCCGCGCTTTCGAGGCCTGCCGTCACGGGTGCGATCGCGAGACCGTATGGATTTTGATCGCCTGCTCCCGCGCCGGTGCCGATGTCGACGGTCGATGCGATCGTGGTGATCGTCTTGAGCGTGCCGAGGCTGCCGGCTGGCGGCGCCGTCGGTGCAGGTGTCGGTGTCGGCGCTTGATAGGGGGGGCCCAGCGTCGGGGTACCGCTGCTACATGCAGCAAAAACAGCGCATGCCGCGACCACGGCAAACGGACGTAAAATTCGCAAGACAATCTCCTTGGATGGTGGGTGTCGCCCGAAAGACGCACGACGCAGCCCAATGGATCACTCATCGCCCGAGATGGTGTCAGGGGCATGGCGCGAACGAGCACGTCCGTGGCCCCCGCGATCGTCCTCTTCGACGGACTCTGCAATCTCTGCGACGGCGCGGTACGCTTCATGCTCGATCGCGATCGTCACGCACGTCTACGGTTCGCGTCGCTTCAGTCCGAAGTCGCAGCCGAACTCCTCAGCCGATTCGGCCGCACCGCCGTCGCCGATCCGGCGAGCATCGTCGTCATCGACGGCGATCGCATGTACGAGCGAAGTGCCGCAATCTTGCACATCGCCGAAATGCTCGGCCCGCCGTGGTCGTTCGCGCGCGTCTTTGCCGTCGCTCCCGAGACGTTGCGTGACGCCGCGTACCGGTTCGTCGCGCGCAACCGATACGCAATCTTCGGCCGGCGCGAGGTCTGTCGCATGCCGAGTACGGCCGATGCCGAACGGTTCCTCGCATGATGCCGTGGCTACTCGACATGTGGTGGCATGACGTTTGCTTCATGCATTGGCGCGCCGATGCGGAAATCGTCGCGCGCACGTTGCCGCCGGGCGTCACGCTCGATCGTTTCGACGGGAACGCGTGGCTCTCGGTGGTGCCGTTTTGGATGAGCGACGTGCGACCGCGTTTTACCCCGACGTTGCCGGGATTCGCGCGCGTACCCGAACTCAATCTGCGAACGTATGTGAGCATGGGCACGCAACGCGGCGTCTGGTTCTTCAGCCTCGATGCACAGAGTCGCATCGCGGTCGAATCGGCGCGCGTTCTTACCGCGCTACCGTATTTCAACGCGCGCATCGTCACGAACGAACACGATGGCGCGATCTCCTATTCGAGTATCCGATCCGACGCACGCGCGGCAGCCGTTGGTGATTTCGACGCGCGCTACTCGCCGCACGACGCGATCCGCCATGCGGCGCCAGGCTCGCTCGATGTCTTCCTACACGAACGATATCGCTTCTTTTCGCAGCGCGGATCGAAGCTGCTCACCGCGCGCATTCGTCACGAACCGTGGTCGTTGCAAGCCGTCGCAACGACGATCAAAACCAACACGCTCGGCGACCTCATCGGACATCCGCTCGCGCCGACGCCCGACTACGCGACCTTCGCGCGCCGCTTGCACGTGCAAGCCACGACGACCGCGAACGCGATCTCCGGCGAATAAAAAAGAGACCGCTCGTTGCCGAGCGGCCCCTCCATCTCCGAGTAACGGAGATCGCGCCTTACGCGATCGCCATCGCCTTGCGATCGACATCGAAGTCTGCTTCGGAGAGCGCCATCGTGGTCGCGCCGCCACTGGTGATCTCGTGCTCGTACCCGACGATCTTCGGCAACACGTGATCGGCATAGTAACGCGCGGTGACGATCTTCGCGTCGTAAAACGCGTCGCCCGATTTTTTCGAAGCGATGAGCGCCGCACGCGCCATCTGCCAGCCGCCGGCAACATAGCCCCACAGCATGAGGTACGGGACCGCGCCTGCGAAGGTCTGACGGAGATCCTTCATCGCGTTGCCGCCGAGCCACATCGAAGATTTCTGCAGCGCGCCGACAGCCTTGCCGAGCTCGACGCCCGTCGCCTTGACGTGCTCGTTCTCGGATTCACCGCACTCTTTGACCGTGGCTTGCATCTGCATCATGATCTTCGTTGCCGTCTTGCCCATATCTTTAAGGAACTTACGACCGAGCATGTCGTTGCCTTGGATGCCCGTCGTGCCTTCGTAGATCTGCGCGATGCGGACATCGCGATAGTACTGGGCGATGCCCGTTTCTTCGACGTAACCCATGCCACCGAAAACCTGGAGTGCTTCGGAAACGACCTGCGTCGCAACTTCCGTCGACCAGCCCTTGACGATCGGCGTGAAGAACTCAACGATCGCGTTCGCTTCTTTTTTCTTCGCTTCGTCGGGATCGGCGTGCTCGTGATCGAGTGCCGCCGCGACATAGAACGCGACCGCGCGCATCGCTTCGACTTGGCTCTTGCAGTTCATCAGCATGCGACGCACGTCGGGATGCTCGATGATGCGGACCGGGGTCCACTCTTTAGCCGCGACGTCTTTGGACTGAACGCGTTCCTTCGCGTAATCGAGCGCCGCCTGATATGCACGATCTGCGATCGCATAGCCCTGGACGCCGACCGAGAAGCGCGCCGCGTTCATCATGATGAACATGTACTTGAGGCCGAGATTCTCTTCGCCGATGAGGAACGCGGTCGCGCCACCGTCTTTTTCGCCGTAGTTCATCGTCGTCGTCGGCGATGCGTGGATGCCGAGTTTGTGCTCGATGCCCGCGCAATAGATGTCGTTGCGTTTGCCGAGCGTGCCGTCATCATTCACGAGAAACTTCGGCGTGATGAAGAGCGAGATGCCCTTCACGCCTTCGGGCGCCGTCGGCGTCCGCGCGAGCGTGAGATGAATGATGTTCTCGGTGTAGTCGTGCTCGCCGTAGGTGATATAGATTTTCTGGCCGGTGAGCTTGTACGACCCGTCACCCTGCGGAACGGCCTTCGTGCGCACTTGCGCGAGATCGGATCCGGCTTGGGGTTCGGTGAGATCCATCGTGCCGGTCCATTTGCCGGAGACGAGATTCGGAACGTATTTTTTCTTTTGTTCGTCCGTGCCGACGAGCAAGATCGCTTCGATCGCGCCCTGGTTGAGCAGCGGCCCGAGCGAGAACCCGAGGTTCGAGGCGTTCCACATTTCGAGCGTCGCGGTCGACATGAGCCACGGGAGGCCTTGGCCGCCGTACTCCGTCGGCATCGGCAGCCCGACCCAGCCGGCGCCGGCGAACTGCTCGTAGGCAGCCTTGAAGCCCTTGGGCATCGTCACGTTGCCATCGGCAAACTTCGCGCCTTCGCGGTCGCCCACGGCGTTGAGCGGATCGAGCACGTTGCTTGCAAAGTTTCCGGCTTCTTCGAGCACGGCATCGGCGATGTCCGCAACTTCCTCATATCCCGGGAGCTTCGAGATCGCGTCAAAATCGACGAGTTCGTTGATCAAGAACTGGAAGTCGCGAAGCGGGGCTTTGTAGGCGGCCATAAATCTCTATGTCCTCGTTCGATGTGGGTGTGTTTTGCTGACATTCGCGTCCGGAAGGTTCATTCCTCGCCGAAGGTGCGCTCAGGAAGGAATCTTCTCTGGATTCGACCCCACGTCGCGTTCGTGATGGCGGCCCGTGCGGAAAGCGCTCGCGTGAACATGCCGGAGGCGGAGTTCGCGCGCAGTCGCCTCACCATCGCGCGGCGGCCTCGTCACGTTAGTCGAAGCCGCCGATCGTCGTGCCGCCGTCGACCACGATGCCTTGACCCGACACGAATGCGCCCGCCCGCGACGCGAGCATCACCGCGACGCCCGACACGTCGTCGACGACGCCGAGGCGGCCGATCGGATACTGCTTCGTCACGAACGCTTCCATCTTCGGATCTTCATACAGCGCCTTAGCAAAATCGGTCTTGATCACGCCGGGAGCGATCGCATTGACGCGAATGTTTTGCGGTCCCCACTCGACCGCAAGATTGCGTGCCAGTTGGAAGTCGGCGGCTTTCGAGAGGCCATAGGCGCCGAGCATGCGCGAACCTTTGAGGCCGGCGATGCTCGAGATGATGATGCACGCGCCGCCACCGCGCGAAGCGACGTGCGGGAGTGCCATGTTGCACAACCACAGGTTCGAGCGGACGTTGGAGTTCATAATCTTATCGTACTGATCGTCGGCGATCTTCGCGAGCGGACCGAAATACGGATTGACCGCCGCATTACAAACGACGATATCGATCCCGCCATACGCT
>JAYTXC010000095.1:0-13021 GCA_043743145.1 Rhodospirillales bacterium
TTCGCCGGAGCATCGGGAAGGCCGTCGAGGACGGTGACGACGCCGCCGGGCACCTCCGCGCTCATCGTTGCAACGAGCCCCGCAAGCGTGCGATCTCCCGCCACGAGATCCACGACGTCGCCCGCATGCACGCCGAGCATTGCGGCCGTTTCGCGCGCAAACGTTGCCGTTGGCGACGGGCGAAGCGCGGCGAGACGCTCGTCGAAGTAGACGGTACCGCCGCCGGAAAAGACGTTCGTCGCGATGACGATCCGAACGCTATTGCGCGCCATATCAGATGCGGCGACCGCAGTCGCAGCCGGGACGCGCGCGAAGTTCGGATCGCCGAACGCCTTTGCCGTCGCAGCAATCGCCGCGGTCGCGTGCGCGCGGAGCACATCGGGCGCGGCGACCGCGGACCCGAGTTCGGCTGCGAGCGCCACGAGCATATCGCCATCGGCGAGCGTGCCTTCTGGCGCCGCGTGGCCCGCATGAACCGCGAGCACGTCGCCCGCGAGATCGTAGACGTGGCCGGATTTTTCGAACGCGGCGCGCGCGGGCAAAACGAGATGCGCGAGCTTCGCGGTCTCGGTGAGAAAGAGCTCCGTGCACACGACGAAGCCCGTCCGCTCGAGCGCATCGCGGACCGCGCTCGCACCGAATGGATGGTGAAGCATCGGATTGACGCCCAGCAGCGAGAGCACGCGCAGTTTTCCCGCCCGAGCAGTTGCGAAGATGCCATCGCTATCCGCGCCACCCGCCTGCGGCGTCATGCCGAGGGCCTCGGCGCCACGGGCGTTGCCCTGCTCGCTTGCGACGAAGGTCGTCACATGCGTGCCGCGCGCGGCGAGCGATTCGACGAGTTCGGCAGCCTGCGCGCCGACGGCAGCATCGATACCATCCCACACGAACGCAATGCGCGTCGCGCCTGCGAGATGCGCTGCGAGATCGGAGACGCGCGCGAGATGCAGCGCTGCGACGAACGAATCCGCCGCGTGCGACCCGACGGTAAGATAGCGCGCGCCGTTGCGTACGGCTTTGCGAATGCGCAGATCGAGCACGGGCGCGGTCTGCGATGGCGGTCGGCCGATCGCGATGACGAGATCCGCCGTTTCGAGATCGACATACGTTCCGCCGTGCGCGCCGGGAGACGCTTGACTCTGACGGCCCGCGCGCCAATCGAGGTGCGTGACGTCGAGCGCGCGCATCGTCTGCGCGAGCACGAGAATCTCTTCGTTGAGCAGACGTCCGCCGCCGATCGCCGCGATCGAACCCGCACCGTCGCTCGCGATGGCGTCGCGCAGATGCTTCGCCCACAGTTCGATCGCGTCGTCCCAACCGATCTGCACGAATTCGCCCGACGTCGTACGCAGCATCGGCGTCGTGATGCGGCGTGCGTCGCCGTAAAACGCAATATTGTATCGTCCGCGATCGCAGAGCCAACCATCGGAGACGGTATCGTTTTCGTCGGACATCGTGCGCGTGATCGCGCCGTAGCGTTCGTCGACGTTAAGCGCGCAACCAACGCTGCACTGCGTGCACGTCGTGTGCGTCCGTGCGTTATCCCACGGCCGCGATTTGAAGCGATACGTCTTCGACGTCAGCGCGCCGACCGGGCAGAGTTCCGTGACGTTGCCCGAAAAATTCGAGCGATACGGATCGCCGCTTGCGGTTGCGATCACGTCGCGTTGACCGCGATCCTTAACGACGAGGCTGCGTTCGTTCGTGATGATCTCATCGAACCGCGAGCACCGCTGACACACGATACAGCGCTCGTCGTCGAGCACGATCGTGGGCCCGAGATCGATCGCTTTCGGTTTTGTCGATTTCGGGTCGGCGAGGCGCGACGCGCTCGCGCCGTAGGCCATCGAGTAGTCTTGGAGATCACACTCCCCGCCCTTGTCACAAATGGGGCAATCGAGCGGGTGATTGAGCAGCAAGAATTCCATGACGGCCTTGCGACCGGCATCGACTTTCTCGCCGTACGTATGCACGACCATGCCCTCGGTCGCGATCGTGTTACACGCGATCTGTAATTTCGACGTCGTCTCGACATCGACGAGACAGATCCGGCACAGCCCCGCGGGCCCGAGTTTGGGATGATAGCAATACACCGGGATATCGGTCGCGACGACCTTCGCCGCTTCGACGAGCAGCGTGCCTTCGGGAACGGCGATCGGGTTGCCGTCGATCGTAAGATTGACGAGTTTGACATCGACGCGTGCGCTCATGAAGGCTGGCCCTCGCCGGTGCTCTCCAACGATTTTTTCGCCGCGCGCGCACGGCGAACGCCGAAGACGACGCCGATTACGAAGAGCGCGATACTGAAGATAACCCACGGACTGATGCCGCGCTTGCGTTCGAGATCGATCGCACCGCCGGGATCCTCGATGTCGTCCATCGCCACTATGCGGGTACCGCCACACGCTCGGGCGTGCGGATATACGCGCGGAACTGCGATTCGAAGCGCTTCACGACGCTTGCGAGAAACGGCTCGATCGAATCGCCGAGCGGGCACAGGTTGAGGCCGGTCATCTGATGCGAGACCGAGACGAGCATATCGATATCGGAGTCCATCCCGCCGCCGTCGAGGATCCGTTGCAACGTGACTTCGAGCCAGTGCCCGCCTTCACGACACGGCGTGCACTGCCCGCACGACTCGTGCGCGTAGAATTGCACGAGTGCGAGTGCGGCTTCAACGAAATTCGTCGTATCGTCGAAGAAGACAACGGCCCCGGAGCCAAGCATCGTGCCGTGTGTGGCCATCGTGTCGAAATCGTACGCGAGGTCGAGATGTTCTTCGAAGAGACATGCCGACGACCCACCGCCGGGTTGCACCGCGACGATCCGGCGTCCGTCGCGCGGACCACCCGCGATCGCGAGCAATTCCGAAATCGGCGTGCCGAGTGGCACTTCGTAATTTCCAGGCTTCTTCACGTGACCGCTCACCGAGACGATCTTATATCCGGGCGATTTTTCCGTTCCAACGGAAGTAAACCATTCCGGACCGTTCTTGAGGATGTGCGGTAACGTCGCGAGCGTCTCGACGTTGTTGACGACGGTCGGTTCGTTGTAGAGACCCTTGATCGCCGGAAACGGCGGCTTGAGCCGCGGCTCGCCACGACGACCTTCGATCGAATTGATGAGTGCGGTCTCTTCGCCGCAGATATACGCGCCGGCGCCACGATGCACGGTGACATCCACGTGATAGTCGGTGCCGAAGAGCTTATCGCCGACGAGGCCAGCCGCACGCGCGTCGGCGACGGCCTGCATGAAGATTTCGTAGCCCTTGCGGAACTCGCCGCGAATGTAAACGAACGCGTGATGCGACCCGATCGCATACGTTCCGATCAGTATGCCTTCGAGCACCTGATGCGGCGTCTCTTCGAGGAGCATGTGATCTTTGAACGTGCCGGGCTCGGCCTCGTCGCAGTTGCAGACCATGTAGCGCGGACGATCGTTCTTTGGTAAAAACGACCATTTCCGACCCGTGGGAAAGCCCGCGCCGCCGCGGCCGCGCAGGCCGCTCCTGTTCGTGATGTCCTGGATCTCCGTCGGCGTCATTTCCGCAACGGCGCGACGCCACTGCTCGTAGCCGCCGCGTTCGCGGTAGACCGCGAGGTCGCGCAGATTCGCCTCGCCGATCCCGGCGGTGAGAACTTTGGTCACTGGCATGTACGTTAGTGCTCGCTTGTAGAGGGGGGTGCGGAGAGTCGCGTTTTACCTTCGCCGACGAGCCGTTCGCTCGTTGGCCGGACGTCGATGGGATACGAATCGCGCGCGAGACGTTCGATCATGCGCGTGCCCGTCGCATCGCCATAGCCGCCCGAGTTGTTCGGACTCGGCACGCCTTGGGCGCCCGGTGATTTTTTGGTCGATTCTTGCGAAACGTGCCAATCGCGACCCGGTGCCGTCGATTGCGGCAGGGGCGCGACGTCGAACGTGCCAGCGCGCATCGCGTCGACGAGTGCGTCGACTTTTTCGACTGTTAAGTCGTAAACGAATTCGAGATTGACTTGCATGCACGGCGCACGATCGCACGCCGCGAGACACTCGGCTTCTTCATAGGAAAACATGCCGTCGTCGGTCGTCTGCAGGTGGCCGATCCCGAGTTTTTCGCGGAAGCGTTTCATGACCGGGCCCGCGCCATTGATCGCACACGAAAGATTGCGGCACGGCTGCAGCATATAACGCCCGATCGGCTTGCGATGGAAGAGCGTGTAGAACGACGCCGTCGATTCTACCACCGAGAGCGGGACGTCGATCCAGGCCGCGCACTGCGCGAGTGCTTCGGGCGAGACCCAGCCCTCGACATCTTGAAACGCGTGCAAGATCGGGAGCAACGCACTACGCGCTTGGCCCTGCGGATATTGCGCGATCAAGCGGTTCGCTTCGGGCGCGACCTTTGCCGCGATGACTGAAAAATCGCGCGTCGACACGTCGATCGACATCAGCGATCGACCTCGCCGAAGACGGGATCGAGCGATCCGATCATCACGACAATGTCCGCGATAAGGTTCTGCGGCGCCATCAGCTTGAGCACTTGCAAATTGTAGAGCGATGCGGGGCGCGTGCGAATGCGCCACGGCCGATTGTTGCCGTTGCTTACGATGTAATACGCGAGTTCGCCGCGCGGCGACTCGATCGCTTGGTATACGTCGCCCGGCGGCACGCGAAACGATTCGCTCACGATCTTAAAGTGATGGATCAGCGCTTCCATCGAAAGCGAAATCGTCTCTTTTGCGGGCTGCGCGATCTTGGGATTATCGATCATGATCGGGCCCGGCTTTTCGAGGCGCTTCCGGACCTGACGGATGATGCGCATCGATTCATCCATCTCGTCGAGCCGCACGAGGAAGCGTGCGTACGCATCGCCCTCGGTGCGCGTCGGGACGTCGAAGTCGTACGTCTCATACCCGCTATAGGGAAACGCGCGGCGAATATCATAGGCGATGCCACTGCCGCGCAAAGAAGGACCCGTGAGCGACCACGCGATCGCATCTTTGGCATCGATGACGCCGACGTCGATCATGCGATCGCGCAAGATCGGATTATTTTGCAGCAACGTGCGCAACTCGTGCATGCGCGTCGGAAACTTCTCAATGAGCCGATCGAGCTTTCCGAGAAAGCCATCGGGAAGATCGCCGTTGACGCCACCGATGCGCAGATAATTCGGGTGCATGCGCGCGCCACCCGAAACCTCGATAAGCGCGAGAATATCTTCACGGATATCGAACGTGTAGAAAAACGTCGAAATCGCGCCGAGGTCGATGCCGCCCGTGCCCAGCCACACGCAGTGCGATGCGATGCGCGAGAGTTCGCAGAGCAAGACGCGAATTTGCGAGGCGCGTTCGGGAATATCATCGGTGACGCCGAGCAATTTTTCAACGCCGAGCATATAGCAAAGCGCGTTGCCGAGCGGATTGAGGTAATCCATGCGCTCGATCCCGGTCGACGATTGCGTCCAGAACAGATTCTCGCACGTCTTCTCGATGCCGGTGTGGAGGTAGCCGATCTCCATCTCGAGTTTCTCGACGACCTCACCCGAGATTTCGACGACGACCTGCAACACGCCATGGGTCGAGGGATGCTGAGGCCCCATCGACAGCGTCATCGTATTGCCGACGCGCTCGACGAGCTCCATCGAACGGGGGGTGGGCGGCGCTTCGCCGATGCTCAACGTACGTCTCCGTCGGTCGCGCTCGCGCGCATCCGAGCAAGCTGTTTTTGCAGTGCCGCGGCAACTTTGCCCGACGGCGGCGTCCCTGCGGGGACATTACTCTTTGACGCAAATGCGGGGCGCGGCGTCGCCTCGGCGGCGGGCCCCCGCAACGGGTAATCTTTGCGCAGCGGATGACCTTCCCACTCGTCCGGCATTTGGATGCGGCGAAGATCCGGGTGCCCGCTGAACGTGATGCCGAAGAGGTCGTAGATCTCGCGTTCGGGCCAGTCGGCATTGGGCCAGAGCGGCACGATCGACGGTAGCGTTGCTGCGTCTGCGGAGACGCCAACGAGGACACGAACGCGCCGCGGCGTGCCGATCGTCGCGACACTGGCGGCGACAGCGGGCAAGGCGAGGAGATGGTACACGACATCGTATCGCGGCTCGCGCGGAAGGTAATCGACGCCGCCGATATCGAGCAGCATCGTGCAGCCCGAGGCATGGAGTGCGACGAGCGTCTCGTAGAGCGCCTCGGGCACGACGCGGTGGATTTCTGCATCGGCGATCTCGGGGCGGACGGCGGTTGGATCGATCGCGCTTCCCGCGATCGACGGCTGTTGCGGACTCGGCACGAACGTTAGCTCCGAACCAACAAGCCGCCGCGCCCGCCCTGGCGGATCTGCGCTTGAATGAGGTTGACCGCGTAGAGCAAGCCATCGGGCGTCGGCGGGCAGCCGGGCACGTACACGTCGACCGGGATGATCGTATCGACACCCTGCACCACGGCGTAATTATCGAACATGCCGCCCGAGCTCGCGCACGCGCCCATGGAGATGACCCACTTGGGATCGGCCATCTGGTCGTAGAGTCGCTTGATGATCGGCGCCATCTTCTGCGCGACACGACCCGAGACGATCATGAGGTCGGCCTGACGCGGGGATGCACGAAAAACTTCCGAGCCAAAGCGCGCGATGTCGTACGTCGAGTTTGTCACGGACATCATCTCGATCGCACAACATGCGAGGCCCATCGTAAGCGGCCAGACAGACGAGCTCTGTGCCCACCGCGCGACGTCGTCGAGTTTCCCGAGCAGAAACTCGCCCTGCATCATCTCCATTGAAATCCACCCTTTCGCCACACGTAAGCGTACCCGATGCCCAAAACGACGACGAAGACGATCATTTCGAGCAATCCGAACGTCCGCAACGCATGCATCTGCACCGCCCACGGATAGAACGATGCGGCCTCGACATCGAAAATCACGAAAAGCATCGCGACGATGTAGAACCGCACGGGGAAACGGCCGCTTACGTCCGACGTGGGTTCGACGCCACATTCGTAGGCTTCGGCTTTCGTATCGTTGGGTTTCTTCTTCGCCGCGAGGCCCGGAACGATCGAGAATGCGACCGCAAAGAAGAATGCGACACCGAGGAAGATGCCGACAGGGGCGTAGGGATTCATGGTAAGTCTTTCAGTTTCGCGGGCGGCGGAGTGGTCCTTCGGCTTGGCGTTGAACGCACCGCGTATGCGTATGCCCACAGCTTCTCCAGGTCGCACGGTCGTACGCGCCGTTTTCCTCGGCGCGTTTGCAGCTGCGACTTTTGCCGGATGTGCGAACCCAAACTTTATCGGTGTTCAAGACTACGGCACCATCATTGGCAACGTCGTCGATGGGGGCGGGAAGCCGATCGTCGGCGCGCTCGTGAGTTCGACGGGCTCGTCGAACACGTTTCGCACCGTCGGCGACGGCTCGTTCACCCTCCCACAAGTTGCGATCGGCACGCAAACCCTCAGCGTCTCGGCGCCAGGCTATGCGCCCCCCGCGACCCAGCCGAGCGTCGTCGTCCCCAAAAGCGGCACGGTCGCCGCGGGCAACATCGTGCTGCTCTCTGTAACGAACATTCCGCCTTCACGCTGAACGACGCAAAAACGACGCCGCGCGTGAGCGCGACGTCGTTTTCTTCTGGTCGGTTTCTCGCTTAGAGAACGGCAGACGTCGGTGCGATCGTGCCCGTCATGCCGTACCAGAGCACGGCATTGAACGCGCGCGGATCGACCTTATCGGCTTCATCGAAGTTCATCCCCGTCGTCATGGCCGACCACCAATCGGCGTCATGAAGATCGGGCGTCACCGCGCTCAGACGCCGACTCGGGCGACTCTGCTCAACGGGTGCACCGAAGGGACGACGCACGCCGCGTTTGCGCGCATCTTGCGTGTGTGCCGAGCGACATTCCGCGCCAACGAGTGCCGGGTCGACGGGCCTCGCACAAAGCGAACCCGGGACGATTGCGTCGTAGGCTTCGTCGTCCGACTCATCGGCAAAAACCGATGTCATCGCCGTTGCATTATGGTCGTAGAATCCGAGCGGCTTGAGACCGAGCAGATCTTCGATCGTGCGCAGAACGTTGACGGTCGTGTAGCCGTCGTGCACGACCGCACCACGACGGATCGACGATCCCGCGACCAGGGCAATCGAGCGGTGCATATCGACGTGATCGGGACCATCCTGCGGATCGTCCTCGATCACGAAGATTGCCGTGTGCTTCCAGTAGGGCGAGTGCGAAACACGTTCGACGATCTTGCCGAGCGCGTAATCGTTATCGGCCATCTGTAAAGCCGGCGTGTTGAGACCGGCCGCTGCCGACCCGAACTTGCCGAAGTGGTCGTGCATGATGCGCACGAATTCGAGATTGGGAAAATTACGGTTCTTGACATATCCGTCGAACTCTCGTGCCCACTCTTCGTAGCGGAACGTATCGGGGGCGGCGTTATCGTACCCGCGATAATACGGATCGCTATTGCGTGCGAGAGCCCGCTTCGTGACGGACTCTTGCGGTATGTTGCGTGCGAACGCGTTACGAACGATCGGGATGAAACCGGGCGAATTCGCGCCGTAGTACGAAAGATCGGCGTAAAATCCGTAGTTACGTACCGTCAATCCGCGGCGGAGCGCTTCGTCCCAGATGTATCCGCCGATGGCGTTGCGATCGAGGTCGCCGTCACCTTCGAACGATGCCGGGTCGCGCGGGCCGGGAAGAATCGATGACGAGCCGCTCGGATCGGCAATTCCGGTCTCGCGCGTTGCAAAGATGGACGACGAGCCCGTTTCTGGCAACGAGAGGTTGATGTTCCGCACTTGGCCTTCGTAATCGTAGGTGAGGCCATTGAAGTTCGCGTTGCCGTAGAGCGCCGCTTGCGTGCGCTCCACGTAGTCGTTGGTCTGGCCACCCGTCGTCCACTTCCAACCGACGCCACTGGACTCACCGGGATCGTAGAAATTGTCGAGCGTGACGAAATCGCGCGCGAGCGCGTGATGATTCGGCGTGATCGGCTCCGGGAAAACGGTCAGACGCGGATCGCCGTTCGCCGCGCCACCGAGGTCGCCCAGCACCTGATCGTACGTGCGGTTCTCCTTGACGATGTAGATAACGTGATCGATCCGGTTGCGCGAACCCTCGCCGTGACGGACTCGAACTTCGTCTGCGCGATTTTCATCGTCGCGAGCGACGACGCCGTTATTGACATCAACGATCTGCGCGAGCGATGCGAGTGCGTTGTCGCTCGGCATCGGAACGACGGCGAGCGCGGCTTTTTCGATCGCCCAGCCATATTCGTTCAGTCCCGTTGTATTTTTTAGGCCGAAGCTCGTGTTGCGCTGCGGATCGCTGGGATTGGTCGGATTGGGACCCGGCACGCTCTTCTCGTTGACGATGAAGAGTCGCGAGTTGTCTTTTGCGACCGCAACGCCCGTGGGGTACCACGCCGTCGGAATCTTCCCGACGAAACGCTTGTGCTCGAGATCGAGCACGGCGACGGCGTTCTCGCCACCGAGCGTGACGTAGAGACGGTCGCCGTCGCGCGAGAGCGCGAGACCGTTGGGGCTACGGCCTTTGAAGGCGCCGCCGCCGAGTTGCAAGATCGCCGACGTCGCCTTCTTTTGCGTGTCGATGACCGCGACATCATCGCTATTGCCATCGGCAACGTAGAGGCGCGTGCCATCGGGCGAAAGCGTCATCGCATTGGGACCGCTACCGACGGGGATCACGATGGGTGCGGTGTTGCTCGCGAGGTCGACAGCGAGCACCTGGCTATCGCGCATGCTCGAAACGAACACGGACGTTGCCTTCCCGTTTTCATCGCTGACGATCGCAACGCCGAAGGGGAACTCGCCGCGTGCGATACCCGAGCCCGGTGGCGCGAACGCGACTTCGCGCGTCACGCGCCGCGAGGCGGTGTCGACGATCGAAATCGAGTCGTTTTCGAAGTTCGCAACGGCGAGCGTCTTCCCGTCGCGGCTGATCGCGAGCCCAGCGGCGACGGCACCCGTCGCAAGGCCGTTCCTCGTGTTTTTCGCGGCTACCGTACCGCGTAAGAGACCGCCGTGATAATCGGGAACCGGCGCCGTGTCATTCGCATTATGATTGAGGATGATCGCGGGCGCGCTCATGGCGAACGTCAACGGCGACGTAGCGGTTCTCGCGTAGGCGAGGATGCGATCGTCGATGCCGCCCGAAACGTAGAAATACTTTCCGTTCGGCGCCCACACGAGACCCGCGTAGGTGTTGGGAATCGACAACAGCTGCGTGCGCAGCGGCACCTTCCCCGTCACGTCGTACACGAAGACCCATTCGGAGTTCGGCGTCGTTACGGTCGTTGCAGCGCCCGTCAACGGATCGGGAACGTTGAATGCAAACGGTGCGGCCGTTTGCTGATTTGCGAAGCCGGTGTTATACCCCGTCGTCAAGACGAGAAGCGTCTTCCCATCGGGGCTCAGCGCCGTGGCCGACGCATCGGTCGCATCGGCATTTCCATCGGCACGCAAGCCCGTCGCAAGTCGGTAGACCTGCGTTCCTTGGGCGGCCGTCGGCGTGACAAAGACACCGGTCGGTAAGAACGACGAGCCATCGAAACTTCCGCCGACGACGGCACGACGTTTGCTCGCAGCCGATACGGCGAGCCCGCTATCGGCGAGGAGAGCAAGTCCTAAAAAAGCGCCGGTTAGGCGCGCGCGAGTCCGATGCACTTCTGACTCCTTCGGGTCGTGAAGAGAACAATCCACACGATACGGAGTCGAGGTTAAGTTTGTCTCAAGCCTTTCTTATGGAGCGCGTTCGAACGCGATGCGTTTGCCCGCCAAGAACTGCTCCGCAACCTCGATCGGAATGCCGAAGCCGATCGCTTTTTCATCGTCGAAGCGCGACTCACCGAGCGCGATGACGACGCCGGTCGATGCGTCGAACACGGGCCCTCCGCTCTCGCCCGGGATCACGGGCAGATCGAGTTCGAGCGAATCGGATCGTTGGCTCGAGACGCGTCCGGCATAGACCGAGGTCTTGATACCGAGATGTTCGTCTGAAAACGCATCGGGAATTGGATATCCGGCGATACCGACGGCCGTCCCCGGCTCGACATCGCGCGCGCGACCGAGGCGCGCGATGACGCGGCCGGGGACGTCGATGCGGATGAGGGCGAGATCGTTTTTCGCATCGACGGCAACGACACGCGCGGGCACGCTCCGTCGTTCGTCGAGCGTTACCCGCAACGCGCGCGCACCATGCACGACGTGCTCGACGGAGAGCACGTCGCTTCCCGTCGCATCGCTCGCGACGATGATGCCGCTTCCATAAGCGTCGTCGAGTCGGCCGGGGTGATGCGCGTCTTCGCTCGCAATCTTCATCGTGAAGAGCACGACGGCGGGTTTGAGCGCGCGATACGCACGAACGAAAGGGTCGCCGCTCGGCGCTTGCGCGCGCGCCGCGCAGCCGACGACGGGAGCGACGAGGAGTGCGACGCTCGCGATCGCTCGCACGACCGTCCCGATGCGCGCGATCACGGATCCGTCGGTGCGTCGAGGTAGCCGACGATCGCCGCGCGCAACGCATCGAGGCCGACGCCCGTCTTGGCACTGATCGCGATTGCGCCGGGCGGCAATTCCGTGGCAACGGCATCGTATTTGTTAAACGCGATCACGACGGGTTTCGTGTCGAGTTCGAGTTCGCGCAAGATCGTCTCGACGCTCGCGCGCTGACGCGGCCAATCGGGGTTGGATGCATCGAGCACGTGCACGAGCACGCGCGCGAGTTGCAGTTCTTCCAGCGTCGCGCGGAACGCCGCGACGAGTTCTTTCGGTAGTTCGGTGATGAAGCCGACCGTATCGGCGAGACGCACGTTGCGGTCGGCGGAGAGATAGACGCGGCGTAGCGTCGGATCGAGCGTCGCGAAGGGTTGATTTGCGACGAACGCCGCGTCGTTCGTCGCGTGCGAGAGTCGATTGAGAAGCGACGACTTGCCCACGTTGGTATACCCGACGAGCGCGACGAGCGGCAACGAACCTTCGGGCGCGCGCCGCGTGACGCGCGCCCGCGAGACGTCATCGAGCTGGTCGCGCAAGAGCGACACGCGCGCTTGAATTTTGCGGCGATCGACTTCGAGCTTCGTTTCACCCGGACCGCGCGTCCCGACGCCACCGCCGAGTCGCGAGAGCGATGCGCTCGAGCCGATGAGATTCGCTTGGCGAAAGCGCAGTTGCGCGAGTTCGACTTGCAATTTGCCTTCGCGACTCCGCGCGCGTTGCGCGAAGATATCGAGAATTACCATCGTGCGATCGACGATCGGCAGCGGAATCGCACTTTCGAGATTGTTGCGCTGACGCGGCCGCAGATCGTTGAAGACGAAGATCTTCGTCGCGCCGAGTTCGGTCGCGCGTTCCGCGATCTCCGCCGCCTTTCCACTGCCCACGAGCGAACCCGGATCGACGCGATCGAGACGTTGCACCATACGCCCCACGAGCGTCGCGCCCGCAGCGACGATGAGTGCTTCGAATTCGGCGAGCTCGGGCTCGAGCGGACGTTTGGGATCGCGCAGATCCACGGCGACGACGAGCGCTTTTTCGGCGGGCGCGGCCGCCGCGACGCTACCGCGAGCCACGATCGTGCAACCGCGCGATGAGCCACGCGAGGCCATCGTTGTAGCGCGGCCCGGGGCGTTCGAGAATCGCTGCGTCGGCGAGAACGTAGACGCGCCCGTCGCGCACGGCGTGGAGCGCGTTCCACGGCGGTCGTTCGAGCACGCGGTCGATGCCGCTCGTTTTATCGGCGACGATCGCATCGGGTTGTGCTGCGAGCAATGCTTCAGGACTGTACCGAGCGTAGGCGGTCATGATGCCGCTGGCGTTTCGGCCACCGGCGAGGGCGATGAGGTGTGCGATGTACGATCCGTCGCCGACGGTGAAGATCGGCGCGACGCCGAGCGTCACGAAGGTCCGCGGCCGCGGTTGCGACGGAACGGTGCGGACGAGTCGCGCCGTCTCCGCGCGCAGCCGCTTGGCGAGCTCGCGCGCTTGCGGCGCGTGTCCCGAAAGCGAACCCAAGCGTGCGAGC
>JAYTXC010000096.1:0-6131 GCA_043743145.1 Rhodospirillales bacterium
CCGACGGCTTCGCACGCACGATCGCGTCAAGCAACGTCGCGACGTTCTCCGCGAGTTGCTGTTCGCCGAAGCTCGCCTTGCCGACGATTGTGTGCACGATCCCAGTCTTATCGAGTCGGTACTCGACCTTACCGGCCTTGATATCGCGAATCGCCGCGCCGATATTCGGCGTGACCGTTCCCGATTTCGGATTGGGCATCTTCTGGGCGAGAATACGACCGAGATTCGACCCGACCGCGCCCATCATATCCGGCGTCGCAACGGCGACGTCGAAATCCGTGAAGCCCGCCTTCACGCGGTCGATGAGTTCTTGCTCGCCGACGACGTCGGCACCGGCGGCCTCCGCTTCGCGCGCCTTGTCGCCCTTGGCAAACGCGATCACGCGAACGGTTCGTCCCGTGCCGTTGGGAAGCAACACCGTGCCTCGGACGTTCTGGTCGCTCTTTTTGGGGTCCACACCGAGACGGATGTGAATTTCGACGGTTTCATCAAACTTTGCCGTCGCGCATCGTTTCACCGTCGCGGTCGCTTCAGCGATGTCGTGTAGCTTGTTGCGATCGAACGATTTCGCAAGCTCGGTATATTTTTTGCCGTGTGACTTCGCCATTATGCTGTTACCTCGACGCCCATCGAGCGCGCGGTCCCGGAGATGATGCGCATCGCCATCTCGACGTCATTTGCGTTGAGATCGGCCATCTTGGTTTCGGCTATTTCGCGAATCTGCTTCGAGGAGATCTTGCCAACCTTATTGCGGTTGGGGATCGCCGAACCGGATTCGATGCCGATTGCCCGCTTGATGAGGAAGCTCGCCGGCGGTGTCTTCGTGACGAACGTGAACGTCCGGTCTTCGTAGACCGTGATCTCGACCGGGATCACCATGCCAGGCTGGCTCGCCGTGCGCTCGTTGTACTCTTTGCAGAACGCCATGATGTTGAGCGAGTAGGGCCCGAGCGCCGGGCCGACCGGCGGGGCGGGGGTGGCTTTGCCGGCCGTGAGCGCGAGCCCAATCTTACCGACGACTTTTTTCGCCATGCGATGTCCCTTTCGAACGCCCATCTAGGCGATCTCCCCCGAACGATATGCGCGCGTGCCCGGGGTGAAGCGGCGGCGCAGCCCGAGGAGAATAGCACGATCCGGGTGATTCGGTAAAGGACTCGGACGTTAATCGGACGCGTCGATGATAACTTCGACGTCATGGAGGGCTTTCGATGAACTCAAATCGTCTTCGCACGATCGCTACGTGTGCGTGCGTCTCGCTCGCGTTCGGAGCATCGCCCGTCGCCGCCCCGGCGGCCTCAACCGGCATCGCCTTCGACTCGGTGAACAAATTTGTAATCGGCGGCCAAAGCGATCCGGTGCCCGGGACCTTCAGTGCGGACTTCACGACCGCAAGCTCAGCTGCTCACCCGAGTACGAAGCGCGGGCCCTTCGGACTCGGCGCCGCGATCGCTGCCGCGTCGGGCGCGATGTCAATGTTCAAGAATGGGACGGCGGAACGGCATTACATCGCGGGCCAAAAACAACGCGTCGATTCGCTCGCATCGAACGAGGCGCGCATCGTCGACTGTTCCGCGCGGACGCTGACAACGCTCGACCTCAAGAACAAAACCTACACCGTGGTCTCCCTCGATCAACCCATCTCGACTGCCCCACCCGAGACCAAGCGCCGGGACCGAAGAGATCCCGCGCCTTCGGGTACCGATGACGGCACGAAAGTCGCCTTGAGCATGACGACACGCGCTCTTGGCCCGCGACAACTCGAGGGCGTCGCAACGACGGGCTACGACGCGCACTTGAAGATGACCACGACGCGACCGACCGGCGAGTCGGGAACGCTCGACTCCGATTTCACTTCGTATCTTTCGACCATCTCCGAACCGCGCGAAGGCTGCCCAGAAGCCGAAGCGCGGTTACGCCTCGGCGAAAGCGGCCAAAAGGGAGCCGCGATGGAGCAATTCGCCATGGCGATGCGCGCGATGAAAACGCCCAAGGGTGATCCGCGGTTCACCGTCACGTCGTCGGGTCCGGCGTTGCCAACGGGCAAACTCGCACTTTGGCAAAACATGAAAATGGGCGGTGGTGAAGGCGCGACGGCAGGCCCGGGCGGATTTTCGGTTCTCATCGAACGTGGCAACATCCGCGCGATCACCGACGCCGATCCGATCTTCACCGTGCCGAGCGATTTCACGAAGAGCTGACGGGGCGTTCACGGGCGGATTCTCCCATCGCGAAGAGCGCCTTGCAACGAAACGAAAAAGCCGGATTCGCTCTTTGCAAATCCGGCTTTTCGAATATCTCAGCGAAAACGGCTAGACTTTCTCGATCTGGTAAAACTCGAGTTCGACCGGAGTTTCGCGGCCGAAGATTGAGATGAGCGCGCGGACTTTCTCTTTTTCCGGCTGGATCTCATCGACGACGCCGGTGAAGTCGAAGAACGGGCCGCTCGTAACTTTCACGCGATCGCCCTTCGCGAAATCGATCTTGAGCTTCGGCGTTTCAATGCCCATCTGCTTGAGGATCGTCTTCACTTCTTTTTCTTGCAAGGCAACAGGCTTTTCGCCCGCACCCGGCGAGCCGACGAAGCCCGTGACGCCCGAGGTATTGCGGACGACGTACCACGACTGATCGTCCATGTCCATCTCGACGAGCACGTAGCCCGGAAAGACTTTCTTGGGCGTAATCTTCCGCTTGCCATCTTTGAACTCGACTTCGTCTTCCATCGGCACGAGCACGCGGAAGATCTTCTCCGACATGTTCATCGAGTGGATGCGGCGCTCGAGATTCGCTTTGACCTTGTTTTCGTAGCCCGAATACGTATGGATGACGAACCACTTGCGGCGTTCGTTCTTCGCTCCACCTGGGGCCGAGACGACGGTCGCTTCCGCTTCGTCGGGGTTTACGTGTTCCACTACATGCCCCTAGTGATGGATGAGTCCGAAAAGGTAACCAAAAATTTGGTCGGCGACGAACGTATAGAATCCGATAACGACGACGAGTCCGATCGTCAGGACCGTCGCTGAAACCCACTCGGGACGTGTCGGCCACGTGACGCGGCGCATCTCCGCGATGAGGTCGCGGAGAAAACGCTCCGCACCCTGTTGCCGGACCGCGCGATCGCTCGGGGGGGCCGGACGGGGCGCCTTCGGCGCGCCGGGGCGAATCGTCGTCCCGCTTCCACCTGTTGGCCTGTTCATACGACTCGTGCTCCTGATGCGAGAGACCGTTCTCGCGTGAAAGACTTGGCAGGGCGGACAGGACTCGAACCTGCAACCGACGGTTTTGGAGACCGCAACTCTACCAATTGAGCTACCACCCTACGAATGGGGCGCTCGATGCATCGCTTCGTGCGCCTGGTTTCAGTTACGTGGATATTCTACGCCGCGAACGGGGTCGAGGCGAGGGCCAAGCACAAAATTACTTGGTTTCGCGGTGGGCTTTGTGGCTGCGGCAGTGACGACAGTACTTCGAAAGCTCGAGCCGATCGGTCGTGGACTGCTTGTTCTTTTGCGTGTTGTAGTTGCGTCGCTTGCATTCTTGGCATGCGAGCACGACCATAACGCGGTTCTCTTTTTTCGCCATTTCTTGTGTGTTCCTAGAGCGCGCGGGCCGACATAAAAAAGACGGACACGCGGTCCGTTCCGTCAGCGACTATACCATAGGGGTCCGGCTTCGGGCAAGCGCCAGGAGAAAAGCGCCGGGTACGCCGCATCGCGAAGAGCCGTGTGGTGCCACTGGAAAGCGATGCCGCCTACACCTGTCCCCGATGCTCCGAGACGAATTACGTCGCGGTCGATCCGAGCGGCGGCCGACGCCAATCGTTTATTGAGGATTGCCCGGTCTGTTGTAACCCGATCGATTTCGTCGTGAGCTTCGATCGCGAAGGCGACGCGATCGTCGAGCGAGTTGAGCTCGCAAACTAACTGCGCTCGGCCAGAATCGAACTGGCAACCTATAGCTTAGGAGGCTATCGCTCTATCCGGTTGAGCTACGAGCGCGCTCGTGTGGCCTTGCTTCGAGGCTTGTTGGACTTCCCGCTGTGCACACGGGACTTGCGCCAGCTGGAAATGGTGCCGCGCACGCGTGCCGAACGAACCGCGGTTGGCCGCGCTTTGTCGTGCGGCACCCACACGAAGGAGCAGTTACCTTGAGTCTCGCGCAAAGCGCGCTTCCGCCGATGAGTTCGGCACCGTCTGGATTCTCGATCGATCGCGATCTCCCCGACGGCTTTGCCGCATTCTATCGCCCCCTTCACGAGCGCTTCACCGCACGTCAGCAGGCCTTTGCCGCCGCTCGCAAAGTCGTCATGGCCGCATCGCAAGCGGGGCACTTGCCGACCTACCTCGCGCCATCGCCCGCAACCACCGAGGCATGGAAGATCACGTTGCCGCCGTGGGTGCTCGATCAGCGCAACCAAATGACGGGCCCCGCCGACGAAGCCGAACTCGTGGTCAAGATGCTCAATTCCGGCGCGCCCGGCGTGATGCTCGATCTCGAAGATTCGATGGCGAACGACTGGGAGCACACGCTGCTCGGCGTCCGCAACGTCGTCGCCGCGCTCTACGGCGAACTCTCATACGAAGATAAGAAGCGCGGCGGCACGGTCGGGATCCAGCCGTCATCGAGCGTCACGTTCACGCGCGTCCGCGGCCTCCATCTTTCGCAGGCGGGCGTTTTACCGGAGCTCACGTCGGCTTCGCTTTTCGATCTCGCGTCGCTCGTTTTTCATCTCGATTTCAAAAAGCTCAAACACCCGCTCTGCATCTATATTCCAAAATCTGAATCCGCAGAAGAAGCGCTGCTGTGGCGCGACATGTTGCAGACACTCGCTCAACTCAAAGGCGAAAAAGCAGATTACATCAAGTGCATGGCGCTCTGCGAAGCACACTCGTTCGCGTTTCAGATTGAAGAGTTTGCCTATAATTTGCGCGAGCATCTGCTCGGCATCAATCTCGGCCGCTGGGATTACATGGCGAGCCTCATCCACTTTAATCTTAACGACCCCACGTGGGTCTTGCCCGATCGCAATACGATCCCGCACGACGTGCCGTTCTTCCAAAATTTGCGCACGCTCATTCCCTCGATCTGTCATAAACACGGCATGCTCGCGATCGGCGGCATGACGGCACTCTACCCCAGTCGCGAAGATGCCGCCCTTAACGAACGCGCCCTCACATCGCTTGCAGTCGATAAGAAAAACGAAGCGACGTGTTTGATGGACGGCGCGTGGACGGGGCATCCGGACCAAAACGCCATCGCCGTCGCGCAATTCCCCGCACCCAATCAAGTCGCGAGCTACCGCGATGGGTACGACGCGCATCCCGACCTGCGGCCTTCCGTCGTCGGCATCGGCAAGACGACGAGCGACGGCACGCGCGCGGCGGTGCGCACCGTCATCCGCTACCGCAACGGCTACATCAACGGCAAGGGCGCGAGCCTCCTCGATGGCTTCATGGAAGATCTCGCGACCGACCGCATCTATCGGTTGATGATCGCGCAACGAATCAAGCACGGTATTACCACCGCTGCCGACGTTACCGCGCTCTTCGACGAAGAACTCGAGAAACTCGTCACGCTCGGCAAAGATGCGGGCACCGCCGAGACGATGCGTGAAGCGCGCACGATCGGCGAGGCGATGATCGCGCAGGGCGCATTCGATCCGGTCTAAGCGATAAAGAACTCCGGCCACGCGGTCGGAGTTCTTTTCTTCGCGTTATTCGACGGGCGACGAAGTCGAGCTAGGGTAAGCGACTTCCCGACTTCCCGAGCGAATTATTTGCCTTGTTGCCCAGTAGCGTCATCGCCGAAATTCCGACGAGCGCGACTAGAAGTAAGATGATGCTGTACTCGACAAGCCCTTGACCCGAGTCATCCGCGATCATCGCGACGACCATCGATTTCATAGAGTGGCCTTACAAGAAGCTCGCCGTCGATGGTGGCCGGGAGGCTGCGTCGACGCACGAGCGGGGTTGATACGACAAGACGACATTGATCCGAGCTGCGGGCGAGACGAATCGGCATGCTACGCTAGCGTGATCGACCCGGTCTCGGGTGTTTTCAAAAACGACCTTTGTTCAATCTTCGGTCCACTATCGTTCTATTTGGATCGCTATCACGCAACCTTTACATCGCGT
>JAYTXC010000097.1:0-11888 GCA_043743145.1 Rhodospirillales bacterium
CAAGTTCCATGCCCACGAGCAATCCGAGGCCGCGTGCTTCGCGAACGACGCTGGGATAATCGGCGGCGATCGCGCGCACGCCCGCGAGGAGCTCTTCGCCACGTGCGCGAGCGTTGGCGACGAGATCCTCGTCGCGCAGAACCTCGAGCGCGGCGAGCGCAGCCGCACAGGCGAGCGGATTCCCACCAAAGGTTGAGGTGTGAACCAACGGCTGTTTTGCATAGGCGGCGTTCCACACGGACGGCCGTGTGACGAACGCACCGATCGGAATGACGCCGCCGGAGAGCCCCTTCGCAAGCACGAGAACGTCGGGCACGACACCGTCGCGTTCGCATCCAAAAAGCATGCCGCAGCGGCCGAGCCCGGTTTGCACTTCGTCGACGATGAGAAGCGCACCCGACGCATCGCACGCCGCACGAGCCGCGCGCAAATAGCCGAGCGGCGGAACGACGATCCCGCCCTCGCCCTGCACGGGTTCGACGATAAACGCCGCGGCATCGTGCAGCGCTTCGGTGAGCACGGCTGCATCACCGTACGGCACGTGCACGATATCAGCGAGCAACGGCCCGAACGGCGTTTTGTACGCATCGCGACCGCTCACCGCGAGCGCTCCGACGGTCTTGCCGTGATACGCATTCGTCGTCGCGACGAACTTCGTACGCCCCGTCGCCGCGCGCGCGAGCTTGAGCGCGCCTTCGACGGCTTCCGTGCCACTATTGGCGAAAAACGAGATCGTGCAGTCGCCCGGCGCGAGATCGGCGAGCGCGCGTGCGAGCCGCCCGAGCAACGGCGAGAACATCGTCTTGCCCGAGAGCGACATCCGTTCGAGTTGCTCGCGCACCGCGGCGACGACGCGCGGATGCGAATGCCCGAGCGTGAAAACGCCATACCCGCCGGCGAAATCGAGATAGGCTTTGCCCGTGTGGTCCCAGATCGTCGACCGGAGCGCGCGGACTTCCACGGGCGAACCCGAGAGCTTCATGACGCGCGCGAGCGGCGGATTCACGAACGACTTGTAATTTTCGTACGTCTCGTCGTAAAGCGCGCGCGCATCGGGCGCACCATAGAGATCGGGCGAGGGCTGCGACGAGTCGTCGACCGCGAAAGCCGCGCTCCATCGCCCGAGATCGAATCCGCCGCTCTCGTGCGTCATGCCGCAGCGACCGCGGTCGCTTCGAGACGATCGATCGTCGCTTCCACGATGCCGAGCGTCTCGGCCGCCGTCTCCGTGCGCATCAAGCGTTCGCGCAGTTGGCTCGCGCCTTCGAAGCCCTTGAGATAATAGCCGAGGTGCTTGCGCATCTGGGGAACCGCACGCGATTCGCCCCATTCGTCGACCATCATACGGTAGTGAACGATTGCGAAACGTAGACGCTCGGGCGCGTTCGGCGTGGCACGCACGCTGCGGCCTTCGAGTAGATCGCGAATGCCTTCGACGAGCCACGGGTTGCCGAGCACCGCGCGACCGAGCATGATACCGTCGACCCCGCTCTCGCGCATGCGCCGGATCGCTTCGTGCGGCTCGTGCAAGTCGCCGTTCCCGATCACGGGAATACCGACGCTCGCCTTGAGCGCGGCGATGTGCGACCAGTCGGCCGTCCCGCGATAAAACTGTTTCGCCGTACGAGCGTGTAGCGTCAGCGCGCGTACGCCCACGGCTTCGGCGCGTTTGCCGACTTCGAGATACGCGAGATCGCTTTCCGTCCACCCGAGGCGCATCTTCATCGTTACCGGACAATCGACGGCCTCAACCACCGCCTTCATGATTCGCTCGCAACGATCGACATCGCGCAGACACGCGCTCCCCCCCTCGGTCTTGGTGACTTTGGGCGCGGGGCACCCGAAATTGATGTCGACGATGTCGGCACCGCACTCGCGCACGACTTTCGCCGCGTGCGCCATGAGCGCGGGATCGTTACCCCAGAGTTGCGTCGAAACCGGGTTCTCAACGCCGTGCTGGTCGATCATCTCCATCGTGCGTTTCGCGCCGTATTGGAGGGCATTCGAGGAGACGAATTCCGTAACGGTGAGCCCGAAGCCGAAGGGCTTGTAGAGCGCGCGCAAGGTACGGTTGGTCACACCCGACATCGGCGCGAGCACGACGGGCGGCCAAATCTCGTGTTCGCCGATCGAGAGCGGCGGAGCGATGCGGTCCACGACCCCCGAGTATATCACACGCGAGGGGACGGGGCTGAACCGGAAGGCGCGGACGACGCTGTACCCGGTGATGGCGCTGGCGAAGGAGCCGGGGATTGCGCCGAAGGGGCCGTCTCGCTCGGGCTCGGCGCGCTCGCGCCCCCGATCTCCGTCATCGCCCGGGCGAGCGGCGCGTCTGAGGCGGGGTCGCCGCGCCTGGTGCCCGCAGCGCTCGCAACGGGCACGTCGGGCACGATCCCGATGCGGTCGATATCGCGGCCCTGGGGCGTGGTATAGCGCGCCGTGGTAATTTTGAGCGCGCTCCCGTCGGGCAGCGGAAAGACCGATTGCACGAGCCCCTTGCCGAAGGTCTTCTCACCGACGATCGTCGCGCGCCCGGCATCCTGGAGCGCGCCGGCCACGATCTCCGCAGCCGATGCGGTGTCTCCGTCGACGAGCACGGCGAGGCGTTCGGGGAAGGGCGTCGTCATCGTCGCGCGTGCGATCTTCGGCACGCCCGTTCGGTCGCGCGTGATGAAAATCGGGCCGCCCATGAAGATCGCGCCGACGGCCGTCGCTTCATCGCCGTAGCCGCCGCCGTTTCCGCGCAAATCGAGCACGAACGCGCGCGCGCCCCGATCGCGTAACGCGGCGACCGCGGACTGGAGTTCGCGACCGGCGCGGTCGCCGAAGCGAGAGAGCGCGAGATAGCCGATCTCGCCGAGCAACGCCGATCGCACCTCGGGATCGCGCACGATCGCACGGACGATCGCAAGCATCAGGCGTTCGTCCCCGCGTCGCACGTTGAGGCGGACGGTCGTGCCGACGCGACCGCGCAGCGCGTCGCGCAGATGCGTCGCACCAATCTGCGCGACCGAGCGGCCGTCGATCGCGACGATCGCATCCCCGTCGCGTAAGCCCGCAGCGTACCCGGGTCCATCCGCAAGCGCCCGTTCGACGCGCGCGCCGCTGCCCGCCGCGTCGACCCCGACGATCGCGCCGATCCCCCCGAAGCTCGCATTGCCGAGATAGGCATTGAATTTTTTGAACTGCTGCGGAACGAACGCGACGGTATACGGATCGTTCAACGACGCGAGTTCGCCCGCGACGGCGGCCGAAACGAGGCGATGTCCGTTTAAGCGCGCACCCGCGCGCGCGAGACTCTGCAACACGAACGTATCGATGAGATCGGAGCCGCGACCCCGATCGATCGTTGCGGGCACCGCGGCTAAAACGATATCGCGCACACCGCGCGCGGCGATCTCGGCTGCGATCGCGCGTCGTGCACCCGAGACGAGCGTGCGCGGTTCGATCGGCTTGTAGTACACGGCGAGCAACGTCGTGTACGCGATCTGGAGTTCGAGCAGGTCGTATGTCGAAATCGCGCCGTCGGTGGACGACACGCCACGTGTCACAGTCGCGGACGCCGCCGACGTCGAGATCAGGGCGCACGTCAATCCCAGTGCGACGACACACCGCGCGCGAACCGCGCGCAACGACGGCAACGCGCGCCGAATTAGCGTTGCGACGCGAACCAACGCGCGAGACCGTACAGCACGAGATGCGGTTCGACGGCATCGATCACTTGCGTATGCTTGGCGATAAAATCGGCGAGCCCACCCGTCGCGATGACGCGCGCATCTTCACCGATCGCGTGACGCATTCGTGCGACGAGGGCTTCCGTCTGGCCGACGAAGCCGTACACGAAACCGGCCTGCAACGCCGAAACCGTATCGCGCCCGATCGGGCCGTTGGGCGCTTCGAGCGCGACCTGCGGCAACTTCGCCGTGCGTTCGACGAGCTCGTCGATCGAGATGCGGATGCCGGGTGCGAGCGCGACGCCGAGATACTCACCCTCGCGCGAAATCGCGCCGAACGTCGTTGCCGTTCCAAAACCGACGACGACCATCGGCGTACCGTACTTTGCTTTCGCCGCGATCGCGGCCGCGAGCAAATCGGAGCCGAGCTCTTTGGGACGTTCGGTCGTCACGTCGATGAGCGTCTGCGTGGCTGCGGAGAAAAATAGCGCTTCACACGCGAAGTAACGCCGCGAACCTTCTGCGAGTGCGCGATCGGTTTGCGGAACGACGCTCGAGACGACGATGTGCGCTACGGCGTCGGTCGGCAAACCCGCGACGCCGAAGAGCGTGCGAAAGAGGACGCCGAATTCATCCGCCGTGCGCGCGCGTTCCGTCTGCACGCGCCACGTGCGATTGAGTTCGAACGCGCCATCGGGCGCCATCGTGAAGAAGCCGAGTTTCGTGTCGGTATTTCCGACATCGACGGCAAGCAACATCGCTAGACGCGTACTTCCGCGCTCGTCGCGCGAACGCGTGCGAGCGCATCCCAAAGCCGAACGGCGAGCTCCGCTTTGCTCGCGCGGCCGAGGTCTTCCCGCGAGCCATCGCGCGCGATCACGACGAGCGCGTTCTCGCCCGTTCCGAAGCCCGTGCCTTCGGCCGAGACATCGTTGACCGCAATCGCATCGAGATTTTTTGCGAGCAGTTTTTCGCGCGCATACGTTTCGATATCGCGCGTCTCAGCGGCGAAGCCGACGAGAAATTTCACGAGCTTGCGTTCCGAAAGCGCCGCGAGAATATCGGGCGTGCGCTCGAGATCGAGCGAGGCTGCGGCATCGTCTTTCTTTACCTTGTGCGCGTGTACGCGAACGGGACGGAAATCGCTGACCGCTGCCGTGGCGATCGCGATATCGGCCCCCGGTGCGAGCGCGAGCGCGATATCGTGCATTTCTTGCGCTGTGGTCACGCGCACGCAGTGTATGCCCGGCGGTGGCGCGACGAGCGTGGGACCGAGCACGAGATCGACGCGTGCGCCGCGCGCGTGCGCTTCGCGCGCAATTTCGATGCCCATCGTGCCCGTCGATGCGTTGGAGAGAAAGCGCACCGGATCGATCGGTTCGCGCGTCGGTCCCGCCGTAACGAGGACGCGCTGACCGGCGAGCGATCGCGTGCGCCCGAGCACCCGCTCGAGCGCCGCAAGAATCGCCTCGGGCGAGGCCAAACGTCCGACGCCAACTTCGCGTTCGGCAAGAAAGCCCGACTCCGGTGCGACGATCGTGACGCCGCGCGCTTCGAGCGTCCGAAGATGGCCTTGTGTCGCGGGATGATCGTACATCGCCGCATTCATCGCCGGCGCGACGACGATCGGCCGACGTGTGGCAAGCGCGAGGTTCAGCAGTAAATCATCGGCGATGCCGAGGGCGAGTTTCGCGATCACGTTTGCCGTTGCGGGCACGACGAGCAACGCGTCGGCACTGCGCGCGAGCGCGATATGCGGGATCGTTTCGGGCGCATCCCAGAGCGACGCGAGCACGGGTCGATGCGTGAGCGCCGCGAATGTTAGAGCGCCAACGAAGCGCTGCGCGCCGTCGGTCATCACGACATCGACGACGTCG
This sequence comes from Rhodospirillales bacterium, assembly GCA_043743145.1. GTDB lineage: Bacteria > Vulcanimicrobiota > Vulcanimicrobiia > Vulcanimicrobiales > Vulcanimicrobiaceae > JANYGA01. The sequence goes on from JAYTXC010000097.1 coordinate 5,552, forward strand.
CCGCGTTGCACGAGCGTACTACACAGCGCGGCTGCCTTATACGCAGCGATTCCGCCCGCAACCCCGAGCACCAGTCGCGCCATCTACGGCACGCGTGCGAGCGAAACGAGCGGTATGCTGCGCTCGATCGACACGAGCGGAAGCACGCCGTCGGGACCCGCGACGGGCACGTTATCGAGGAGACGCGTCACGCCCGCCTTCGCGACGGCGAGCACGATTGCGGGAAGCGCGATCGGATCGCATGCGGCAAACGTCATCGGATCGACGACGTCGAGATAATCCCATGCGAGCGGTGCCTCGAGCATCGCGCGCGCGGTTGCGAGAAGTCGTGGCACATCGCGACGCCCGCGGATGAGTTCTTCCGCTACGAACGTGAGCGCGCGAAAGATGCTCGGCGCGGCGGCGCGGTGCGTCGCATTGAGGTACACGTTGCGGCTCGAACGCGCGAGCCCATCGGCCTCACGCACCGTCGGCGCGACGACGATGTTGGTCGCCATGTCGAGATCGCGCACCATCGCACGCAAGACCGCGGCCTGTTGGATATCTTTTTGACCGAGATAGAGCGACGTCGGCTCGATCGCGTGAAGCAATTTGGCGACGACCGTCGCGACACCGGCGAAGTGCCCGGGGCGGCGCTCACCTTCGAACGATTCCGCGAGCGCCCCGATCGAAATCGACGTTGCGAACGTGGGCGGATACATTCGCTCCACGGCCGGCGCGTAGAGCACGTCGACGCCATGCGCTTCGAGTAGCTCGACATCTCGCGCGAAGGCGCGCGGATACTTCTCGAAGTCTTCCGATGGCCCGAATTGGAGCGGGTTCACGAAGATCGAGGCGACCACCGAGACGTTCTCGCGCCTCGCGCGATCGACGAGTGCGAGGTGCCCGTCGTGGAGCGCGCCCATCGTGGGCACGAAGCCCACCGGCCGCAAGAGCGTCCGCGCGATGGCGCGTGCGGAGCCCGGGGTGCGAACGATCTGCACGACGCTAGGCCTTCATCACGCGTAAGAGCGTGCGCCCGACGATAAATCGTTCGCCGGGCACGATCGGCGTCTCGGCCGTAATCGGCTCGCCGCCCTTGCGCGTGCCATTGCGACTCGCGAGGTCGGCCAAAATCAAATGGTCGCCGGCGTCGCACACATGCGCGTGCCGACGCGAAATATAGCGATCGAGGGTGATGCAGGCCGCGGCGAGGGCATCGTCGCGCCCGATCGTGATCTCACGATCGAACGCCCACGTTTTGCCATCGAGCGGTCCGCTCAAGACTTCGAGAATATACACGCCCGTCCATAATCCATGACGGTGGAAGGCTTAGCCCAGGCAGGCAGAACTTCCCCGGTGAAATACTCGCTCTTCCCAAGGCCTTTCCTGAGGCCGTTCTCGAATCGAGGAGTGATGGCGATAGGGACCGAGACCGACCCCGCGGATAATGGCAAGATCGAAGCGCTCCTCAAAGATATCGAGGATCTCGATCTCCAAGACATCGACGCTGATTCGTTGCGCGAGTGGGAATTCGAGCAAATTCGTTCTGTCCTCGACGATCTCGCGGGCAAGACCATTCGGAGCGCCACGCTCGAAGACACGCGCATCGTCATCGAGACGGGCGACGGCAATCGCTATTTTTTCTTCGGCTATATGGGCGGGGGCGGCGGCGGCTAACCCGAGAGGGGTTCGTCGTCCACGGCCTGGCGCTGCACCTCGGCCGCCACATAACGTATGATTTCTTCTTGGTCGCGCGGGTCGATCGACGTAAACGCGATCCCATGCATGAACCGCTTATCTTCGGCATTGTAGAACGATAAAACGATCCGGCCACGGACGACGACGTCGCGATCGAGACCCGGGATCGGGAAGCGCAACATGAGGACCGTGCCGAGCGGCAAATCTTCGTCAGTTGCGAGGCGCACGCCGCCGCCGCCGAGATCCGACGACGAACCCGCCTTTGGAACGTCGTTCCCGTCGCGGGTATACGAGATCTCCGTCGCGACGCTCACACGGACGTAACGCCGACGATACGGGACCTCAACATTTTTCGAAGCGATGTCGTTCTGTTCGCTCACAGAAGCGCTCTCCAGTTCATGGGGTAGACTGTTCTGCGAGCGCGCTCATATGCTTTCTTTGCCAAGCAGATCCGCAGCAAAGAGTGCCCCGAGCGCAACATGACTCCGGCTGGTGCCACCCTGGAGATAGACTTCGAACGGCGCGCGGAGCGGCGCGTCGCACGAAAGCTCGATCGTCGCACCATTGACGAACGCGCCGCCCGACATCACGACGGGGTCGCGATAGCCCGGCACGGCTCCCGGTTCCGGCGCGAAACGCGCGTTGAGCGGCATGGCGCGTTGCAGGCCGCGCGCGAAAGTGACGAGGCGCTCCGCGCTCCCGAGGCCGATGGCTTGGACGATATCGCGGCGCGAGGCTCCAGGCACGGGATCGACGCGGTAGCCGAGTTCGGTGAAAAGCGCGCTTGCGAAATCCAATCCCGCGAGCGCCTCGCCGACGACGATCGGCGCGTTGAAAAGACCTTGGACGAGCGACCGCCCGAAGCCAAGCGTCGATCCGACTCCGGTGCCGAGCCCGGGTGCGTAATGGCGCGCCGCGACGCGCTCGATGACATCGGCGCGTCCGATGACGTATCCGCCACCCGGTGCGAGCGCGCCACCAAGATTTTTGATGAGCGACCCCATGACCGCATCGACGCCGTGGTGCGTCGGCTCGGTCGCCTCGACGAGTTCGCCGTAACAATTGTCGACGAGGACGAGGGCGTGTGGCGCGACCGTGCGCACCGTCCGCGCGATCGTCCCGCATTCGATCGCCGAAAGGCTCCGTCGCGATGCGTAGCCGCGCGAACGCTGGATAAAGACGACGTCCACACCCGACTCGCACGCGCGCGCGAGCGTGCCAAGATCGACATCGCCCGCGTCATCGAAAGGAATTTCATCGTATCGGACACCGCGTCGCGCGAGTGAATGCGGAGCATCGGCGAGCGCATTTCGTAGGGTATCGTAGGGTCGACCCGTCGCGCTGATAAGGCGACCTTCGTGCGGTACGCACGCATCGATCGCCGTCACGATCGCGTGCGTCCCGCTCACGAGCGAGAGACGCGCGAGCGCGCGTTCGGCGCCGAAGATGCGCGCGAGCAGCGACTCGTATCGCGCGCGAGCCGCATCGTCGTAACCGTAGCCGAGTGCACCCGCGAGATCGCTCTCCGCAACGCCTTCGTCCGCGAATGCACGGAAAACGTTTGCGTGCGCGCGCGCTTGCGCGTCGGCTGTGGCCGTGCCGACGTCGCGCGCGGCCGCCCGCACGGCTGCGGCAACGAGATCGTCCGAAAACGCAAAGCGCTCGAGAAGCGCGTCGAGTAACGCGGGTGCGAGAAGCACGCTCATGCCGCAGCGCCCGCTTCCGCTTCGCGCTCGCGCTCGCGCTCGTTTTCGGCGCGATCGTATACCGCGACGAACGGTGCGTAAATCGCGAGTCCAATCCCCAGATTCACGACGATCAATAAGATGGAACGCCAATCTTTCGTCGCTAAAAATGCGCCGAGCCCGAGCGGCACGGTCGAGGGAATGTAGTAGGCCGGCCGCGCCACGATCCCGAGTGCCATCGCGTAATACGAGACGACGCCAAGGACGAGTGGCGTAATGACGAATGGAACGCCGAGGATCGGATTGAGCACGAGCGGCAAACCGAACATGAGCGGTTCGTTCGCGTTGACGATCGCGGGCACGAGCGACGCGAGCGCGACGCGGCGCACGCGTTTGGTACGGCCCCGTAGTAAGAGTAGCACGAGTGGAAACGTGGCCCCCGCACCGCCGGGAAAGACGAAGATAAACATCGAGACGGTCACGATATGCGGCAGCGGATCGCCGTGCGCGAGCGCTTCGGTATTCTGCAGCTGTAAATTGATGTAGACGGGCAAGACGACCGCGGCCAAAAGCGCGGGTCCGTGAATACCGAACGTCCAGAGGAGCGTTTCGACGAACGTGATGACGAGCAATGCGGTGAGACTATCGCCGAGCGATCCGAGCGGCGCGATGAGGGCGGTGAGCCCCGCGGTAACGGAGATGCCCCGCACGACGAGTGCGAGCGCGAGCGCGATGACGAGCGCACTTCCTAGGAGCGAACCCACGAGTGCGCCGCATCGCGCGCGTGCGATCGCGAGCGTATCGATCGTGATGAGGCCGACGCCGATCGCGAGAAAGAGTCCGCTCGATCCGAGCGATTTTTCGAGCGCGACGAACGATGTTGCGTGCGCGTACGGAAGCGAAATCACAAACGCGGCGGCTGCGACGAACGTGCCGAGAATCCGCGGCACGCCACGCCGAGGCGCGAGATCGAACGCAAGCGCAATGACCAGGAGCGACGACATGATCCCGAATGCCGCCGCGAACGAGTGGGCGAATCGATCGAGGAGCGAGCCCGACGGCAAGGTCACCATAAAACCGACGAGTCCGAGGACGAGACCAGCGAAGCTGATCGGCAGCGTCCGTTGGATCGCGAGCATCTCCGGCAGCGCCGCAAAAGACCGGATAGCCGAGACGAGGCGATCGAGGGGGGAGATGCGGCCGCCAGCGGGCGCTTCGTGCAAGGACACGGAGCACCAATATTCGCGCGGCGGCTGCCCTGCCCTAGAAGCGGCGGAACATCGCGCTGACTTTGCCGAGGATCGTAACGTCGGCCGGATACATCGGCGCCATCGTGGCGTTCTCGGGCTGGAGCCGGACGCGCCCGCTCTCGCGGAAAAAGCGCTTGACCGTCGCTTCGCCGTCGACCATCGCAACGACGATTTCGCCGTTGGCCGCGTCGGCTTGCGGCGAGACAACGATGAGATCGCCGTCGAGGATCGCGGCATCGATCATCGATTCGCCCTGCACGCGGAGGATGAACGTCCCGTCTTTCCGCGCGAACTCGGCGGGAAGAATGAAGTCGCCCTCGAGATTTTCCGTCGCCGTGATCGGCGTCCCCGCCGCAACTTTTCCGACGATCGGCACGACGCCGAAATCGGGAACGATCGGCGCGTTGGCCGCGGCGCTCGCGGAGCCCGTCGTGACGAGCGCGCGTGGCTTCGTCGGATCGCGATGGATCAAGCCGCGTTTTTCGAGTGACCGCAAATGCGATTGGACCGTCGATGAAGATGAAAGCCCGACGCGTTCGCCGATTTCGCGAACCGACGGCGGATAGCCGCGCTGTTCCGTAAAGTCGCGAATCACCTCGAGGATACGGGCTTGACGCTCCGTTGGGGCGCGCTCGTCCATAGGATCTCCTACCGGCAGCAGCGCGCGATTCGCGCCGCGATTAGTGCCGAGATTAACATATCCAGCCCCTCGAATGCAAACATATGTTCGACGAAGCATTGACATCGCAGGCGCTTCCTTGTTACGATCTGGTGGACGAACACTCGTTCGCGCACAACATGTAGATGTTTTAGCTGCGAACGGCCGTTCGGACACAAGATAGAGGAGCAGCCGACATGTTCTCGCCGAAACGCAAAAAGATCACGCTGATGCCAGCGATCGCACTCGCAACGCTCAGCGCGGTCATCGCCGTCCCGGCCATGTCGCAATCCCGCCTCTTCGCCGCATCACCCGAACACTTCAAGGTCGCGACGGTTCATCGCGGCGAGAATCTCTGGACGATCGCCGATCGCTACACCGCGGATGGCCAAAACGTCCAGGAAACGATCGATACGATCATCGCCGTGAACGGGCTCACGAGCGCGACGGTAACCCCGGGCGAACGACTGAAAATACCCCGCTAAAAAATAAAGATCGAAAAAAGTGAGCCATATGTCGGCTCGCTTTTTTTTTAACGTTGCCGTCCCAAGTTACCATGATTCCCGAGAACGACAGCGCTCAACGGCACCCAGTAACAGAGCGTCGACATGAACGCGAGCCTAGGGGCGCTTCGAGAGGATCACGCTGTGGCCGTTGTGGTGATCGAGAAACTCCAGGCCCTCGGTAATCCACGTGTCGAGACCGGCTTGCACGTGTCGCGCCACTTCACGTACGACGTGTTCGCGACTCTTTAACCACTGAAGTTCACCGCGCGAGGTCGCCGGCCAGATCGCCTCTTCACATTCTTCGCAGTGGTATCCATATCGCATCGCGCCACAGATACCGTAGAAAGAGAAAAGGCCCTCGCGGACGCGAGGGCCTTTTCCGTAACGAAGCTCGAGCTTAGAGCTTGAGCGTCGCGTTGATCGCGATGCCGATCGGTTGTTGCGTGAAAACCGGGACGTACGCGGACTTCCCGATCGCCTGCTTCTGCGAACCGTCACCGGGGTTGTACACGTTACCGACGGCACCCTGAAGTGCTCCATCGACGAAATAGGTGCTAT
>JAYTXC010000098.1:0-7503 GCA_043743145.1 Rhodospirillales bacterium
ATGCACGCAACGAGCCGCGGAGCCAAGCGCGGCCGACTCGCGAGCGCACGATCCACCAGGCGCGCGACCAGCGTCTGGGCGGCGCGGAAATCGGAGATCGTGCCGCGCTGGAGCGGCCGCACGACGCGAATCCGCTCGGGCGCGCGGCCTTCCATTTCTTTCGCGGCGTGACCGATGGCGACGATCTCATCGGTGCGCGTATTGTACGCAACGACGGAGGGCTCGCTGACGATGACGCCCGCGCCGCGTTCGTAGACCACGGTATTGGCCGTCCCGAGATCGAGGCCGATCTCGGGGCTCAGCGTGGAGCGGAGACTGGAAAGCAGCGTGCTCATCGCGCCACGAGTTCGTAGCCGAGGTCAGGCAGACGGCGCACAAAATCGCCGAGTGGGAAGCCCATGACGGTGTAGAAATCGCCATCGATTCGCTCGACGAGCGCCGCACCGCGGCCCTGAATGCCGTAGGCGCCGGCCTTGTCCATGGGTTCACCCGTCGCGACGTAGCGTTCGATGGTATCGGGCGAAAGATGTGCGAAACGAACGGTGGTCGATAGCGAGGTCGCGACACGCGCTCCCGTCGCGGTGTCGATGGCGACGTAGGCGGTGTGAACGATGTGTTCGCGGCCCGAGAGTGAGGCGAGCATGGCGGCAGCTTCACGCGCGTCGTGCGGTTTTCCGAGTGCGGTGCCATCGCGGTCGACGACGGTATCGGCAGCAACGATCAACGCGTTTGGTTCGCGGCCGGCAACGACGTCGGCTTTCGCTCCGGCGTGGAGCGCCGCGAGTTCGCGAGGACCATACCCGGGACGCTCTCCTTCGTCGACATGACTCGGGACGACGCGCACGGCGAGTCCGAGTGAAGTGAGTAATTCAAAACGCCTCGGTGAAGCGCTTGCAAGGACGACTGCGTGTAATTCTCGCAAAAAGAAACTCGATACATTGAGTATAGGGAACGCCGGACGTCTTTGTATACCTATCGGCAGATTACTGATAGAACTTCCCGTCGACGAGCACATATCCGCTGATGTGTCGGGCGCGCGGATCGCGATGCGTGTAATGCACGATGCCGCCACGCTCATCGAAGATGTATTCACCGCGGACGACGACGTCTTGGCCTTCGGATAAGGGAATCGGTCCCGTGAGGTCCACGTTGTCTTCCACGCGAACCGTGAGACCGCGGCCCGCGGATCCCGATAGGTGAAGTAAGAAACCTTCGTGGTTGCCGCTACGTCCGCGATGCGTACCGAGCATGCGTGCGACGCTGCCGTTGGCGATAACTTCGATGTGCGAACGCCCGGCCCGCCACGCGTCGTAGACCGCGCCGTTATCGCTCGTGACGCCCGTGGTTCCGGTGCTGGTCGCGCTTTGCGCGCATGCCGAAAGTGCGAGAGCGATGGTGAGCACGAGCATGATCGGTCGGATCCGCGTTCGGCGATCGTTCATCGCACGTCGTTGCGCAAGATGTCGGCGGCTTCTTCGCGACGGACCGCGAGCGCATGTTCGCCATGTCCCGCAAACGCGATCGCCGGGCGTGGAAAGCGGTTGTAATTACTCGCCATACTGTACGTGTAAGCTCCGGTGGTCCCGAGTGCGAGGAGGTCGCCCGGCGCGAGGTCGGCCGGGAGAGGCGCGACGACGAGACGGTCGTTTTCGCAGGAGCGACCGCATACGGTCGTTTCCTCGAGCGGCGCGTCTGAGTCGCGGTTGGCGAGAGTGGGGTGGTGATAGGCGCCGTAGAGGGCGGGTCGCGGATTATCGGCGATTCCGCCGTCGACGATCGCGAATTTGCGCGCACCCTGATGTTTGATTGTGACGACGCGATACAGCGACATTCCGGCATCGGCGACGATACTGCGTCCGGGTTCGAGGCCCAAGCGCGGTGCGGTGATGCCCCGCTCACGGGCGCCCGCCCCGAGATCGTTCACGAGCGTCCCGATCGCCGATTCCAGATCGAAGCGTGCGGCCCCGGGGATGGGGTCGACGCCGAATCCCCCGCCGAGGACGAGATCGGTAAGCGGCGCGCCCGCGGCGAGCGCTCGCGCGTAAGCATCGAGGAGGATCGGCAAGCTCGCATCGTAGGGCGCCGCATCGAAGATCTGCGAGCCGAGATGGCTATGCAATCCAACGAGGCGTATTCCGGGCGAAGCGACGGCAAATGCGACGGCGCGCTCGAGTTCGCGAAGGGGAAATCCGAATTTCGATTCTTCGCCGCCCGTCCGAACGTAGGCGTGCGTGTGTGCCTCGATGCCCGTGTTGACGCGCAGGAGAACGTGGATGGGTCGAGCGTGATCGGCCAGGCGTGCGAGCGCGTCGAGTTCGTCGTGATGATCGACGACGACCCGCCCGACACGGCCGCTCGCCGCAGCGACGAGTTCGTCGTGCGTCTTGCCGCAACCGTGAAAGACCATTCGCTCGGGCGCGATGCCGGCGGCTTCCCCCGTGAGTAATTCGCCGAGCGAACAGACGTCGAGCCCGAGCGCGCTCGCGCCGATGCGCCGTGCGAGTCCCACGAAAAGTAACGCCTTGCCCGCGTAGCACGCGTCGATCGCATAGGTGCGCACGAACGTTTCGAAGCGCGCAATATTTGCTGCGAGCACGTCGCCATCAAGGGCGAGCAGCGGTGTCCCGTACGTCGTTGCGAGCACGCTCGCGGCCACGCCGCCGATCTCCAGATGACCGAGCGGCGCAAGCGTCGGGTGGTCGGGCTTAGCGATCGACACCAGATTCTCCCAAGCGATAGAGGTCGTGCTCTGCGATGTAGCGCCGCACGCCTTCGGGCACGAGATAGCGCACGCTTCCACCGCGCGCGAGCTGTGCGCGAACGAGCGTTGCGGAGCCGTTGAGTGCGGGCAAATCGAGCACGTGGAGCTTCGCGCGTTCGTGCGGCGCGAGCGTCGCGAGGAGCGTATCGACGCGCTCGGGCGCGCGCTCGGCGCGTGGTGCGATCGCGAAGGCATCGAGCGCGCCGAGCACGACATCGAAGCGCTGCCAGGGTGAATCGACGAGTGAATCGCCGCCGACGACGAAGGTGAGTTCGTCGCTGGGATACTTCGCGCGCAAACGTGGCATGAGGTCGGCACTGTAGCCCGTGGCGTCGTCCTGCACGTCGATATCGTCGAGGGCGAAGTGAGCGTTGGGTGCCAAGGCAATACGCAGCATCTCGAGACGTTGGACGATCGTCGCATTCGGTTGCGTGCGATAGTGCGAACCGCGTGTCGGTAAGAAGATCATCCGCTCGAGGCCGAGTTCGACGCGCGCGGCTTCGGCGACGAAGAGATGCGCGTTATGAACCGGATCGAATGTCCCGCCGAAAAGGCCGATCTTCACGGCGAGGCGCGCGGGTGGACGACTGCCGCATGACGATCGACGTGCCCGTTCGAGCCGATGCGATATCCCGCGTAGAACGAAATTGCGATAACGATCACGACCGCAAGAAAGAAGGCGCTGTAAAATTTCGCCGTCGCGCTCACTCCCGGTCCCCTTTCACGAAGATGCATGGTCCTCACGCGCAGCGAGTGAAGAGCGCGCGGCGCTCTTCACGAATAATCGAATTCGAACTCCGAGATGCGCACGGTATCGCCTTCGCGTGCTCCACGTTCCTGGAGTGCTTTATCGACGCCCATCTTCGTGAGCACTTGTTCGAAGTGCGCGAGGCCTTCGTCGGTGTCGAAATCGGTCATCGCGGCGAGACGCTCGATGCGATCGCCCGAGACCACGTAGGTTCCATCGGGATCGACATTGATGACGAACGCTTCTTGTGGCGTGAGGACGAATCGCGGTGCATCGGGCGCGACGACGTCGGGCATTGGGGTCGCAGCAATGGTTTGGAACGCGGCGAAGAGCAAGTCGCGCACGCCCTCGTTTGTGGCAGCCGAGATGCCGCGAAGACCGGGGATCGTCTCTTTGAGGAGATCGAAGGTCGCTTTCGCATCGGGCAGATCGAGCTTCGAAATCACGTAGAGTGTCGGCCGCAGCGAGAGCGCGGGGTTCCAGAGGCGGAGTTCCTCTTCGATGGTATGTTTCGCAGCGAGAATCTCTTCGGGCGTAAGCGCGCCGTCCATCAGGTGGATAAGGACGCGCGTGCGCTCGATGTGGCGTAAGAATTTGTCGCCGAGGCCCGTACCCTGGTGCGCGCCTTCGATGAGGCCGGGCACGTCGACCATCACGAACGATTCTTCGGGGCCGAGGCGCACGACGCCGAGTTGCGGTTCGAGCGTGGTGAACGGATAGTCGGCGATCTTCGGCCGCGCCGCGGAGGCAACGGAAAGGAGCGTCGATTTCCCCGCATTTGGTAGGCCGACGACGCCGCAATCGGCGATGAGTTTGAGTTCGAGGCGCAACGTCGCGGTCTCGGGCGGCTCGCCTTTTTCGGCGAAGCGTGGCGCTTGCCGCGTCGAGGTCGCGTAGTGTTGGTTGCCGAGTCCGCCGCGACCGCCGCGCGCGACGCGAATCCGTTCGCCCTCCGCGCTGAGATCGGCGACGACGTATTCGCGACCGTCTTCTTCGATGCGGTAGACGAGCGTGCCGATCGGCACGCCAATCACGAGATCGTCCATGCTGCGACCGGACTTATTGGAATTACCGCCCGGCTTGCCGGAATCGGCCGCAAACTGTTTCTTGAAGCGGAACTCGATGAGCGTTGAAAGTTCGGGCGTCGCCTGCAAGATGACGTCGCCACCGTGCCCGCCGTCGCCGCCGGCAGGGCCACCCTCGGGGACGTATTTCTCACGGCGCCAGGCGATAATGCCGTCGCCGCCGCGGCCGCCGCTGACGTCGATCTGGACTTCATCGATAAATTGCATTCGTGCTCAGGCTCCCTCGGAGCCGAGGCCGCCGAACGTTCGATAAGAGTTGGCTTCAAAAACAGAAAAGAGCCCGGAGGCTCTCGGTCCGTCTACGGCCGACGTGCGCGAAGTGCTACGCGGGAACGATGACGTTGACGTGCTTGCGATTGCGCTTCTCGGTAAACGTCACGGTGCCGGAGACGAGCGCGAAAAGCGTATCATCCTTGCCGATGCCGACGCCGAGCCCGGGGTAGAATTTCGTTCCACGCTGGCGGACGATGATGTTGCCCGCGAGAACCGCTTCGCCGCCGAAGCGTTTTACGCCGAGGCGCTGCGAATTGGAGTCGCGACCGTTGCGCGTGGAGCCCGCGCCTTTTTTCGAGGCGAAGAGCTGCAGATCGAACATGAACATAGCCGAGAGAGTGTACCAGGGTTGCCGCACAGCCGCAACCCTGGTACACGCTCCCACCTGGTGCCTGGCGAGGTTCAAGGGGATGCGGGTGTCGTTAGCATACCTTTGAGAGGCTTTCTAGGGCGGTCATCGCGGCCGCCCTTCGTGCGTCGGCACGCTTTGAAGCGGCGGCGTGGAGACGAGTCGTTTACGTCCGCGGAGAGCGGATACGAACGGGCGGGCGAGGCGCGACAGACGCGCGAGCGCTCGAGTGAGGGAATCGGTTGGAGAAAAAACGGGTCGTGATTACGGGGATGGGCGCGGTGACGCCACTCGGGAACACGCGGGAAGAATTCTGGCGTCGCTTGATCGCAGGCGAGAGCGGTGTCGCGCGCGTCACGGCATTCGATGCGAAAGCGGCGGGCCTCAAAGCGCAGATCGCGGCCGAAGTCAAAGACTTCGACGCCGATGCCCTCATCGGTCGACGCGACGCGCGACGGATGGACCGCTACGCGCAGTTCGCCTACGTGGCCGCCGCCGAAGCGATTGCGGACGCGAATTTTCCCGAAGATAAAGATCTCCGCGATGAAACGGGCGTCGTCGTTGCGAGCGGCATCGGCGGCATCATCACGATCCAAGAGAACGTCACGAAAGCGCGCGCCGCGGGAACCGCGGGGCGGATCACGCCATTCTTCATTCCGATGCTCATGAGCAATGCGGCTCCGGCGCAGATTTCGATGCGCTTCGGCTTCCGCGGACCGATGTACGCCGTTTCGAGCGCGTGCGCGTCGTCGAACGACGCATTTGGCGTCGCGTACGACATGATTTTGCACGGGAAGGCACGCGCGATGATTACCGGTGGCTCGGAAGCGACGATCACCGACTGCGCGATGGGTGGCTTCGACTCGATGAAAGCGCTCTCGACGCGCAACGACGAGCCGACGCGCGCGTCGCGCCCATTTGATATCGAGCGCGATGGATTCGTCCTTGCCGAAGGCGCGGCGATCTTCGTATTAGAGGAACTCGAACTCGCGAAATCGCGTGGCGCGCGGATCTATGCCGAGCTCCTCGGCTACGGCGAATCCGCCGATGCCTACGATCTCGTCGCCGTCGACCCGAGCGGCGGCGGCGTGGAACTCGCGCTCCGCCGATCGTTCGTGTGTGCCGGCATTAAATCCAGCGACGTGGATTACGTCAACGCGCACGCGACCTCGACGCCGATCGGCGATCCCGCGGAATCCGCGGCACTCGGCCGGGTGATCGGTGAAGGCGGCCACAAATTTGCGGTCAGCTCGACCAAAAGTATGCACGGGCACGCGCTCGGCGCGGCGGGCGCGCTCGAAGGCGTCGCGACGACGCTCGCGATCTACAACAGCATCATTCCGCCCACGATCAACTACGAAAATCCCGATCCGCGTTGCACACTCGATGTCGTTCCCAACGTCGCGCGCAAGGCCAATGTCGATATCGCGCTCTCGAGTTCGTTCGGATTCGGCGGGCATAATAGCGTCGTTGTCTTCGGAAAGTACCGGGCTTAAAGGTGGCGGGCGAAGCCCGGCGTCAGCGCATTCGTTCGCTCATGGATCTTGCGGGCGCGCGCGATGCCGACGTGCACGCTTTCGACGCGGCGTTCTATCACGAGAGTGCGGTCAAAGAGAAGCTCGCTCCGCAATCGAACGAACGGCTCGAATTTCTCGGCGACGCCTTACTCGGATTTTGCGTGGCGCGTTCGCTATACGAGCGGTACGCAGACGCCGCCGAAGGCGAACTCGCGTTACGCAAATCGTCGCTGGTTTCCGATTCGGCGCTCGCGGCAACGGCAGATCGACTGGGTTTCGAATCGCTACTGCTCTTGGGTGCGGGGCACGCGAGTGAATCGGCAACGAGGCGACGCTCGGCGCTCGCCGATGCCTTCGAAGCGTTTCTCGCCGTGCTCCATCGCGAGTGCGGGATGACGGCGCTCGAACGCTTTCTCTATTCCGAGCACATCGCGCCGCGCGAAGCGCTCGGTACGACGATCGACGATCCGAAAACGATCTTACAAGAGTGGATGCAGCGCCACTATAAGACCGTCCCGGTCTACGAAGATCGCGCCGAAGGTTCCGATCACGAGCCGACGTTTCATTCATCGGTCACCGTCGATGACGACACGCGTGCCGACGGCAGCGGCCCCTCCAAACGCGCCGCGCAGCGCGCGGCCGCGGCGAACGCACTCGCGTTGCTCGCGCAGCGCTACGACGACGTCGCGCCAAAGGCGCTCTCGCTCGCGAAAGACGATGCGGGGCGCGCCGCGCTCGACGCGGCGCCGAAAAAGAAACGCGTCCGGCAG
>JAYTXC010000099.1:0-2700 GCA_043743145.1 Rhodospirillales bacterium
GATCGTCCTCGGCGTCGCATTCGGCTCGGCCGTCGGCGACGGCATCGTTGCTTCGAAAGCCGTCGAGGCAATCGCCCGTCAGCCCGAAGCACGTCCCAACATCTTCACGTTCCTCTTCCTGGGTGTCGGCGTGCTCGAAGCATTCCCGATCATCGCGCTCGGACTCGCGTTCTATCTGTTGCTCGTGGTCGCGAACGTTCCGGCGCTCCTCACGCACATGTCCAAATAGGCGAGAAGCACACCGATGTTTCTCTTGCCCGACGGGACGTTTTGGGTCCAGCTCATGAACTTCGCGATCTTCTTTGCGATTCTGAATGTGGTCTTTTTACGCCCTGTCGGCGACGCGATTAAGAAGCGCCGCGAGCATATCGACGGCGTGCAAAACGACTACGAACGATACGCGGCGCAGGTCGCTTCGGCTCGTTCGGAAGCCGATGCGAAACGCGCGGTGGCTCGTCGTGATGCGGAAGACGTCGTGGCGAAAGCCAAGGCTGCGGCGGAAACCGAAGGCGCCGCACACACAGCCGTCGCCGCCGAGAAGGCTCAAGTCGTCGTCGACGTGGCACGCAGTACGGTCGCGACCGAAATGACCGCCGCGCGCGGACGTGAAGGCGAACTCTCGCAAGCGCTCGCGCGAACGTTACTCGAACGAGCGATCGGCAACGAACGATGACGGATGCATTTTACGAACAACTCTCGACCGGCAGCCAGGTCGTCGCATCGATCCTCTTTATCGTCGCACTCGTGATACTCTGGCGCAAATATCTCACGCCCGCGGTGCTCGCATCGCAAGCGCGTAAGAACGCCGAACTCGCGGATGCCGAGGCGCGCCGCGATGTCGCGCGCGCGGAAACGACCGTCGCGCAAGGGGAAGTCGCCAAAGCCGACGACGACGCACGTGCGATTCGCGCTCGCGCGCAGACCGACGCGACGCGCACGCGCGAGAAGATTCTCGCGGATGCGAAAGCCGAAGCGGAACGCCTCGCACACAATGCCGAAGGCGAACTCGAACGCGGCCGGACGGCCGCGCGGGATCGTTTGCGTACGGATCTCCTCGAAAAAGCCATGCAGATCGCGCGCGAAGCATCGGTGCATCTCGATGAAGCGACGAATCGTCGCCTCGTCGGCGAAGCGGTCGATGCCGCAGAACGAGGCAACGCCTGATGCAAAACGAGACGCTCGCACGCCGGTATGCAACCGCGATCTTCGCGATTGCGAAAGGCGCGAGCACCATCGAGGCCGTCGGCCGCGATCTCGGCGCGATTGCAGACGCGATCTTTGGAACCGATGACGTTCGTCGTTTCTATCTTTCGCCCGTGATCGAACGCAAGAAGAAAGCCGCGATCCTCGAGGACGTTTTCGCCGCAAAGGTCGACGTCACGGCCTTGCACACGTTGCTGCTGCTCGTGCGTAAGCGTCGCGAAGCGCTGCTCCAACCGATTGTCGTCGAGTATGCGAAACTCGCCCGCGACGCGGCGGGAAAAGAGCCGCTCGAAATCGTCAGCGCGCGTGCGCTCGGCGCGACCGAATTGCACGACATCGTCGCGCGCCTCGCGGCCTCGTATGGCAAGAGCTTCGAGGTCACGCAGCGCACCGATCCGAGCCTGCTCGGCGGTGTGCGCATCACGATGGGCGATCGTCGCATCGACGGCTCGCTCGCCGGACGTCTCGACGAACTCTCCCGCGAACTTTTCGCGCGCAACTAATGCGCTATCGTCCACTGCCCGTTTACGAAAGTACGAAATGATCAACGCAGACGAAATCGCCGGAATCTTGCAAGGCCAAATCGCGAACTTCAAGAGCGACGTTCACGAAGATCAGGTCGGCACCGTTATCGAGGTCGGCTCGAGCATCGCGCGCATCTACGGGCTCGAAGCCGTGCAGCAGTCGGAACTCGTCGAGTTCCCAAACGGCCTCCAGGGCATCGCGCTCAATCTCGAAGAGGATAGCGTCGGCGTCATTATTCTCGGGCCCGATACCGAGATTAAAGAGGGCATGCAAGTTCGGCGCACGGGCCGCATCGCATCGGTCCCGGTCGGGGCCGCGCTCCTGGGACGCGTCGTCGATCCGCTCGGCAACGCCGTCGACGGCAAGGGCGCGATCCCCAATACGAAGTTCCGCACGATCGAAAACACGGCTCCGGGCGTCGTCGAACGTCAGCCGGTCAAACAGCCGCTGCAGACGGGCATCCGCGCGATCGACGCGCTGATCCCGATCGGCAAGGGCCAACGCGAACTCATCATCGGCGACCGTCAGGTCGGCAAGACCGCGATTGCAATCGATGCGATCATCAATCAAAAGGGCCGCAACGTTTTCTGCATCTACGTTGCGATCGGGCAAAAGAACTCGACGATCTCCGCGCTCGTCTCGCGCCTCGAAGCCGAAGGCGCGATGGAGTACACGACGGTCGTCACCACGTCGCCCGCCGATTCCCCGGCGTTAAAATACATCGCGCCCTACGCGGGCTGTGCGATGGGCGAAGAACTCATGTATGAGGGCAAAGACGTCCTCATCGTCTACGACGATCTCACGAAGCACGCGATTGCATACCGCGAAGTCTCGCTCTTGCTACGCCGCCCGCCGGGACGCGAAGCCTATCCTGGCGACATTTTCTTCTTGCACTCGCGCCTTTTGGAGCGCGCCGCGAAACTCTCCGACGAAAAGGGTGGCGGTTCGCTGACGGCACTTCCCGTCATCGAG
>JAYTXC010000100.1:0-2245 GCA_043743145.1 Rhodospirillales bacterium
GCCTTCGTCGCGAAGCCGATGAGCATCAGCGCGGTTGCGAGCCGGGCGAGTGGAACCGGCGAATGCGCCGCGGGGTGTGACGAGATACTTACCCATGACAACGCCGTTCGCGGATCGAGACCGTTCGCAATAGAAATGTGGCCGAGGACGATGATCCCGAGCAAAGCGAACCCGAGGCCCACACTGCAAAGCACGAGATACTTCCACGCGGCTTCGAGAGCGGCGGGCTCTCCGCTAAAGCCAACCAGAAACGCCGTCGCTAAGGTCGTCGCCGAAATTCCGAGCCACAGCGTAGCGAAGTTATCGGCGACGACGGCGAGGAGCATGGCGCTCCAGAACGCACCGAGCAAAACGAAATAGATCGACTTACGCGACCAGATCGTGTCGGCGGATTCCCATCCAGTCGTAAAGGTACCGGCTGAAAAGACCGTCGCTGCGAAGCCGAGGATCGAAACGATCGCGACGAACACGAGCGATAGGCCGTCGAGTGTGCGGACGAGTGCTAGTGGTAACAACGCGGCGCAGAGCGCGAGGACGATGCGAGCAAACTGTCTCGTCTGCCGATATTGGATCGCGACGGTAATGAGTGCGAGAAGCAACGGTGCGGCAACAATAAATCCAGTCATCCACGTAACTTTCGCAAGTATTCGACATCGAGCAACGGATTCTGCATCACGATGGCGCGCACAAGCGTGAGCCCCAGAAACGTCGCGACGAGCGCATCGAACGTCGCGCCAAGTTCGACCGATTCCGGCAATGTCGGAGCGAGAACGGCGCCGGCGAGATCGACGGCAACACCTAACACGAGGAGTCCGATCATATCGGCTAAGAGGTTCCGATGCACGACGAGCATGCCGACCCCGCATAAAACGAGAAACGCGACGACGTCGATCATCGGCGTACCGCCGAACGCCGGTATGTGCGAGACGGCACGCGATACGAGCACGAACCCGATCGCCAAAAGCAGCCGCAGTGGCATGGTGATCGACGGTCGCAAATCCCCGGCTGCCGGATTCGCTCGCAGGAACAACACGAAGCCAACCGGTGCGAGCACCACTTTAAGCAACGTCGAGATGAAAAAAAACAGGAGGGCGATCGGCGTTGCGACGGCGACGGGGGCGATAATGAGGCTCGTCGTCAATGCGAGGACGACGTAGGCGATGAGGACCTGAGACGTGCGTCCGTCCATGAGTAAGAGCGCACCGGCGAAAAGCAACACCAGTCCAATCATAACGATAACCCCGAGGCGACTCGTAGACCAATACTTGTGAGGGCGAGGATGAATGCCGTCGTGAGCAATTGCGGCACTTCGAAAAGACGAAGCTTCGCGAAAAGCGTCTCGATGATGCTGATGCCGAAAATGAGCGCCACAATCCACAAAACGTGTGACCAAAGCGCCGAGCCGGGCAGAAGCGCTACGGCCAGTAGCAGAAAGCACGCTTGCCGCACGTATGACGCGAGCTCGAGCACCGCGAGTTGCCATCCGGAGAACTCGAGTACGAGCCCTTCGTGGATCATCGTCAGTTCAAAATGCGTCTCTTGATTATCAATCGGGACGCGTGCCGTCTCGGCAAGCACGACGAAGAAAAAGGCCAGTACCGCAAGCAATCCCGCGAGTCCGAAGGGAAGCGTGGCAAGCGCGGAAAGCTGTGTTCCACGGCCGATGCTCGCTGCACCGAGAAGAGCAAGAAGCAACGTCGGCTCGACAACACTGCTAAAGGTCATCTCACGGCTACTACCCATGCCCGCAAACGCGCTTCGCGTGTCGAGCGCGCAGAGCGCCATTAGAAATCTGCTCGCGCCAAGCAGAAAGATGAGCGCGACGATGTCGATCGGCGAAGCGACAGGCCTTGAAGCGATGGGTACGATTGCGGCGAACGTCAACGCGACGCCGAGTGAAACTCCGGGTACCGCAAGGGCAAGCGGGGACATGCAACTTGGCAGGACCGCTTCCTTACGGAACAATTTCGTAAGATTACGATATGGCTGGATCGGTGACGGGCCGGGGCGCCCTTGAAAATTCGCGCGAAGTCGTTTGAGGAGCCCATGGGCAAGGGGCGCGAGCGCCGCGATGGCCAGCATCTGAAGAACGCTCACCTTGCGATCGCCACGGTCACGATAAGCGCTACGATCGCGTATGCAATGTACAGCCGCAGGCTTCCACTCTGGAGCGCTCGCGATCGTCGTGCGAAAATGAGTGTGAAGGCCGCGATGCTCCGGGCAAACTCATCGATGAGGTAACGGC
>JAYTXC010000101.1:0-1793 GCA_043743145.1 Rhodospirillales bacterium
CTCAGGGCAAAGCCGCGCTCAACCAACTCGTGCAGAGCCAGCTCATCGATCAGTACGCGACGGACAATCACGTCGACGTCTCCGATGCCGACGTCTCCAAAAAAGAAGACGAGATCAAGTCGAAATACCCTCCGGGTCAATTCGAACAGATTCTCAAGGCCCAAAATCTCACCGAACCCGACGTCCGCAAAATTCTCAAACAGCAGCTCGTCGTCGAAAAAGCCGTCGGTGCCAACGTCAAAGTGAGCGACGCCGACATCAAAGCGTACCTCGCGAAAAACCATGCGACACTCGATACCGCAGAACAGGTCCGCGCGCGTCACATCCTCGTTGCCGACGCCGGTAAAGCGAGCGAAGTCGAAGCGAAGCTCAAGAGTGGAGCGAAGTTCGAAGAACTCGCGAAGCTCAACTCGACCGATCCCTCGAGCAAAGACAAGGGTGGCGAGCTCGGCTTCTTCGCAAAGGGCCAGATGGTGCCCGCGTTCCAAGCCGCGGCTTTCTCGCAGAAGATCGGCGTCGTTGGACCGCCCGTAAAATCACCGTTCGGCTATCACATCATCGAAGTCGAAGAAAAGAAGCCCGCCACGGTTGCGACGATTGCAAACTCGGGCGAGAAGATCAAGACGCTTCTCACGCAGCAACAAGACCAGCAGCAGATCCCGCAATTCCTCGCCGGTCTACGCGGCAAAGCCAAGATCGAAATTTTCGACGACAAGCTCAAGGACGCACTCCCGCCCGCGCCCATCGCGACGGCTGCAGCCTCAGCCGCTGCCGCACCCAGCGCCGCGGCCTCCACGAAGTAACGATAAGAACGGCCGCATCGAGCGGCGAACGACCTTTCCCCGAGCCGCACCGCGACTCGGGGATTTTCTTTTGAGGACACGCTTTAGGTTATGCCAGGCCTCATTCGCATCGTCGGCCTCGGGCCAGGCGACCCCGATCTCATCACGCTCGGAAGCCTCGAAGCGCTCCGCGCCGTCGGCCGCGCCGTCACGCTGCTCGCGCCGCCCGAGCTCGCGCTCTTTCTCGAAAGCGAAGGTGTGACGCTCGTGCGCGATCGCGTCGCCGATGCCGCGCTCTTCGTCCGTGGCTCGAGCGACGCGATCGACGCGTTCGTCGCAACCCTCGACGGTGCCGATCTCGCGATCGGCGTGCTCGGCAATCCGCTCTCGGATTTCCCCGGCTTGCCACTGCTCTTACGCGCGCTCGAGCGCGCTGGGGCGCGCACCGAGCTCGTACCCGGCATGCCGCGCGCCACGCTGTCGGCTGCGATCGCGATGCCGCTCGTGCCATTGCCGCCGATGTCCGCGCACTACTCGTGGCCCGACCTCGTCGAAGTGATGGCGCGCCTGCGCACGACGTGTCCGTGGGATCGCGAGCAAACGCACGAATCGCTCGTCCCGTATCTCATCGAGGAGTCGTACGAGGTTGCCGATGCGATCGAAGAGCACAGCGACGGCGATCTCTGCGAAGAGCTCGGCGATCTCTTATTGCAAATCGTTTTTCACGCGCAACTCGCGACCGAACGCGGCAAGTTTTCGATCGCCGACGTCATCGACGGGCTCTCGAATAAGATGATCCGCCGGCATCCGCACGTCTTCGGTGATGCCGCGGTCGCGAACGTTGCCGAAGTCTGGCAGAATTGGGAGCAGCTCAAGTCACTCGAACCGTCGGCCGCAAAACGCACGAGTCGGCTCGATGGGATTCCGCGCGGACTCGGCGGCTTGCAACGCGGTCAAAAGATGCAGGATAAAGCGGCGCGCGTCGGCTTCGATTGGCCGCACATCGACGGC
>JAYTXC010000102.1:0-2662 GCA_043743145.1 Rhodospirillales bacterium
CGTAGGCGTAGGCGAGCTTCACGTTCGCGTGCACGAGTGCGGCTTGTTGCGATGGCGCGACGAGATTGAAGTCGAGTTCACCCGCTTGTAAGAGCGTGAGGTTCGTACCGGGATCCGGAACGATGCGCACGTCGATGCGTGCGATCTTCGGCGCGCCGCGCCAGTATGACGGATTCGCCGCATACTGCACGCGTTCGCCGCGTGTCCACGCAACGAAGGTGTACGGTCCATCGCCAACACTCGGCTTTGCGTTGAACGCGGCCGTCGCGAGTGGTCCCGCTTTCGCGAGCACGTGTTCGGGTAAAACGTATTGCGGGCTCGTGCCGTACGTGAAGAACGTCGCGACCGCCGGTGCCCATGCGTGACGCAGGTGGAAGCGCACCGTGCGGACATCGATCGCGTCTGCACGATCGATAAGTTCGTACCCCTCGTGCGAGCCCACGGGATTTCGCGGATCAAGAATTGCGTGCAGCGTAAAAAGCACGTCACGCGAGGTGAGCGGCACGCCGTCGCTCCAGCGCACGCCCGGGCGCAAGCGATAGACGATCGTGCGACCGTCGCGCGAGAGACCACCGTTTGCGACCGTGGGAAGCATTGCGAGCAATTCGGGCACGGGCTTGCCCTGCGCGTCGAGATCGAAGAACGGCTCGAAGGCGAGATGCGCGAGTTGCCCCTCGACGTTGCCGGCGTCGGTATGGGCGAAGAGCGGATTGAGATTTGCTGGGTCGGCGGCAACGTCAAAGCGCAACGTCGTCGCGTGCCCGGCGCTTCCGGATGTGCCTTTCGAGATCGGGCCCGGGGCAATCCGCGAACAGGCAATCGCGCCGAGGCCAAGTGCGAGGATGCCGGCGGTCGCGCGAGCGACGAGGACCTTCCGGCGGTCGTGAAACCCGGTCAAGCGACTATGCTCGCGCCCGTTGGCGCGGGCGAGCGACGATCTCTGCACGGGTGAGACGGTTAGCGCTCTCGCCGTACACTCCCGGTCGAGGCGAGGTAGGGTTTCTCCCCATCCAACGCGCCGCGGATAGCTGCTAGCTTCGAAAGCACCTTGGAAATCTAGGAGGCTGTTTTGCGCGAATTCATTCGTTTATCGACGCTCGGCGTTGCGATGATCTTTGTTACCGCGACGCTGAGCGCGTGCGGCGGCGACTCCGTCTCGGCCGTCCGCCAAAACTCGGGAAGCCCGATCCTGCTCGCAGCAACGGCGACGGGCTGCGTCTATCCGAGTACCGCAATCGTGACGACCGCACTTCCCAGCGCCGGAGGTGTCCGTGGGACGATTTCGATCGGTGCCGTCGCCTCGACATCATCGACGTGTAGCCAGGTCACGGTCGCGACGGGTGCGAGCGCGCTCCTTCGACCGTCCTCGGCATCGCGTTCGAGGCTCGCGACGACCGCATCGACCATGCCGCTCGTGCAAGTCTCGCTCACCAATAGTTACAACGGTACCCTCCCGTGGCTCTCGTTGACGTTGAGCCTGCCGACCGTCTCGGTTCCGCCGGGTACCTACCCGGCGACCATCACGGCATCGGTTGATGGGCAGCTCGTCACGCAAGAATACACGATCACCGTCGACGCGAGCGGCTCCGCCACCGTCACACCGCCACCAACGGGATCCGTCCTCGTAACGCTGGCGGCCAACGAGACCGGCGTCCTCGCCATCTATCCGATGGGCACGACGTTCCCGACGCCATCGCCAACCGGAACGCCGATGATGACTCCGTCGCCGGTCCCCGCGCCGACCGCGAGCCCCACGACGACCCCGGTTCCAACGGCGTCACCCATGCCGACACCCGTGCCAACCGCGACGTCCACGATGTACTCCGTGTCGATATCTCCATCGACGTGTATCGATGCCGGTAACAACGCGCCGACCCTGACGTATACGGTCAAGGCGAGTCCAGCGACGCCACCCGCGGGCTTCACGTATTACTACGGATGGGGAGCAGCTACCATTGGAGTCGTTACGGAACAAGCTCCGATTTTCACGTCATACGAGGGGAACCCCGTCTCCACGGCAACCGCGGCGACGGTCAAAGTGAACACGTATCCAGCGACAGGCATGACCGGCGAAGGCAATTATATGGGCGTCGTCCTCTATCTCGGAGACAACAACCATCCGGGTCAACGGAATTACATCAACCGGGCACTGAATGAAAATGGACCACCTGCCGTGCAGGCACTCGCGCCGATCGCGGCCGGTAGCACCACCTGCGCGCAAATCGCACGGTAAATGCGGGGCGTCATGTTCGGTTCCCGGGCCCTTGCGCCGAATAATCTTCGGGTGTATTCTCAAAAGGCTGAACGAATGCGTTATTCGGCTCGAGAGGAACCTTCGTATGTTCGTATCCGATGTCGACGAGTTAGACCTCCATATCCTCGGCGCGTTGCAAGGCAACGCCCGAGCGACGTTCGCTGAGCTTGCCGCGCTCGTGGGCCTCAAGGCACCGGCCGTCCACGATCGCGTCAAACGCCTCGAAGCGCGCGGGTACATTCGCGGCTACGCGGCGCGACTCGACGCGCGCCGCCTTGGCCTCGAACTCGCGGCATTCGTGAGTGCCTACACGACGGCCGACGTCGATTACGAGCGCTTCAGCGCGGCCGTCGCGGCGCTTCCGGAGGTCACGGAGATTCATAGCGTGGCGGGCGATGAGTCGTTCGT
>JAYTXC010000103.1:0-7465 GCA_043743145.1 Rhodospirillales bacterium
GCGACCGATCTCACGAGCGCGCAGATGACGCGCCTCGCCGAATCGCAAGATCGGTTACCGGGCCTCGATCTCGAAGCGCAGCCCGTCCGCGATTTTCCCTATCGCAAACTCGGATCGCATTTCTTCGGCTATGTCGGTTCGATCACCGAAGACGAGTACGTCAAGCTGAAAGGCAAGGGCTATACCGCAAACGATGTGATCGGCAAAGAGGGCCTCGAAGAAGCGTACGACGCGTACTTGCGCGGAACGCCGGGCGGCGAGCAAATCGAAGTCAACGCGCAGGGCCAACTCATGCGACGCCTGGGCCCAATCGAACCCGTGCCCGGCAACAGTCTCGTGCTTTCGATCGATTGGCGCATTCAAGAACTGGCCGAACGCGCACTGCGCGAACAACTCGCGATCACCTCGAAACTCCGCGGCCATCGGCTCGCGGGTGCGGTCGTCGCGATCGATCCGCGCGATGGTGGCATCCTCGCGCTCGCCTCGTATCCGAACTTCGATCCCAACGACTTCACGAACGGCATCGGCGAGAAGAATTATGCTGCATACCTCAACGATCCGCTGCGACCGCTCTACAATCGTGCGATCGCCGCTGCGACGCCGACGGGCTCGACGTTCAAAATGGTCACGGGATCGGGTGCGATCACCTCAGGCGTGATCGGAAAAGATCAAGTGCTGTATGATTCGGGCGCGTGGAGCTGCCACGGCGTGCTCTTCCGCGATATCGCCTCAGGCGGCCTCGGCTCGACGAATTTCGAACACGCGCTCGCCGCGTCATCCGATGGCTATTTTTACCAACTCGGCTATCGCCTCGGTCACGATCGGCTGCGCTATTGGGCCGAGCAATTTGGCCTCGGCAAGCCATCGGGCGTCGACATCCCCGGCGAGTACGCAGGCAACTGGCCGACCAACGCCTGGTCGATGAAAGTCTACGGCTTACCGCTTGAACCCAGCGACGTCTGTCAACTCGCGATCGGCCAGGGCGCGATGCAAGCGACGCCGTTGCAGATGGCCAACATCACCGCGGCTGTCGTCAACGGCGGCACGCTCTTCCATCCGCATTTCGTCGAAGCGATCCGCGATCCGCACGGCACGATCACCAAGCGCTTCGATCACGACATCATCCGTCACGTGCCCGTCAGCAACGAAGCGCTGCGCGAGGTGCGCGCCGGTATGGATCAAGTCACAAAACCCTGGGGCACCGCATTCGGCGAAGACGTGCCCGGCGTGCCATACGGCGGGAAGACAGGTACGGCCGAAACCGATGGGGGCGCGGGCCCGAACACGACGTGGTTCGTCGCCTACGCGCCCTCGCAGGCACCGAAGATCGCCCTCGCCGTCTTCATGGAACGCTCGGGCGGATATGGCGCGAATACCGCGGCGCCCGTCGCACGACGCATCATCGCGGGCTTCTTCCACAAAAAGCTGCCGCAATAGCCGATCGCGCACATGCCGATGCGTGGGAAGTTACTTCATATCTTAACCGAACGATTCGACGCGCGCGCGCGACGTCGTTCGTGATACATGAGAGGCGTGCGCTCGCCGATCACCCTCTCACTCATCGTGCTCGTCGGTATCGGCTGGGGCCTCGTCGCGCCGACGACGCGCCTCGCCTTCAACCTCGATCCGGGCGTCCTCGACGGTTTCACCTTTACCGTCGCACGCGGTGCGTGGACGGGGCTTGCGTGGCTGCCGATCTTCATCGTCTTGCTCGTACGCGAACGGCATTCGATCGACCGGGGAACGCTCGCGCGCATGCTCGCCCTCGGCGCGATCTGGGGACCGGGCGTCATGGGTCTCTTGGCGCTCGCAACGCAGCGCACCGCACTCGCGCACGTCGTCTTTAGTGTCGGTCTCACGCCCGTGGCCGCGGGACTCTTTTCGATCCTCGCATACGGCGGCACGATCGATCGCTTGCGTCGTATCGGCCTCGGGCTCGGCGTCCTCGGCGTTGGCCTCTTGGGCTTCGAACGCAGCGGCGCACATGCGACCTTGCTCGGCGACGCGTTTCTGCTCGCGTGGATCGTTGCATTCGGTGCGTATGCAACCATCGCATCGGGCACGCTTCGGCGGATCTCCGCCCTTTTGGTGACGGCTTCGGCAAACGTGATCGGCGGATCGATCGTCGCCTCGACCGCGTTCTTCGTTCCCGCATCGCGCCATGCGATCGTTGCCGTCGCGCTGCATCCCGGAGTCGCACTCCCGTTTTTCACGTGCATCGTGCTCTTCGGCGGGTTCGTCGCACCGCTCGCGTACGCATACGCACTCGGTCGCGCTCCGATCGCCATCGTCACGGGTGGCGCGCAATACCTCGCCATCGTTGCGGGCGTGATCGTCGCCGTCGCATGGTTCGGCGAACCGTTCGGCCCGCTTTCAATCGCCGCCGGAATCGTACTCGCGGCGAGCCTCGGCGCGACGCTCGCCCCGACGGCACGCGCGTCGACGTCACCATCCCCCGAGCACGTGCTCGCGAAGAACGTGCACGCGACGCGCGTGCCAATCGCACGCTAGCGAGGCGTCGCACGGAGCACCCGGCCGACCGACGGCGTGGAAGCAATTGCTTCGGAAGCGCCGAAGATTCCGCGATGATCGCGCACCAGATTCGGCCATCCTCAGGCGCTCTCCGACTGCAGAGCGAGGGCGCGTTCGTCGCCCTCGCACGCGCGCGCGAACTCGAAGCACAGGGCCGCGACGTGATCCATCTCGGCGTCGGCGAGCCCGATTTCGCAACCGCCGAACACATTAAAGACGCAGCGAAAGCCGCGCTCGATCGCAACGCGACGCATTACACGCCGTCGGCCGGGATCGCGCCGCTACGCGACGAGATCGCGGCGTTCGCCGCGCGTTTTCGCGGGATGTCGCCATTCTCACGCGATGAAGTCGTGGTGAGCCCGGGCCTCAAACCGCTCATCTGGAACGTGATGACCGCGCTCCTGGATGCCGGCGACGAAGTGATCTATGCCGATCCTGCCTATCCGTCGTACGCGTCGTGCTCCGCCTATCTGCAAGCGAACGCCGTGCCCATTCCCCTTGTGGAAGCGACCAATTTCCGACTCGATCTCGACATGCTCGCAGCGAAGATGTCGTCGCGCACGAAAGTCCTGATCCTCAATTCTCCGCATAACCCCACGGGCGGCGTGCTCACGCGTTCCGACCTCGAGACGATCGCCGATCTCGCACAACGCCACGACGTCACGGTCATCTCCGATGAGATCTACAGCCAGAATATTTACGATGGTGAATTTCTCTCGATTGCGACGCTCGATGGCATGCGCGACCGCACGATCATTCTCGATGGATTTTCAAAAGCGTATGCGATGACCGGCTGGCGTCTGGGATACGGCATCATGCCCGCGCCGATCGCAAAGATCGTCGCACTCGTCGGCCAGAATACATATTCGTGCACGACGACCTTCGTCCAAGAAGCGGGGATCGATGCCTTACGCGGGCCGCAAGAACCCGTGCACGAGATGGTCGCACAATTTCGGGCGCGTCGCGACGCACTCGTCGCCGGCCTCAACTCGCTTCCCGGCGTATCGTGTAAACTTCCCGACGGCGCGTTCTACGCGTTTCCCAACGTCAGTGCCATCACGCGCGACGATCGTAAACTCGCATCGTTCTTGCTCGAAGACGCGCTCGTCGCGGTGCTCGGTGGATCGTGCTTTGGCGATGCGGGTATCGGTTATCTGCGTTTCTCCTACGCAAACTCACTCGACGCCATCAATACGGCAATCGAGCGCATGCGCGCCACATTGCCGAAATTCGTCGCTTGACGATCGAGCGCGCGGGACTCGACGATCTCGCAGAAATCATGCCGCTCTTTTGTGACTATCTGCGCTTTTACGAAGCACCCGTCGATCTCGCGCGCGCGACGGCATTCGTTTCCGACCGCCTCGGCGGTGAGTCCGTATTTTACGTCGCCCGAGCCCCACATGAGGCGGTTGCGTTCGCGCATCTCTTCCCCGCCTACGCGACGCTCGCGCAGCGCACGATGTGGATCCTCGAAGATCTCTTCGTTACGCCGCGCGCGCGCGGCGCGGGCATCGCGACGGGCCTGCTCGAGCGCGCCGAAGCGCACGCGCGTGCGTCTGGAGCACTGCGTCTTCAACTCGTGACCGCGAAATCCAACCATCTCGCACAACGCACGTACGAACGTTCGGGTTGGAAGCGTGACGATCGATTCGTCACGTACGAGCGCGAGATCGCATAAGGCGCGTCGTCCCGAGCGCGGACGCGGCATTAGCCGATCTTCATCGCCGCCTTCACGCTCGCGAGCGTCGGGCCTGCGATCGCGCGTGCTCTTTGCGCACCGTCGGCCAGAAGCGCCGGGATGGATCCCGGGTCGATCTCTACGCGACGTTCGCGCACGGGTGCGATGGTCGCGTTGAGCCGCGTGGCGAGTTCGAGTTTGCAATCGACGCAGCCGAGTTCTCCACTTCGGCACGCCGTATCGATTGCCGGGATCCGCTCCACGTTGACGACCTTGTGCAACGAAAAAACCGGACATATTTCGGGTCGTCCGGGATCGTTGCGGCGGACTTTAAGCGGGTCCGTTATCATCGCGCGGATTTTTTTCGTCGTCGTCGCATCGTCGTCGGCGAGATCGATCGCGTTGCCGTACGACTTGGACATTTTGCGGCCGTCGGTACCGGGGACGTCGGGAAATTCCGAGAGCAGCGCATGCGGTTCGACGAGCGTCGGGCCGTAGAGATGATTGAACCGGCGCACGATCTCCCGCGCGAGTTCGATATGAGCGAGTTGATCTTTTCCGACGGGCACGGCGTTCGCGCGCACGATCGCGATATCGATGAGTTGCATGAGCGGATAGCCGAGAAACCCGTACGTCGCAATCTCCGGTCCCAGTGCGGCGATTTGATCTTTGTACGTCGGCACGCGTTGGAGCCAAGCTACCGGAACGATCATCGAGAGCAAGAGATGCATCTCCGCAATTTCGGGGATCTGCGATTGCAAATACACCGCGGAGCGCGCCGGATCGATTCCCACCGCGAGCCAATCGATGACCATCTCGACGATGTTGCTCTGGAGCGCCTCCGTCTTTTCGTAACCCGTGGTCAGCGCGTGATAGTCGGCGATTTCAAAGAACGCCTCATCGTCACGCGCGAGCGCGACCCAGTTCGAAAGCGCGCCGAAAAGATGCCCGATATGTTGGCGTCCCGTCGGCCGACTTCCCGACATGATTCGGCGATGCGGCGGATCGATGTTTTGCAACGTTGCTCCCTCTCGCGCCATGGGTTGGGTCGTGGCCTCGAGCCTCCCTGCCACGCAAGATAGTTTGGTTCTTTAGTATACGCTCAATAGGCGACATGCATCCCCGCGATATCGAGCGCGTTTACGAAACGATCGCGGACGAACGCGCGCGCGCGAACGATCGCATCGTCGAGCTCCGCGCCGCGCGCGAACTCCGCCGCGAGCGCACAGGTCAGCAAACATCCCGTACCGCGCAACGTGCCGGGCAGGCGCGATCCCGCGAAGGTGCGCGCACCGTCGCCGCTCACTCGTACGTCGGTTGGTCTGTCGGCAAGATGGCCACCCGTGACCAGCACGGCTCGTGCACCGCTCGCACGCAGCGCCACGCCTGCGCGCGCCATCGCGTCGGGCGTGTCGGGAATCGGACACGTGGTGAGGCGCGCGATCTCGGCGAGGTTCGGCGCGACGAGGTCGACCAACGGCACGAGCCGATCTGCGATGGCGGCGAGCGTCGCTTCGTCCGCGAAGGTACCGCCGCCCGATGGGCCGAGCACCGGGTCGTAGGCGACAGGCACGGCACGACCATCTGCGGCTCGGCGTTCGAGCCATGCGGCAACGACCTCGACCGAACGTCGATCGAGCAACGCGCCAATGCGCACGGCCCCGAACGGTGCCGCGTCGATCGCCTGTAGTTGCGCCGCGATGAGGTCCGGCGCGATCGACGCCGCACCGGAAAGGCCGTCGCGATCCTGTGCGGTGACGCCGCAAACGATCGTGAGTGCGCGCGCACCGCACGCCGCAAGCGCGCGAATATCGAGCCCGAGTCCCGCCGCGTTCCACGGCTCGGTGGCACCGATCGAAAGGACGAGTGGGATCATGCCGTGCCGGCCCAGATCGTGCGCAGTGCGCGCGTGGCCGCTTCCGGATCGGGCGCGCGTGCAATCGCTGAAATCACGGCCGCCATCCGCGCGCCACTCCGCGCGACCTCCACGAGATTCGTGGCATCGATTCCACCGATCGCGACGACGGGAAGCCGCGTCGCACCGACGACAACGGCAAGACCCACGACACCGATGGCGCGGCCAGCATCCGCTTTCGTCGAGGTTGTCGCGAAGGGACCCGTCCCCACATAATCCGCGCCCGCCACTTCCGCGCGCACCGCCTCATCCGGCGTGCCGCACGAGATGCCAAAGAGTCGGGAGCCGAGGCGGCGCCGGAGATCGAGAAGGTCGCATCCGACGAGATCTTCTTGGCCCGCGTGCCACCCATCCGCCGCGCACGCCGCTTCGAAATCATCGTTGACGATCAAACGTGCGTTCGCGGCGCGCGTGCGCGCGAGCATCGCCGCGAGCAACTCGCGCTCCACGCCCGTTTTTGCACGAAGTTGAACCAGGCTGATTCCCCCGCGTAGGAGCGCATCGAGCAGGGCGAGCGGAGCTGCCGTGACGGCCGGATCGACGATCGCGTAGATGTCACGTGGAAGGCTCACGTCGGCGCCATCGGTATGAAAACGGGGAGCGCCGCCTTGCGACACTCCCCGTTGGATGCGAGACGCGGTGCGGGCGTTACGGTACGCCGCTCGTGACGAGAACGGTCTTGCTCCCGAGCACGCCGTCGCCCGGATGCGTCGCAACGATCACGAGGCAGTACGGGGGAGTGACGCCGGGAACGGCCCCAATGTAGACGGTGCGCGCGGGTTGACCGGCGGGCAAGACCGCGTACCCCGGAAGCCCCGTCGTGCTACTTGGGTCGATCGTCGCTTGGAGGATCGGCACCGGCGGTGTTCCACCGAGGACGGTCTTCGGATTTGGGCAGGCCTTTGCAGCGCCGGGAGCCGGGCCCGTCACGTAGCTCGCGGTTGCAAAGTTGTCGTTCGCATTCACGAATCGACCAGCCCATGTGAAGGCCGTGTCCGGAACGATAATTGCGAAGGGTCCGCTACCTTTTTGGCCCACGGCATTGATCTGAAGCGGCGCGGTGCCGCCGGGGGTGACGAAGAAATCGTTGCTTTGAGCAGAGCCATTCGTGAAGACAATGCTATCGATTGAGCCATTACCGTTGGTGGTCGAGAACCCGTAACCGCCGGTCGAACCGCACGCAGTTAAGAGGGCAAAACCACACGCGGTAACGACCGAGAGGGCGAGACGACGCATAGAAAACTCCCGTAGGACACGAGAAAAATCTCAGCGGACTTCTGAA
The DNA here is from genome assembly GCA_043743145.1 of Rhodospirillales bacterium. Taxonomy (GTDB): domain Bacteria; phylum Vulcanimicrobiota; class Vulcanimicrobiia; order Vulcanimicrobiales; family Vulcanimicrobiaceae; genus JANYGA01. The sequence continues at coordinate 7,408 of JAYTXC010000103.1, forward strand.
AGTGTCACCGCCGATACAGGGGCCCGAGTTGGCGTCGGTACCGACCGTCTCCTCTGCG
>JAYTXC010000104.1:0-30303 GCA_043743145.1 Rhodospirillales bacterium
ACTGCACGCGAGCTGCTCCGCCGGTACGGGTCGGACGCGATCCACATCGGGCCAATCAGCTTTGCTTTGGAACATCTGGCACTCGTGCTCACGCTCGAAGGCGATAACGCTCGCGCCGCCCAGCTTGCCGCTCACGCCGACGCCACGTTGCGCAAACTCGGCTACGAGCGCGAATTCACCGAGAAAGCAACGCGAACGCGGCTCGACGCCCTCCTCGCCGAACGCCTCCCAAGTGACCAGCGCACAGCCCTCGAGAGCCGCGGTGCCGCGATGAGCCGTGAGGAGGCCGTTGCCCTCGCGCTCGCCGCACTCGATAATCCGTCGGCCGAAGAAGACGTGGCACGTTGACAAAAAATGGTGAAGAGATATAAAACGCAAGCGGAAGGCAGTGTGACGAGCCATCTACAGCCTCGCCGATCACGAGCTTAGCCGGGGTCGCTCGGAATCGACGCCGAATCGCCTGACATGACAAGCGGTGGTTCCCCCGCCCCGGCTCCGCCTTACGGCGTGGCGCTTCCAACGGGAGCGGTCACGTTTCTTTTCACGGATATCGAGGGGAGCACGCAGCGCTGGGACGCGCATCGCGAGGCGATGTCGGCGGGAGTGCAGCGCCACGACGCGATCGGGCGTGAGGCAATGGCCGCGCACGGTGGGTACGTCTTCAAAATGCTCGGCGATGCGTTCTGCGTTGCCTTTGCGCGACCCGAGGCCGCCGTCGCCGCCGCACTCGACTTCCAGCGCGCGCTCTTAGCCGAGGATTTCACCACCGTCGGCGGACTGCGTGTTCGCGTGGCGCTCCATACCGGAACTGCGGACGAACGTGGTGGTGACTATTTTGGGCCAGCGGTCAACCGCGTTGCGCGGCTCCTTTCGATCGGCCATGGCGGACAGACGCTGCTTTCGGGCGTGATGCACGATCTCGTCCTCGGTGCGCTTCCGCCGCAGGCGAGTTTACGCTACCTCGGCGAGCATCGGCTCAAGGATCTCTCGCGCCCGGAAAATATTTATCAGCTCGTCGAGCCCGGGCTCACGTCGGAGTTTCCGATACTGCGGTCGTTAGAATCGTTTCCGAATAATCTGCCGTTGCAGATGACATCGTTTCTCGGCCGCGATCGCGAGGTTTCGGAGATTACGGAGTTGCTTGGGACGCATCGGCTCGTGACGCTCGTTGGTTCGGGCGGGATCGGCAAGACGCGCACATCGCTGCAGGTTGCGGCGAACCTTCTCGATGGATCGGGCAACGGGGTCTGGCTCGTCGAACTCGCACCACTCGTGAGTGGCGATTACATTCCGGCGGCGATTGCGCAAGCACTCGGACTCTCGCTGCCGCCGAGTGGCGATGCGATCGCGTACCTCATCAAGACGCTCAAGTCGTGGCATGCGCTTCTCGTTTTCGATAACTGCGAGCATCTCATCGATGCCTCCGCGAAGTTGATCGCGACACTTCTTCGTGGTTGTCCGAAGATTGCCGTGCTCGCATCGAGCCGTCAAGGGTTAGGCGTCGCAGGGGAGGCGACGTATCGACTTCCGTCGCTCGCATTCGGTGACGCTGGGACCGACGGTCTGAGGGCGACTAACGCCGCTGCCGCACCGGCTGTCGCGCTCTTCATCGAGCGGGCGATTTCCGCTGACCATCGCTTCGCGCTGACCGACGAAAACGCGGCGATGGTCGTCGAGATCTGTCGTCGGCTCGACGGCATTCCGCTTGCGATCGAACTCGCGGCGGCGCGGGTGAAGATCCTGAGCCCAAGGCAGCTGCACGACCGGCTCGACGAGCGCTTTCGCGTGCTCACCGGCGGGAGTCGCGATGTGCTGCCGCGTCAACAGACGCTGCGCGCGCTTATCGACTGGAGTCACGATCTGCTCGAAGATCGCGAACAAATGCTCTTTCATCGACTCGGGATCTTCGTAAACGGCTTCACGCTCGAAGCGGCGACGGCTGTCGGGACGAGCGACGATCTCGACGACCTCGACCTCTTCGACGTGCTGGCGTCGCTGGTTGATAAATCGCTCGTCCTCGCGGAACCCGCCGGCGATACGCTGCGCTATCGGATGCTCGAGTCGACACGCGAATACGCACGCGAAAAACTCGATGCCGCGGTCGAATCGTACGACAGCGTGCTTCGCCATCTCCGCCATTTTCACGACCGATTCGTCGACGAACGCGAACGCCTTAACCGTACCGGTCGTGTTGAGCCTTGCGAACGCCTCATTGCAATCGAACTCGAAGACCTCCGTGCCGCACTCGACTGGGGAATGGCGAATGGCGAAGCTCTACGCGCAAGCGAAATAATCGTTGCCGTGGGCAGTGTTTGGAACGCGGTCGCGCTTGCGGGCGAGGGATACGAACGTATCGCAAACGCGATCGAGCTGCTGGGAGACGCTGTCGCAGCGTCGTTGCGGTCGTCGCTCTTCACTTGGAAGGGCCGGTTTGCGTCCGACTTCGGACGCGTCACGGAATCCTGCGACCTCACATCGGAAGGTGTTCGGCTCGGCCGCGCTTCTGGGGATCGCACAACGCTTGCGAAGGCCCTCAATCAACAATCGATTGCATTCAGTCGCGCTGGCCGCATCGATGACGCTGCCGATGTTCTTGCGGAGTTGGAAGCATTAATTTCAAGCGAGGATCGCTGGCTGGCCCTCCTCGCATTGGAGACGAAAGCCACCTTGGTCGGACTTCGTGGTGACCACGAGAGCGCCGTTCGCCTGTTCCAAGAACTCCGCGATAAGCATCGAGCGCTCGGGAACCGTTCATTGGCCGCCATCTCTGGTCTCAATGTCGCCGAGATCGAACACGCCCTCGGCAAGACAGAGCGAGCCGTCGTCATTTTGCAAGAAATGTTGGCCGACATCCAAAGCGCGCCAACTCGCTTTGAACATGTGTACGTAAACGGCGCGTGCAATCTCGTTGGGTATCTGGCCGCGCTCGATCGACTTGCCGAGGCGCGGGCGACCGCACGTGAACTGCTCCTCAGGCATGGGTCGGATGCAATTCATATCGGGATCGTCAGCTTCGCCTTAGAACATCTGGCGCTCGTGCTCGCGTTCAAAGGTGATCACGTTCGCGCCGCCCAGCTCGCCGCACACGCAGACGCCACGGTACGCAAGCTCGGCTACGAGCGCGAATTCACCGAGAAAGCAACGCGAATACGGCTCGACATCCTCCTCGCCGAACGCCTCCCAAGCAACGATCGCGAATCTCTCACGGCCCGCGGCGCCGCAATGCGCAACGAGGAAGCCATTGCCCTCGCGCTCGCCGCACTCGAAGAGCCGCCGGACGATGGGGTCGCTCGGAATCGACGCCGAATCGCCTAATATGGCAAGCGGTCTCCCTGCACCGGCTCCGCTCGATGGCGTGGCGCTTCCAACGGGAACGGTCACGTTTCTCTTCACGGATATCGAGGGGAGCACGGAGCGTTGGGACGGGCATGCTGAGGCAATGTCGGCGGCGGTGCAGCGGCACGACGCAATCGGTCGCGCGGCCATTGACGCGCACGGCGGCTACGTTTTCAAAACGCTTGGTGACGCATTTTGCGTCGCGTTCGCGCGACCCGAGGCCGCCGTCGCCGCCGCCCTCGATTTTCAGCATGCGCTTGCAACCGAAGATTTCGCCGCTGTCGGCGGATTGCGCGTCCGGGCGGCCCTCCACACCGGTATAGCGGACGAACGGGGTGGTGATTATTTCGGGCCAACCGTCAATCGTGTCGCGCGGCTGCTCTCGATCGGCCATGGAGGGCAAACGCTGCTCTGGGGCGTGATGCACGCCCTTGTTCTGGGCGCACTTCCACCGCAGATAAGTTTACGCGATCTCGGCGAGCATCGCCTCAAAGATCTCTCGCGCCCCGAATACGTGTATCAGCTCATCGCACCCGAGCTTGCCTCGGAGTTTCCGGCATTGCGGTCGCTGGAATCGATGGCAAACAATCTGCCCTTGCAGATGACCTCGTTCGTCGGCCGCGAGCGCGAAGTTGCGGAGATCGCGGAGTTGCTTGGGACACATCGGTTCGTGACGCTCGTGGGTTCGGGCGGGATCGGCAAGACGCGCACATCGCTGCAGGTTGCGGCAAACCTTTTGGACGGGTCGGGTAACGGCGTCTGGTTTATCGAGCTTGCGCCGCTTGGGAGCGGTGATTACATTCCGGCCGCGATTGCGCAAGCGATCGGGATCTCGCTGCCGCCGGAGGGTGATGCGCTCGCGCATCTCGTCAAGACGCTCAAGTCGTGGAAGGCGCTTCTCGTTTTCGATAACTGCGAGCATCTCATCGATGCCTCGGCAAAGTCGATCGCGGCGCTCCTTCGCGGTTGTCCGAAGGTCTCCGTGCTCGCGTCGAGCCGTCAAGGGCTTGGCGTCGCAGGAGAGGCGACGTATCGACTTCCGTCGCTTGCGGCCGGTGACGCTGAACCCGATGGTTTGAGCGCGACTGACGCCGCTGCCGCACCGGCTGTCGCGCTCTTCGTCGAGCGGGCGATTTCCGCTGACCATCGCTTCGCGCTGACCGATGATAACGCGTCAACCGTCGTCGAGATCTGCCGTCGGCTCGACGGCATTCCGCTCGCGATCGAGCTTGCGGCCGCGCGAATCAAGATGCTGAGCCCACAGCAGTTACGTGAGCGGCTCGATGAACGCTTTCGGCTGCTTACCGGCGGGAGTCGCGATGTGCTACCGCGTCAAAAGACGCTACGCGCGCTCATCGACTGGAGTCACGACCTCCTCGACGACCGCGAACGGATGCTCTTTCGGCGGCTCGGCATCTTCGTAAACGGCTTCACGCTCGAAGCGGCGACGGCCGTCGGGACGAGCGATGATCTCGATGAACTCGATCTCTTCGACGTGCTGGCGTCGCTGGTCGATAAGTCGCTCGTCCTTGCGGAACCCGCCGGCGATACGTTGCGCTATCGGATGCTCGAGTCGACACGCGCCTATGCCCGCGAGAAACTCGAATCCGCGGCCGAATCGCAAGAACGTGCGCTCCGCCATCTCCGCCATCTTCGAGATCGATTCGGCGACGAACGGGAACGCTCAAACCGTACCAGCCGCGTGGAGCCTTGCGAACGCCTCATTGCAATCGAACTCGAAGACCTCCGTGCCGCACTCGATTGGGGAACGGCGAATGGCGAAGTGATACTCGCAAGTGAACTTCTCACCGCGGTGCGGCGCGATTGGTATACCGTCGCACTAGCGGGCGAGGGATACCAGCGCATCGCAGACGCGATCGAACTGCTGGGAGACGGTACCGCAGTGTCGCTGCGGTCGGCGCTCTTCACTTTGAAAGGCACGTTGGCGTCAGACTTCGGACGCGTCACGGAATCCTACGATTTCACATCGGAAGGTGTTCGGCTCGGCCGCGCTTCGGGGGATCGCGTTACGCTGGCGTTCGCCCTCAATCAACATTCGACAGGATTGCGTCGCGTCGGCCGCATCGATGACGCTTCCGACGCCGCCGCGGAGGCGGAAGCATTGATTTCAAGCGAGGATCGCTGGCTGGCCCTCGTCGCATTGGAGAATAAAGCCGCGTTGGTCGGGATACGCGGCGACCATGAGAGCGCCGTGCGCCTCCTCCAAGACATCCGCGACACGCATCGAGCGCTTGGAAACCGGTCAGCCGCCGTCATCTCGGGTCTCAATCTCGCCGAGTGGGAAAACGCCCTCGGCAAGACGGAGAGAGCCGCCGTCATTTTGCGAGAAACGTTGGCCGACATGAAAAGCGCGCCAACTCGCTCTGAATCTATGCTCGTAGTCGGCGCATGCAATCTCATTGGGTATTTGGTTGCGCTCGATCGACTTTCCGAGGCGCGGGCGACTGCCCGCGAGCTGCTCCGTCGGCACGGGTCGGACGCGACCCACATCGGGCAAATCACCTTTGCTTTGGAGCATCTGGCGCTCGTGCTCGCTCTCCAAGGCGATGATGCTCGCGCCGTGCAGATCGCCGCTCACGCGGACGCCACGTTGCGCAGCCTCGGCCTCGAGCGAGAATTCACCGAGAAGGCTACGTGGGCGCGGCTCGACGCCTTCCTCGCCGAACGCCTACCAAATGACCAGCGCGAATCCTTCACGGCACGCGGTGCGGCGATGCGCAACGAGGAAGCCGTTGCCCTCGCGCTCGCCGCACTCGAAGAGCCGCCGGGCCGCGCGTGAGTGACTACGGCAGTCTTAGCAGAAGACGTAACAACTTTAATGAAAAATGGTGAGGACTTCACCAACCGTGGCAGCATGCCGGGGCCGGGTATTTACCGCCGACCATATTATGCGGTGGCCAAGAATACCGCCCGGGGGAAAACCAATGGTCGGCTAAATGCACTTCTGTGACGGTCTCGACGCAAAGCGAGGGTTCGAGTAAGAAACAAGCCAGTTCGAATGAAGGTCGTTTATAAAATCACGCACCCGAACGGAAAGATCTACGTTGGGGAAAATTTTACAGAAACACTGAACTACTTCGGAAGCGCGAACAGCAAATTTATCGAAAATGATTTCAATTCGGAATAACGTCGCATTTTCACAAATTAAAAAGAAATTTTATGGGAGTCAGAAACCGCGTCGGATAGCGAGGTCAACCTGAAAGAAATCGAGTTGATCAGAGCCCTGCGATCGAACGAATGGCACATCGGATACAATCGATGGCCGAGAATCTCGACTCAACTCGATGGAGAACGAGTCCTCCGCGCACTGCCACAAATAGTAGCGTCTCAAATAATACCCGCATTATGAAAAATTTTAATTGCGAAGAAGTGCCCTTGGACGACTTTGAAATAATTTACTGACCCGATTACGGGCAAAGACACGGAGCGTAAACGTTATACCTGCGGCTGCGTCGGTAGAAGACTCGTGGGCGCTCAAATGTCCGCAATCGCCGCTTTCTTTGTCGACACTCGGTTGATCACAACCAAGAGCGTACGGTCGTAACAACGCAAGGAAAGGGCGCTACCGCACCACCGACCGTCTAGGCGATCATCGGCTTAGCCGGGGTCGCTCGTAATCGACGCCGAATCGCCTAATATGGCAAGCGGTCTCCCTGCCCCGACTCCGCTCGACAGCGCGGCGCTTCCGACGGGAACGGTCACGTTTCTCTTCACGGATATCGAGGGGAGCACGGAGCGTTGGGACGCGCATCGCGAAACGATGTCGGCGGCGGTGCAGCGGCATGACTTGATCGGGCGTGCGGCGATGGACGCACACGGTGGCTACGTCTTCAAAACGGTCGGTGATGCGTTCTGCGTTGCCTTCGCGCGAACCGACGCCGCGGTTGCCGCCGCACTCGACTTCCAGCGCGCGCTTGCAACCGAAGACTTCACCGCCATCGGCGGACTGCGTGTCCGCGCAGCACTCCACGTCGGCGCAGCGGACGAACGCGGTGGTGACTATTTCGGGTCAACCGTCAACCGCGTTGCGCGGCTCCTCGCGATCGGCCACGGCGGACAAACGCTCCTTTCGGGCGTCATGCATGATCTCGTTCTCGGCGCACTTCCAGCGCAGGCGAGTTTACGCGATCTCGGCGAGCATCGGCTCAAGGATCTCTCGCGCCCGGAGTACGTCTATCAGCTGGTCGCCCCGGGTCTCGCATCGGAGTTTCCGGCGCTGCGATCGTTGGAATCGCTGCCGAACAATTTGCCCTTGCAGATGACCTCGTTCGTCGGCCGCGAGCGCGAGGTCGCGGAGATCGCGGAGTTGCTCGGCACGCATCGGCTTGTGACGCTCGTGGGTTCGGGCGGGATCGGCAAGACGCGAACGTCACTCCAGGTCGCGGCGAATCTCCTCGACGGTTCGGGCAATGGCGTCTGGTTTATCGAACTCGCACCGCTCGCGAGCGGTGAGTACATTCCCGCGGCGATTGCACAGGCACTCGGGCTCTCGCTGCCACCCGTGGGTGACGTGCTCGTGCACCTCGTTAAGACGCTCAAGTCGTGGGATGCGCTTCTCGTTTTCGACAACTGCGAGCATCTCATTGATGGCTCCGCAAAGTCGATCGCGGCGCTCCTTCGCGGTTGTCCGAAGATTGCCGTGCTCGCATCGAGCCGTCAAGGGCTTGGTGTCGCAGGAGAGGCGACGTATCGCCTTCCGTCGCTCGCGGTCGGTGGCGCTGGGACCGATGGTTTGAGCGCGACTGACGCCGCTGCCGCACCGGCCGTCGCGCTCTTCGTCGAGCGGGCGATTTCCGCTGACCACCGCTTCGCGCTGACCGACGAAAACGCGTCAACCGTCCTCGAGATCTGCCGACGGCTCGACGGCATTCCGCTCGCGATCGAGCTTGCGGCGGCGCGCGTAAAAGTGCTGAGCCCACGGCAGTTACGTGAGCGGCTCGATGAGCGCTTCCGCGTCTTGACGGCTGGGAGTCGCGACGTGCTGCCGCGTCAGCAGACGTTACGCGCGCTCATCGATTGGAGTCACGATCTCCTCGACGATCGCGAGCGAACGCTCTTTCGTCGGCTCGGGATCTTCGTGAACGGTTTCACGCTCGAAGCGGCGACGGCGATCGGGACGAGCGACGATCTCGACGGGCTCGATCTCTTCGACGTGTTGGCGTCGCTCGTCGACAAGTCGCTCGTCCTCGCGGAACCCGCCGGCGATGCGCTGCGCTATCGGATGCTCGAGTCAACGCGCGCCTACGCACGCGAAAAACTCGATGTCTCGGGCGAATCGGACGGCCGGGCGCTTCGCCATCTCCGCCATCTTCACGATCGATTCGTCAACGAACGCAAACGCGTTATGCGTACGGGTCGTGCGGAGCCCATGGATCAGCTCATCGCAATCGAACTCGAAGACGTGCGTGCCGCACTCGATTGGGGAATGGCGAATAGCGAAGTCGTACTCGCAAGCGAAATGATCGTTGCCGTGGGCGGAAATTGGCGTGCAGTCGCTCTTGCAAGCGAGGGGTACGCCCGTATCGCAAACGCGATCGAACGGTTGGCGGACGGTGCCGCAGCAACGCTGCAGTCAGGGCTTTTCACTTTGAAAGGCCTGTTTGCGGCAAACTTCGGACGCGTCAGGGACTCCTACGAATGTACATCGGAAGGTGTTCGGCTCGGCCGCGCCTCTGAGGATCGAACAACGCTGGCGTTCGCTCTGCTGTACCAAGCGAATGCATTGCGTCGCGCTGGCCGCATCGATGACGCTGCCGACGCCCTTACGGAGGCGCAAGCATTGATTTCAAGCGAGGCTGGCTGGCTGGCCCTCATCGCATTGGAGTATAAAGCCTCGCTGGTCGGGATACGCGGCGACCACGAGAGCGCCGTGCGCCTGTTCCAAGAACTCCGCGATACGCATCGAGCGCTCGGAAACCGTACAGCCGCCGTCGTCTCGGGTCTCCATCTCGCCGAGTGGGAACACGCCCTCGGCAAGACGGAGCGAGCCATCGTTATTTTGCAAGAAACGTTGGCCGACATCCAAAACGCGCCGACTCGCAATGAACTGTTGTACGTCGGCAGCGCGCGCGATCTCATCGGGTATCTGGTTGCGCTCGATCGACTCGCCGAGGCGCGGGTGACCGCACGTGAACTGGTCCTCAGGCATGGGTCGGATGCGATCCACATCGGGCACGTAACCTTCGCCTTGGAACATCTGGCGCTCGTGCTCGCCCTCGGAGGCGATCACGCTCGCGCCGCGCAGCTCGCCGCTCACGCCGACGCCGTGTTGCGCGACCTCGGCTCCGAGCGCGAATTCACCGAGAAAGCGACGCGAACACGGCTCGACGCCCTCCTCGCCGAACGCCTCCCAAGTGATCAACGCACAGCCCTCGAGACCCGCGGCGCAGCGATGACCCGTGAGCAGGCCATCGCCCTCGCGCTCGCCGCACTCGAAGAGTCGCCGGACAGCGTTTGAGCGACGACGGCAATCTTCGCAGAAGACGTGGCACGCTTGGCAAAAAATGGTGAAGACATTGAGAACGCAAGCAGAAGGCCGTGCTGCCGTGCTATCTACCGCCTAGGCGATCACGAGCTTAGCCGGGGTCGCTCGGAATCGACGCCGAATCGCCTAGGATGGCAAGTGGTCTCTCTGACCCGGCTCCGCTCGATGGTGCGGCGCTTCCGACTGGAACGGTCACGTTTCTTTTCACGGATGTCGAAGGGAGCACGGAGCGCTGGGACGCGCATGGCGAAACGATGTCGGCGGCGGTGCAGCGGCACGATGCGATCGGGCGTGCGGCGATGGACGCGCACGGCGGGTACGTCTTCAAAACGGTCGGTGACGCATTTTGCGTTGCGTTCGCGCGGAGCGACGCCGCGGTCGCAGCGGCACTCGATTTCCAGCGCGCGCTCGCGGCCGAAGATTTCACCGCCGTCGGCGGACTGCGCGTTCGGGCGGCGCTCCACACCGGTGCAGCAAACGAGCGGGATGGTGATTATTTCGGGTCAACCGTCAATCGCGTTGCGCGGCTCCTTTCGATCGGCCATGGCGGACAGACGCTGCTTTCGGGCGTGATGCACGATCTCGTCCTCGGTGCGCTTCCAGCGCAGGCAAGTTTACGCGATCTCGGTGAGCATCGGCTCAAGGATCTCTCGCGCCCGGAATACGTGTACCAGCTCGTCGCCCCGGGTCTCGCATCGGAGTTTCCGGCGCTGCGATCGTTGGAATCGCTGCCGAACAATCTGCCCTTGCAGATGACCTCGTTCGTCGGCCGCGAGCGCGAGGTTGCGGAGATCGCGGAGTTGCTCGGCACACATCGGCTCGTGACGCTCGTGGGTTCGGGCGGGATCGGGAAGACGCGCACATCGCTGCAGGTTGCGGCGAATCTCCTCGATGGTTCGGGCAACGGCGTCTGGTTTATCGAACTCGCACCGCTCGCGAGCGACGATTACATTCCGGCCGCAATTGCGCAGGCGCTTGGGCTATCGCTACCGCCGGAGGGCGATGCGCTCGTGCACATCGTCAAGCGGATCATATCGTGGCAGGCGCTCTTGGTCTTCGATAATTGCGAGCATATCATCGAAGGCGCGGCAAGAATGATCTGGGCTATCGTTCGGCAGTGCCCAAAAATAGCCATTCTTGCATCGAGTCGTCAGGGACTCGGCATTGCGGGAGAGGCAACATACCGACTACCGTCGCTCGGGGTCGGCGACGGAACTACCGTTACGAACGCGCGGGAGGCAGCCGTCGAGCCCGCGATCGCGCTCTTTGTCGAGCGCGCGATCGCAGCCGATCAACGCTTCGCCCTGACCGACGAAAACGCGTCGACGATTGCCGATATCTGCCGTCGGCTCGACGGTATTCCGCTTGCGATTGAACTTGCGGCGGCGCGTGTAAAAATGCTGAGCCCGCGACAGCTGCGCGAGCGGCTCGACGAACGCTTTCGCGTTTTGACCGGCGGGAGCCGTAATCTGCTGCCACGTCAACAGACGTTACGCGCGCTCATCGACTGGAGTCACGATCTCCTCGACGATCGCGAGCGAATGCTCTTTCGTCGGCTCGGCATCTTCGTGAACGGCTTCACGCTCGAGGCGGCGACGGCTATCGGGACGAGCGACGACCTTGACGCGCTCGATCTCTTCGACGTGCTGGCATCGTTGGTCGATAAGTCGCTCGTTCTCGCGGAGCCCGCCGGCGAAGCGCTGCGCTATCGGATGCTCGAGTCGACGCGCGCCTACGCACGCGAAAAACTCGATGCCGCGGCTGAATCGCAGGAGCGCGCACTCGGCCATCTCCGCTATCTTCGCAATCGATTCATCGACGAACGCGAACGCCTTAATCGTACCGGTCGTATGGAGCCTATCGAACGCCTCATTACAATCGAACTCGAAGATCTCCGCGCCGCACTCGATTGGGGAATAGCGAATGGCGAAGCCCTACTCGCAAGCGAAATGATCGTTGCCGTGGGCAGTGGTTGGCGTACAGTCGCGCTCGTGGGCGAGGGGTACGAACGTATCGCAAACGCGATCGAACTACTTGGAGACGGTGCCCCAGCGTCGCTGCGGTCGTGGCTTTTCACTTGTAGAGGCGTGTTTGCGGCAGACTTCGGACGCATCACGGAATCCTGCGAATTCGCATCGGAAGGTGTTCGGCTCGGCCGCGAATCGGGGGATCGAACAACGCTAGAGAACGCCCTGCTGAACCAAACGTTTGCATTGTGTCGCGCAAGCCGAATCGATGACGCTGCCGACGCCCTTGCGGAGGCGGAAGCATTAATTTCAAGCGAGGATCGTTGGCTGGCCCTCGTCGCATTAAATAATAAAGCCATCTTGGTCGGGATACGTGGTGACTACGAGAGCGCCGTGCGCCTGTTCCAAGAACTCCGTGATAAAAGTCGAACTCTCGGAAACCGTACAGGAGCCGTCATCTCGGGTCTCAATCTTGCCGAGTGGGAACACGCCCTCGGCAAGACGGAGCGAGCCGTCGACATATTGCAAGAAACGTTGGCCGACATCCAAAGTGCGCCGACTCGCAATGAACAGTTTTACGTAGTCGGCTCGTGCAATCTCATTGGGTATCTGGTCGCACTTGATCGACTTGGCGAGGCGCGGGCGACCGCACGTGAACTGCTCCGCCGACATGGGTCGGATGCGATCCACATCGGGCAAATCAATAAAGCCTTTGAACATCTGGCGCTCGTGTTCGCGCTCGAAGGCGACCTCGCTCGCGCCGCGCAACTCGCCGCTCACGCAAACGCTGCGTTGCGCAACCTCGGTTTCGAGCGCGAATTCACCGAGAAAGCGACGCGAACGCGGCTCGACGCCCTCCTCGCCGAACGCCTCCCAAGTGACCAGCGCGAATCCCTAATGGCCCGCGGCGCCGCGATGCGCAACGAGGAAGCCGTCGCCCTCGCGCTCGCCGCACTCGAAGAGCCGCCGGACGTCGCGTAAGTGAACTTGGCACTTACTTAACGATTGTCTCTCCGAGACTACGGCAGTCTTCCAAGAAGATGTGTATCATATGGCTAAAAATGGTGATAACTTCTCGTTTTTGGGATAGGGTTGAACCGAAGAGTTGGGGGAAAACCAACCCCTGCTCACACAAGACCAACACCCCGGGGGTGTGTACTCCTTCACCCTAGCGACCGCATCCGCGAGCATTCGAACGTCATCGCCGGTCAGGTGCTCCGTGGCCGTAACGGTCTCGAGGATGGCTTCGGCGCGAATGTTAACTTCAGCGAACAGTTCTCCGGTCTGGGCGAGCCAAAACACTTCCGCCGAGGCCATGTCGGTGATCGTGTCGTCGAGGACCATTCGGCGCCCGGACTCGTTGAGTCCGTCAAGAAATATCATGTGTCGATGATGTAGCACGCAGATTCGATCCCGACAACCAAGCATTTCGACGGTACTGGCCTAATGGCAAGAGGCTCCGATCTCGATCGCGATATGACACCGATGCGGCGTGTCAAGTTACTCTGTAGGTAATTTCCGAAAGTGTTAAGATTGGCGCGAGTTTTTAGGCCGCTTCCAAATCGCCGACGACCTTATCTTTTAGATGAGCCCTCAACGCGCCGTTTTCGATGGGATGGCGCGGTTGACATAACGACCGCACCAACCCAGGAATATGTGAAGGGTACGGGTCTCGCGCCCGCATCGATCCCATTCGCAACCTCCCAAACAAATGCCCGAATTTTGCGAACCAGTAAATCGCGCCCGATCTTATATCGGCGACGCTGTCGTTGATGTCGCTTCTTCGCGTAAAATGCGAAAAATAGGTGGAGAGACGTGAAGCGTTGCCATCGTTAAAAAAGTCCTTTGTGATACAGCCAATATCGCAATGCAACGTCGACCCATGCGCCTATTTTTGCTCAGCAACGACAACGCGCTCGCTTGACGACGGCACAATCATTGTGCGGATTCGAAAAAAGTGTGATGAATTTGGCTTTGCTTGGCGCTCTGGTTGCACTCGTCGTACTGCAGGGATCAGCATTACCGCCGAATGAAGCGGCTACGATCATCGGGATTAGTACGGCGAGACGGCACGCAATCTCGATAAAAAATGTACGTACGCTTGCGCATTACACCACGTGCACATTCCAGTTCGTCAGCGACAACGGGACAATTACAAATAAGATTAAGGTCGAAACCAGGTATGCCGACACGCTGATGTGGAGTAGGCGGCCGCAGATACGTTTCATTGGGGGCACCGCACTCCTGACCGGCAAGATCCATGAAGTCGAGATTTTTCCTAGCGGTTCAGTAGTCACGGACTTTGTCAAAACCGAACTATGCGAAGGAAGACGGGCGATGGCTACTGCAGGCTGGGCAGGCGACGATTGTCCCACTTACTCACGCGACACCCATGCCGAACCCGCCCAAGAATCTCCGTGCCTTCTTGGACCGCTACCGCTGGGTAAACGGCGAAGTTGATTCGATTGCGCTGAACGGAAATCGTCTTACGTCAGCGCTCGAGAGATCGCCGGTGCCCCAGGACTCTGTCGGACGCGATTCCGTCACGTATCCGGATGACCTTGGGGTCACAACGTTTTACGACAACCGGGACCATAAGGTCGCGGCTTACGTTTACCGGCGCTGCGACGGTCAGACAGTCCGTGCGTCCAAACTGCCGTAGGGTGTAAAACGCTGGAAAGGCCGTCAACCTTCGTCGTTACCGGATTCCACTCTTACGATTTCGATAACGCCGATCTCAAGAGCTCGCCATACCTACCAAGCAGTATCCATACACCAATTCATTCACCAATCGAGGTGTACAAGGGCGACTTTCTTCGACTTTCTGCGACCAAGACGCCCATTTTGGACTGACGCTGGAAATCGAAAGAACCCCTGCAGTGCAAGGGTTTCATCGTGATTCTTCTAGTGGGCCATCCTGGGTTCGAACCAGGGACCTCATGCTTATCAAGCATGCGCTCTAACCAACTGAGCTAATGGCCCACGCACGTAGGGCCGTCGTCAGTTCCGCCTCGCCGCGATGAGCCCCTTGTGGTGTTGAGCGGTTGGGTCAACTCCGCATCCCACCGCTACGGTACCACTGGACGATGTGGTCGCAGGAGAAACCGGGAAACGGCGATGACACGCAGGGCAATTGATCGATGCGAACCTTTGCCGGATCGACGTCGATATCGCCTTCGATCAGTCGTCGGGCAGCTGAACGCGTCGACGCGATTGAACGTGCGTCATGTCTTTGCCGACTCTCGCGATATCGTGAGGCTGAGGCGACGCGGTAATTTTGGCGGCCATCTATGGCGTACTGCTCGTTTGCCGTCGGAACGTTACCTCTCCGCGCACGCATACCCGAGCCACCGCCCATGCCTGCGCTGGCTCCGCCCGTGAACATGCGTTTGCTTTGCTGAATCATCGCTGGATCATCGACTGTTGCTGATGATACGAATCGTCCCACATGCTCGATAGAGCGCCGCTCGTATCGCCCGAAACACTCGCCAGCCCAAGCTGGAGCAGCGAGCGTTGCGATCTCGAAACCGATTGCGAGAAGAAGGGCGGCAATCACCTGAGGCTTCATTATTGCCCCCGTGAGCGAGCGCGGACTCTAGATCATCCCGATATATTTTTTCAGGATTTCGTCATCTTTCTTGCCCTGCTCGACGGCCATCTCGCGCAATGCGTTCATTTCGCGCAACTGTTCCGATCGTTCTTCCTGCGCTGCGTTGAAGTCGGCTTTCATGCGATCGATGCGAAGTTGGAGATCTTGTTGCATCGATTGCGTTCGCAGGAGCATGACTTGCGCGCGTTTTGCGATTGTTTGCGCGAGTGACGTGACGGTATCGTTCGTTTCGGCGGTGTCGTCGAGCGGCGGGAGCATGGGCTCGGCAAACGCACCGTCGGTGGAATTCGCCGGCGCGCGAAGCGCCGACGAATCGCCGATCGTTGCGCCGCGCATCGCGGCGACTGCCGTCATTCGCCGCCGGCCGTTTTGATGAATTCCTTAACGATCTTGTCATCCGCTTCGCGCTGTTTCATCGCGAAGGTGCGTAGCGTATTCATCTCACGCATCTGTTCGGATTTTTCGTCTTGTACTTCGTTAAATTGTTGCGATTGCGATTGCAGGACGCTCTGGTGACGCAGCTGCTCGATCTGCATCAAAAGATTGTTGCCTTCGTATGCGCGATTGACGAGTTGCGAGATTCCGAGCGTCGGATCGGTCCCGGGCGCAATGTTGCCGATTCCGCCGCCGGGCGCACCGCCGCCGTTAACGACTCCGTTCAAACCGCCGGCTGCGGCGCCGACGGGGCCGCCCATAAGAAATCCCGTGGCGGCGCCCGTGACGCCGTTGAGGATCGAGCCGAAGAGATTCATTGACGCGTTCTCCTACTGTTTTGTGAAAGGTACGTGAGGGAAGTCGGTAGGCTTATCACGCGCGAGGCAAGCGACGGCTAGGGGTCGCCGTTGTTATCGTTTGCGAAGACGTCGCCCGTGTCGATGATCTCGGCCATCCTGCGATCCGCATCCGCGCCATCTCTCTGTCCCGCAGCCGCAACTTGCGCCCACGTCATCAGCGGCGGGGGTTGGGTCGCGGGCGCCCCAACCGCGCTGCCAAAAAGCATGTTTTGCGCCGATGCGCCAAACGCAGGCGAATTCTCGCTGGCTCGGAGCGACGCGAGGACGCGCTCGACAAGCGAGGATTCATGCAGCGTTGGTGCAGTAGCGGTCGCCGAAACGGGGGGCACGCCGTGGGCGATGGCACCGTAATGCCGCAGCACGGAATCGGCATATCCGAGGACGCGTTTGTCGCCCCAGGTCGTCTTTGTCCCCGCCGCCGTCGGCGAGCCACTGTTGTACGCGGAGAGCGCCGCGCGCAGGTCGCCGCCATAGCGATGAAGGTTGTCTTCGAGGATCGTCGCGGCCATCTCGGCGTTTTTGCCCGGATCCATCGCGGCGGCCGTTCGTGCGAAGCCCCACGACCGGTCGTCGATCTGGAAGATACCGTGGCCGTGGCCGCCGTCGCCGACGACGTTCCGCCCGGAGTTTGCGCCGGGACCACCGGTCTCCTGAGCGGCGATCGCCGCGAGAAGCCGCGGGTCGAGATGATGTGCAGTTGCGGCTGCTTCGATCTGCGTGCCGAATGAAACGTTCAACGTGACCTCCGTTCGGTAGTTGGCGGTTCACGTTGCGGTCGCGACGGCGCCTCGCGTTGACAAGGGTTGACCCACCCCGTATTATTGGGGGGTTGTCCTCGCGTGTCTCGCTTCGGCGGGCCACCGCGAGGCGTTCAGGCTATCCCTAGGATACGGAAACGCGCCCATCATGAAGGATCCTCGTACGAACGTCGGCGTCGGCGGCGTCCTTCATACCGGTCGTGAACTCCACGTCCTCGAGGCGATCGAACTCGACGAGTTCGCCAGCTATCGCTTCGAAGCTCCGCTCGACGTCTCGCTCCGCATCCGGCGCGCGGGCACCGGGCTCGACCTCAATGGAACCATATCTGGCGTGGCGGAGGGTACCTGTGCCCGCTGCCTCGACGACGTCCGTCTCCCGCTCATCGTGGACGTCGAAGAACGATTCGACCCGCCGAGCGAGAACGACGACCCACTCGGCGAGAGCAACGTCCTCGTGGGCGATGAACTCGACCTACAGGACCTCGTGCGGCAACTCGTCGACTCCGCGCTACCGATCGTGCTCCTGTGCCATGAAGATTGCACGGGACTCTGCACGAAATGTGGCTTCAAAGCCGACCCGAACTGCCGCTGCACGCCCCCGGAGTAAAACGATCTCATGGCAAATCCGACATGGAAGACCCCGCGATCCAAAACGCGCAGCCGCCGCGCCGCGAATTGGAAGCTCTCTCCCGTCACCGTCGTCGAGTGCTCGCAATGCCATCAGGCGAAGCGTCCGCACTTCGTCTGCATGAACTGCGGCTTCTATGACGGCCGCCAGGTCGTTGCGGTGAAGGACGAGCACGCGGGCCATAACCACCAATAAGTCGGCTTCGGGCCCTTTCGGCGCCCGGATCACCGGGGTCGGGCATTACGTCCCCGAACGCGTGATGCGCAACGCGGACTTCGTAGAAATGTTCGAAACGTCGGATGAGTGGATCGTCTCGCGCACGGGAATGCGCGAGCGTCGCTATGCCGAACCGCATCAGGCCGCAAGCGACCTCGCAACGATCGCCGCGCAGCATGCGCTCGACCGTGCTGGGCTCGACGGTCGCGACATCGATTGCTTTATCGTCGCAACCGTGACGCCGGATTATCAATTTCCCGCGACCGCCTGTATCGTCGCGGCAAATCTCGATGCGGTCGGCAAAGCGGCTTTCGATCTCGAGATCGCCTGCAGCGGATTTATCTACGCCCTCTCGACGGCCGCCAGCTTTATCCGCGCGGGGATCTTCGCCCGCGTGATGGTCATCGGTGCCGAAAAGCTTTCGGGAATCACGAACATGACGGATCGCGGAACGGCGATTCTTTTTGGCGATGGTGCGGGCGCGGTAATCGTCGAGCGGACCGAGATGGCCTCGGATTCGTTTCTTGCCTGCGAACTCGGTTCCGACGGAAGCAACCCCGATATGCTCTGCGTGGAAGCGGGCGGATCGCGCAATCCGATTACGCCCGAATTGATGGCCACGCACAAAAACAAGATGTTTATGAGCGGTCGCGAGATCTTTAAATACGCCGTGAACAAAATGGTCGAAACATCGAAGAATGTGATCGCGACCGCCGGCCTTACGACTGACGACATTTCGTGGGTCATTCCGCATCAGGCGAATCTGCGGATCATCGAAGCGGCGGCGAAGCGACTCGAAGTCGATCGTGAAAAAGTCGTTATCAATATCGAGAAATATGGCAACACGTCTTCGGCGACGATTCCGATCGCGCTCTCGGAAATGATCGAGAACAACGCCATGAAACCAGGCGATCTCATCCTCTTTACCGGTTTTGGCGGCGGCCTCTCTTGGGGTTCGATCGCGTGGCGGTGGAGCGCGTGATGCGCGTCGGCGTCGTCTTCCCCGGGCAAGGATCGCAGGCCGTCGGCATGGGCGGTGCGATTGCAGAACGGTTTCCCATCGCAGCGGATCTTTTTCGCCGCGCGCAGGTCGTGCTCGGCTACGATCTCCTCGAGCTCGTTCGACATGGTCCCGAAGAGCGGCTCCGCGAAACGCAATTTAGTCAGCCCGCGATTTACGTCGTGAATTATGCCCTCGCGTGCGCCCTCGGCGAAGCGTTCGGCGTCGTTGCGAGTGCTGGGCATTCGTTCGGCGAATTCTGCAGTCTTACACTCGCGGGTTCACTTACGTTTGAAGACGCACTCGCGCTCGTGCGCGAACGCGGCCTTGCGATGCAAGACGCAGCCGAACGCGCACCAGGCGCCATGGCGGCGGTCCTCGGCCTCGAACCGGAAAAGCTTCGCGAGGCGGTCGCTCGCGCGCGATCCGCAGGCCGCGTGGCGCTCGCGAATTTCAATGCGCCCGGTCAGATCGTCATTAGCGGCGACCGTGATGCGGTCGCGGTTGCGGGCGACTATGCGCTGGAGCTTGGCGCGAAACGCGTCGTGCCGCTCAATGTCTCAGGCGCCTGGCATAGCGACTTGATGTTTCCCGCACGCGAACGGTTCGCCCCGATCGTTGCCGCAGCGACCGTTGCATTGCCGAGCTTTCCCGTGATCTCCAATGTCGATGCACGTCCCTACGCCGATGTCGCAACGATCCGCACGAACCTCGTGCGTTCGATAACCGACGAAGTCTTGTGGCACGCAACGGCCGAGCGGCTCGTCGCCGAACGTCTCGACCTCATCGTCGAATTCGGCGGATCGGCCGTGCTCGCGCCGCTGTTCAAACGCCTCGATGGCGCGCCGAAAGCGATGCACGTCGGCGACGAACGCGGCGTGGAAAAACTGCACGCGCTCGTTGCCGCCGGAAGTCTGGCATGAGCGGCCACCTTACTGGTCGCACCGCGCTCGTCACGGGAGCGAGCCGCGGAATCGGACGCGCGATCGCCGTCGACCTCGCGCGCCATGGTGCCGATGTCGCGATCGTCGGTCGCGATCTCGCGGCGCTCGAAGCGACGGCGACCGAAGCGCGAGCTGTGCGCGAAGGTGCGCGCATCCTTACGATCGTCGCCGACGTCGCCGACCCGAGCGCCGTCGACGCATTCGTCGCGCAAACGCAACGTGAATTCGGTCGTGTCGATATCGCCGTCGCGAATGCGGGGCAGGCCGTCGACGGGCTCATCATGCGCGCGAAGCCCGCGGATATCGATCGCATGCTCGACGTCAATCTCAAGTCGGCATTCTTTCTCTGTACCGCCGTGGCAAAGCCGATGATGAAGCAACGCATCGGATCGATCGTCCTCGTCTCGAGTATCGTCGGCGTTGCGGGCAACGCAGGGCAAGCCGCGTACGCGGCCTCGAAAGCCGGGCTGCTCGGTCTCGCAAAGTCCGTAGCGAAGGAGTTGGGCTCGCGGAACGTAAGAGTCAACGCCGTCGCGCCGGGTTTGATCGAGACGGCAATGACCGAATCGATGCCGGAGCAGGCGCGCGCTCACTACTTGGCCACGATCCCGCTCGGACGAGCGGGAAGCCCCGAAGACGTGAGTGGGGTCGTCACATTTTTATGCTCGGATGCCGCCCGGTACGTAACCGGTCAAACGATCGTTGTTGACGGCGGCTTTTTGATGTAACCGCGCGCCGTAGCGGCGCGCTTCACGAGGGAGATCCATGGCGGAAGCAACCGGTACGACCTTCGATAAGGTCAAGAAAATCATCGCAGAACAACTCGGCGTCGACGAGGCCGAAGTCACGACGGAAGCGTCAATTACCGACGATCTCGGCGCGGACTCACTCGACCTCGTCGAGCTCGTCATGGCGTTCGAGACCGAATTCAATATCGATATTCCCGACGAAGAAGCGGAAAAGATCAAGACCGTTGGCGACGCCGTGTCGAAGATCGACGCGACACCGCCGAAGGCTTAGACTTGCTCGAAGCGCTCGGCGAACGTCTCGGAGCGATCTTCCAGCGTCTTGGAAGTCGCGGCACGCTCACGGAATCCGACGTCAACGATGTGGCGCGCGAAGTTCGCATCGCGCTCCTCGAAGCCGACGTCAATTTATCCGTAGCCAAATCGTTCGTTGCAGCGATCAAAGAACAGGCCGTCGGAGCCGAGGTGCTCGCGTCGCTGACGCCGGCACAATCGGTGATCAAGATCGTTCACGACGAACTCGTGACGCTCATGGGCGGCGCGCAAGCGCGATTGCAATTTGCCGACGCGCCACCGACCGTCTACATGATGGTCGGCCTTCAGGGCTCGGGAAAAACGACGCACACGGGCAAGCTCGCGCTGCGGCTCAAAGAACAGGGCCGCCGCACGTTGCTCGTCGCAGCCGACGTCTATCGTCCCGCTGCGATCGCGCAGTTGCAGACGCTCGGCAAGCAGATCGATCTGCCGGTCTATGCCGACGAATCCAACGATCCCGTCGCGATCGCGCGAAACGGCGTTGCCGAAGCGAAGCGGCTCGGCATCCCGACCGTCATCGTCGACACCGCGGGACGATTACAAATCGACGACACGCTCATGGGCGAACTCGAAGCGATCAAGGCGGCGGTGAAGCCGACCGAGATTTTGTTCGTTGCCGATGCAATGACGGGTCAAGAGGCGACCGCCGTCGCGAAAGTGTTTAACGAACGCCTCGGCATCACGGGTATCATCCTGACGAAAATGGATGGCGATGCACGCGGTGGTGCGGCGCTCTCGATCTATAAAATTACGGGTGCACCGATCAAGTTCGTGGGTGTCGGTGAGAAGCTCTCGGCGATGGAGCCGTTCTATCCCGACCGGCTCGCATCGCGCATCTTGGGCATGGGCGACGTGCTTACGCTCATCGAGAAGACGCAAAACCTCTACAGCGTCGAACAGGCAAAAGATCTCGAAGCGAAGTTTCGCAAAAACGAATTTACGCTCGACGATTTTCTGAATCAACTTCGCACCGTGCGCAAGATGGGCTCGATGACGGATATCCTAAAGATGATTCCGGGCATGTCGAAAGCGCTACCCAAAGATTTCGAGATCGACGAAAAAGATATCGGTCGCGTCGAAGCGATCATCTGCTCGATGTCGCGCCTGGAGCGCCGCCGTCCCGATGTCCTCAATGCCTCGCGACGCCGCCGGATTGCCTTGGGAAGCGGAACGCACGTCTCCGACGTGAACAAGCTCGTAAAGAACTTCGAGCAGTCCAAGGCGATGATGAAACAGCTCGGTAGCGGCAAGCGCCCCAAAATGCCGAGCATGCCCGGCCTCGGCGGCCGGTAGCGCCGACCTTCAGATTTCCCCGAGCGCATCCGCTTGGGGCACACCCGCAGACTAAAGAGAGCACGACAGGACACCATGGTCAAAATCCGCCTGCGCCGCATGGGCGCAAAGAAACAGCCGACGTACCGCTTCGTCGTTTCCGATGCCCGCGCGCCGCGCGATGGTCGATTCATCGAGATCCTCGGCCACTACAACCCACGCACGGAACCGAAAACGATCGTTATCGACGAAGAAAAAGTCAAAATATGGCTCGCCAAGGGCGCACAGCCCTCGGATCCCGTGCGGCGCCTTCTTGCGGCCAAAGGCCTCGTCGAGCGCGGCCCGATTTCCGAAGTCAAGCGCAAGCCGAAGTCCGATAAGAGCGCGAGCTAGGCGATGAGCGCCTTCGACGACGAGTTCGGCCTTTTCGGCGATCCGGTTGCCGAAGATGACGAACGCACGTCCACGCTCGGCGCGCGTACGATTTCGACGGGTGAGACGATCATCGATGAGATCGAACCCGAAGACGAGCGCCCGATCCGCAGGCGCGGTGGTCGCGAAGGCGGCAACGGCCCCCTCACGCCGCCGATGCCGGGCGTACCCGGCGCCGAACGCCGCCCGTTCCGGCGTCGCGAGCCCGTCAAGCGCGATCCGCTTCCCGATGAAATCGCACATCCGCGCGCGGTCGATTTGCTCACATTTCTCGCAAAGAAGCTCGTGAGTAAGCCCGATGCCGTGTACGTGGAACTCCATCCCGATCAACGCGGTGCGGTTCTCGAACTCGAAGTCGATCCCGACGACCTCGGCAAAGTCATCGGCCGCGGTGGTCGTGTCGCCCAAGCGCTGCGGACGATCGTCCGCGCCGGCGCCGAGGGCCGCGTGACCGTCGACATCGTCGATGGCGATGACGATGACGACGACGATCTCGATGAACTCGATGCGCCCGTCGCGCCGCAGCACGCGACCGCGCACGACGACGCACCGGAATCATCCTAACCGCTTACAACGATAATCCCGTAGATCCGTCGACGTTCGTGAACGCAGCCAGGCGCGTCGCCCTCGGCAAACTCACGGGCGTCTTCGGCGTTCGCGGAGAGATAAAGTTTTTGCCGACCGCGTTCGGCGAGCACGCGTTCGACGCCGGAACGGTCGTCGCGGTGGGCTCGGCTTCCGGCGCCCGCGAATTACGCTGCGCGAGCGTGCGACGCCACCACGAGCGGCTCTTGCTCGCCTTCGACGGCATTACGACACCCGAGGCTGCGCGCGAGATCGTCGGGGCGGAACTCTACGGTGAAGCGGGTGCGACCAAACTCGGGCCGGGCGAGTTTCTCGATGCCGAACTCGTCGGGATGCACTTGGTCGATACGATGGGTCTCGACCTCGGAGAAGTGGTCGCGGTGCAGCATTTTCCCGCACAAGACTGTTTGGTCGTCGGAGCGCAACGCGCGCTCGTACCGATGGTAAAGGCCTTTATCAAACGTATCGATCCTGCGGAGCGAACGATTACCACCGAGTTGCCTCCGGGCTTACTCGATGAATGACCTATGAATGCTGCTCGGCCCACTGCGCGCTGAGCTGCGCGCCGAAGAGAAAGATCGACGCCATATAATAGAACCAGACGAGCAGGAGTGCGAGCGCGGCGAGTGCGCCGTAAACGTGGCGAAAATCCACGTGTGAGGTGTAGATGGCGAATGCGACTTGGGCGATCTCCCAGGCGACCGTTACGAAGATGGCGCCGGGAATCGCGAAACCCGGGCCGACCTTTCGGTTTGGCAGGTAGGTGTAGAGCACGACGGCGATGACGAAAATCAAGATGACGCCCGTGGCGTAGCCGACGACCTGTGTAAGGATTT
Source organism: Rhodospirillales bacterium (assembly GCA_043743145.1). Taxonomy (GTDB): domain Bacteria; phylum Vulcanimicrobiota; class Vulcanimicrobiia; order Vulcanimicrobiales; family Vulcanimicrobiaceae; genus JANYGA01. The sequence goes on from JAYTXC010000104.1 coordinate 23,945, forward strand.
CGGCGTGGCGGAACCCGCCGTAGGTCACGACGAACGTGATGCCCAGCGGCACGATCGTCGCGATGATAAAGAGGGTGCCGATGATCGGAAGCATGACGAGCGCGACCAAGATATCGGCGACGAACGGTCGGCCGTCGGGCACGCCGAGCGCGCGGTTGAGTGAATAGGCGAGGCCTTGGAAGAGATTCTTGCCCGACCATAGGAGCGCGACGACGGCGATCGCGCCGGAGAGCCCGCGGAACGCAACGATCTGGCTGATGTTTTCGTACAGCACGTCTTGGATGCCGGGTGCGACGCTCGCGATGAGCGCGCGCGTATCGGCCTCGCCCGCCTTACCGCCGAAGATCGACGCGAGTGCCGCGACGGTAAGAATGACGATCGGAAATACGGCGAAGACGGCGTTGAACGCAAGGGCTTGCGCGAAGAACGCACAGCCGTCGGCGGCGAAGCGATATCCCGCAGCTTTGAACACGGCAATCGTTCGCACTATGCGTGGGGGCCGCGCGTGATCGCGGATGCCGTGGCCGATGCGATCGTAACGGTGGTTATCAACGGCCGTCGGATCGACGCGTCGGTTCCGGCGACGATCGTGCACGGCGTGACGATGGCACCGCTCGACCCGTTCGTGCGCGATCTCGCCGAACGCATCGATTGCATCGGCGATGGTGCGAGCATTCGCATCTCGCGCGGTGCGCGCGAACTCATCGTGCGTCTCGGTCCCCAGAGCTGCGCGTCGCCGGGTGACGACCCTGCATGTTCCATCGCCACGTGTGTCCCCCCAAGCGTTGCGAGAATCCCGCTCGCGCCGCTCGCTCGCGCACTCGGTGCGAGTGTTGCGTACGACGCACGCGCGCGGACGCTCTTTCTCTCGATCGTGCCAGGCGCAATCGCACCCTTCGCACCCGCGCCATACGTGCCGCCCGAGCCCGGCACGGTGTCGACATTCGCACCGACATCCGTTCCGATGCCGCGACCGACGATTACGGGCATCCCGCGACCGCGCCGGACGCCCGTGCTCATCGAATCGCAACCGCGCACCTAAAGCCGACGTTACCGGGACGTCGTGTCGCGTTCGCGAAATCGCTCGGCATGGCACACATTGCATGGTATGGCTCGGGGCTCATGGGATCGGGATTCGTCGAAGCGCTCTGCAAGCGCGGCGAATCGGTCACGGTGTGGAATCGCACGTTTGCGAAAGCGAAATCCCTCGAGCGCTTCGGCGCGCGCGCGTCCGAAGACCCATGTGAAGCCTTGCGCGGCGCACAGCGGATTCATTTCATGCTCAATGACGATGCGTCGGTCGATGCGATGCTCGATACGATCATCGATGCGATCGAGCCGGGTACGATCGTCGTGGATCACACGACGGTCGCGCCACATCCGACGATCGCGCGATTCACGCGAATGCGCGAGCGTGGCATCGCGTTCGTACACGCACCGGTCTTCATGGGACCCGCGGCCGCGCGAGATGCTGCAGGCATGATGATGGTCGCAGGATCGCAGGCCGACTACGATCGCGTGCGCGCCGATCTCGAAAAGATGACGGGCCACCTCTGGTTCGTCGGCGAGCGCTCTGAAAAAGCTGCAGCACTGAAGCTTGCGGGCAACGAGATGTTGTTTTTCATTGCGGCGGGTCTCGCCGATGCGTTCGCGACGGCGGGCGGTGCGGGACTGAGCGCGCGCGAGACGCTCGAACTCTTCGAACATTTCAAGCCGACGGCGGCGATCGAACTTCGCGGAAAGATGATGGCCGATGGCGATTTCTTGCCGCGCTTCGAACTCACGATGGCGCGCAAAGATGCGCGGCTGATGACCGAGACGGCGGCCGCCGGTGGGCTCACATTGCACGCGCTTCCCGCGATCGTCGCGCGGATGGACTCGCTCATCGCTGCGGGTCATGGGAGCGACGATCTCGCGATTCTCGGTATCGATACGGCGCCTGTTGCCGGTGCAAAGGCGTAGGGCGATGTTGTATTTCGAAGATTTCCCGATCGGTCAGCGCCGCGAGTTCGGAACGTGCAGTGTCACCGAAGATGAGATCGTCCGCTTCGCACGCGATTTCGATCCGCAACTCTTTCACGTCGATACAGCGGCGGCCGAAGCATCGATCTTCGGTGGTATCATCGCGAGCGGCTGGCATACGTGCTCGATTGCGATGCGCCTCATCTGCGATGGCTTTTTGCTCGATTCGGTGAGCTTGGGTTCGCCCGGTGTCGACGAAATTCGCTGGAAGAAACCCGTTCGGCCGGGCGACGCGCTCACGCTTTTCGGCACGACGATGATCGCGAAAGCGTCGATGAGTAAGCCCGATCGTGGCGTGCTGACCAATATGATGGAACTCGTCAACCAAAACGGCGAGACCGCGATGACGATGATGGCGATGACGATGATCGGGCGCCGCCCGGCGTAAGCAATTCGCGATGGCCGCTATCGCGAGATCGAGGATGCGTGTCAGAGTGCCTTCGGGATCGGTCGCGAAGACGAACACGTTTCGTACTCATCGTCGCTTGCGAGGATTCGCTTGGATCACTTTACACCCGGCTCCGCACTCATCGGTGGCTTGCTCATCGGCGTCGCGACACTCGTCTATCTCGTGCTAACGGGCCGATACGCCGGGATTAGCGGCATCGTCCGTGGCGTCGCTTTCGCGGAACCCGATCGCGCGATGGACGGCCTCTTTACTGCGGGACTGGTGATTGCGGGCGCGATCTGGACGCTCGTGGCACATCCGGCGCCCGTCGCTCCCATCACGGGCGCGGCACTCGCGCTCGTCGCCGTCGGCGGGGTTTTCGTCGGGTTCGGAACGTCGCTCGGCAACGGTTGTACCAGCGGGCACGGGGTCTGCGGTCTCGGACGGTTGTCGACGCGTTCGCTCTCCGCCGTTCTCGTCTTCATCGCAACGGGCATCATGACGGTCTTCGCCGTGCATCATTATGGCGGCATTCGTTAATGGCTAAACGATTGAGCGCGCTCGGGTGCGGTTTCCTCTTTGGCCTCGGGCTCGCGATCTCGCAGATGGCGATTCCCGCAAAGGTGCTCGGCTTTCTAGACATTTTCGGAAACTGGGATCCGAGTCTGCTCTTCGTGCTCGGCGGAGCGGTCGCCGTGACGGTCGTCGGCTTTCGCTTCGTGCCGAAGATGTCGCAACCGATCTTCGATGTTGCCTTCGAAGCGTCTCCCGCCGGGCGTATCGACAGACGCCTCCTTGTCGGTGCGGGGATATTCGGAATTGGGTGGGGCCTCTCGGGCTACTGTCCGGGCCCGGGAATCGTGTCGCTCGGACGGCTCGCACCCGACGCGTTCCTTTTCGTCGGTACGTTTCTCGTCGGATCGTGGCTCCATCGCCAATTCGCCGCGCCGTATGCGTTACCGGCACCGTCGTCGTTACCGTCGGTCGGCGATTCTTAAGGGACGGTAACGTTTTCCTGGAGCCACGTCTCGAACGTGGCGAGGGCGGCGGATGGGGCGCGTCCTTCGGTCGCGACGAAGGCGAGGGTTCGGGTGAGGTCGACATCGTCGATCCCGATCATCGCGATCGGCGTATTGGGTATCCATTTCAGCGCAACGCGCTCGGGGAGAAACGTGAGCCCGATGCCCGCTTCGACGCAGCGTATGAGCGCGTCGTTGCTCGTGAGTTCGAGTCGCACGTCGAGTGCGTCGAAGCGTTCGCCCAAGCGTTCTTCGAGGATCGCACGTACGCCCGATCCCGATTCGAACATCACGAACGCTTCGCTCGCGCACGCGCGGAATGGAATCGACGCGCGCGTCGCGAGCGGATGAGCGGCAGGAACGACGAGGGCGAGACGATCGTTCACGAGCGGGCTCACACGGAGCGACTTGCCGCCGATCGGGAGGGCGACGAGTGCGCCATCGATATCGTCGGCCGCGAGATGCATCTCAGCGTCGTGCCGATTACCCGCGGCGATATCGAGTCTGATATCGGGGTGTGCGCGCGTAAATCCGGCTACGATCGTTGCGAGAATCGTATCGGAGACGGTCCGCGTCGATGCGATGACGATGTGGCCCGCGATCTTGGCTGAGGCATCGTCGATCTCGCGCTCGAGATCGTCGACCATCGCGAGCACTTCGCGCGCGCGTCGGTAAAAGATGACGCCGGCTGCCGTGAGTTTCCAGCGCCCGTGAACGCGTTCGAGGAGCGGTGTCGCGGCGGCGCGTCCGAGTTGCGTCATCTGCATCGAAACGGCCGATTGCGCGATAAAAAGTGACCGCGCGGCAGCCGAAATATTCCCAAGATCGGCGACACGTATGAACGTCTCGAGCAGCGTGCAGTCTAAGACCGATCGCATCGCGCGTGATTTTCTCATATCGCCACATCCGCGTTCGCGCGCCGACTTCCTCGGCGTGGTCGATATCGACCATCATCTCTGACGATAGCGTGCGGCTATGCGCGCCCGCACGCCCGGGCGTATGATCGGCCCATGAACCTTTCGGGCGATTTGGGCCTCGGGCTCGTCATCGGGCTCGCTCTCGGCCTCACGGGCGGCGGCGGCTCGATCATCACGCTCCCGTTGCTCGTGTACGTCGTGGGCGAGGGCGTGCATCCCGCAATTGCGACGTCACTTGCAATCGTCGGTGCGATCGCGGCGCAAAGCGCTGCGGCCCAGCGCGCACTCGTGCGGTGGAAGATGGGTGCGATCCTCGGCGCGTTCGGGCTTCTCGGCGCGGTACCGGGCTCGCTGCTCTCGCGCTTGGTTCCGGGAAATGTGTTGCTCATGCTCTTTGCAGCGACGATGCTCGTTGCTGCGGCCGCGATGTTCCGCGGGCGCGGAACGGCCGATAGTTCCGCGCCCGCGCCGAAGCCACTGATCGTCGTTGCGTCGGGCTTCGGTCTCGGCTTCCTGACGGGCTTTCTCGGCGTCGGTGGTGGCTTCTTGATCGTTCCGACGCTGGTCTTTCTCCTCGGCGTCCCGATGCGTAACGCGATCGCGACGTCGCTCTTCGTGATCGCGCTCAATAGCGCGTCGAGTCTGGTCGCGCACGCCTCGGATGGCGCGATCGATTGGTCCATCGCGGCGCTCTTCGTGATCGGTGGGATCGCGGGGAATTTCGCGGGCGTTGCGATCGGGAACCGCCTCGCACAGCAACAGCTCAAGCAAATCTTTGCCGTGTTCGTGATGGGCGTCGGGCTCTTCGTCGGCGCGAGCGCATCGGGCGTCTTTCCAATTCACGTAAAGTAAGGGAATGAATCAGATCATGAACGTTACCTGTTTGGAAGCCTCCGAACGCGCGAGTTTGGGCGCACTTATCGTCGACGTTCGCGACGACGATGAATTCGCGGAAGTCCACGTCGCGGGTTCGTTCCACGTTCCACTTCCCGAAATCGAAATGCGTATCGCCGAAATCCCGACGGATCGCGACGTGTTGCTCTTTTGCCGATCGGGTCGCCGCAGCGAAAAAGCGCGCGAGTTGCTCGAGCAATCCCACAGCTTCTCTAACGTCTTTAACGTCGACGGCGGGATCATCGCCTGGGACGAAGCGGGTCTTCCTCTCAATCGTAACGCGAACCACGCGTAGGAGTCATCATGTATTTCAAACAGTTCTATCTCGGGTGTCTCGCGCACGCATCGTATCTCATCGGCAGTGACGGTGTTGGCGCCGTCGTCGATCCGCAACGCGACGTGGATACCTATGTCGAAGCGGCGCGCGAAGCGGGCCTCGAGATTCGCTACATTTTCGAGACGCACGTGCATGCCGATTTCGTGAGCGGCCATCGCGAACTCGCCGCGCGAACGGGCGCGCAGATCGTCTTTGGCCGTCGTGCTGCGGCGACGTTTCCGCATATTCCGGTTGCCGATGGCGATCGGATCGATGTGGGTTCGCTACGTTTCGATATCCTCGAAACGCCGGGCCATACGCCCGAAGGCATTTCAATCGTCGTTTCCGACACGGCCGACGACGCGCAACCGGTGCGCGTGCTCACGGGTGATACGCTCTTTATCGGCGACGTCGGTCGACCCGATCTCGTCGGCAGCAAAGGCTTCTCCGCATCCGACATGGCGGGGATGCTCTTCGATTCGTTGCACGATAAGTTGCTGCGACTCGATGATGCCGTCGAAGTCTATCCCGCGCACGGTGCGGGTTCGCTCTGCGGCCGCAGCATGTCGCAAGAACGCTCATCGACAATCGGGGCGCAACGCGTATCGAATTACGCGCTTGTGCCGATGAGCAAAGACGCGTTTATCTCGCTGATGACGACGGCGCTTCCGGAACAGCCCGCATATTTCGCACTCGATGCGGAGATGAATCGCCATGGTGCCATCGGCCTCGATGCGCTCCCGAAGCCGAAAGCGATGACGGCGAATGCGGTGCGCGACGCGATGCGTGCGGGCGCGCTCGTC
>JAYTXC010000105.1:0-8836 GCA_043743145.1 Rhodospirillales bacterium
GCGACCGATCGGAAAGAGACTTCACAACATGGCTAAAGTGGTCGGAATCGACCTCGGCACGACAAATTCCGTCGTCGCTGTTATGGAGGGGCAAACGCCCGTCGTCATCGCGAACTCCGAGGGTGCGCGCACCACGCCATCCGTCGTCGCTTTCACGAAAACAGGCGAACGGCTCGTCGGCCAGCTCGCGAAGCGCCAGGCCGTCACCAATCCCGAGCGCACGATCAAATCGATTAAGCGCCATATGGGCACGAGTCATCCGACCAAAATCGACGGCAAAGACTACACGCCGCAAGAGATCTCGGCGATGGTCCTCCAAAAACTTGTCAACGACGCATCGACGTACCTCGGCGAACGCGTCACCAAAGCGGTCATTACCGTCCCCGCCTATTTCGACGACGCGCAGCGCCAAGCGACCAAAGACGCGGGCCGCATCGCGGGCCTCGAAGTCTTACGCATCATCAACGAACCGACCGCAGCGGCGCTCGCATACGGCATCGATAAAAAAGGCTCCGAGACAATTTTAGTTTGGGACCTCGGCGGCGGCACGTTCGATATCTCGATCCTCGAAGTCGGCGACGGCGTCTTCGAAGTCAAATCCACCAAGGGCGACACGCTGCTCGGCGGCGACGATTACGACCAGAAGGTCGTCGACTGGCTCGTTGCAGAGTTCCGCAAGGATCAGGGCATCGATCTCTCCGGCGACAAGCAAGCGCTCCAGCGTCTGACCGAAGCTGCGGAAAAAGCGAAGATCGAACTTTCATCGCTCCCGCAGACGAACATCAACCTGCCGTTTATCACGGCCGATGCTTCAGGACCGAAGCATCTCGACATCACGTTGACCCGCGCCGATTTCGAGCGCCTCGTCAGCGATCTCACCGATCGCATGATCAAGCCGTTCAAAGATGCGCTCAGCGACGCAAAGATCGACGTCAATGCGATTGACGAAGTCGTGATGGTCGGTGGATCGACGCGTATGCCGCTCGTTGCCGAACTCGTGAAAAAGCTCACGGGCAAAGAGACGCTCAACCAATCCGTCAACCCCGACGAAGTCGTCGCCATCGGCGCCGCGATTCAAGCCGGCGTACTCGCGGGCGAAGTTCGCGACGTCGTCTTGCTCGACGTCACCCCGCTTTCACTCGGCCTCGAAACCCTCGGCGGCGTCTTCACGAAGCTCATCGATCGCAACACGACGATTCCGACGAAGAAATCGCAGGTCTTCACCACGGCCGAAGACGGCCAGACCTCAGTCGATATCGCGATCTTCCAAGGCGAACGCGAAATGGCGCGCGACAATAAGGCGCTCGGCCAATTCCGCCTCGAAGGCATCCCCGCCGCACCGCGCGGTATCCCCCAGGTCGAAGTCTCGTTCAACATCGATGCCAACGGCATCGTGGCGGTCTCGGCAAAAGACCTCGGCACGGGCAAAGAGCAGACGATCACGATCACTGCGACGACGAATCTCTCCAAAGAAGAAGTCGATCGCATGGTTCGCGACGCCGAATCGAGCGCGGCCGACGACGCGCGCAAAAAAGAAGAGGCCGAGACGCGCAACAAGGCTTCCAGCCTCATCTACTCCACGGAAAAATCGCTCAAAGAGATCGGCGACAAGCTCGACGAGACGGCCAAGGCCGACGTCGAGAAGGCGCTGGCGGAACTGCATCGCGTTAGCGAAAACGGAACCGTCGCGGAAGTGAAGACCGGAACCGACGCCCTCGAAGCGGCATCGTTCAAACTTGCTGAAGCCCTGTACCAAAAGACGGGCGCCGCAGCAGGTGCGAATGGCGCGAACGGTTCGACCAACGGCACCGGTGCACCGCACGAAGAGTCGACGGCACCGCATGCCGACGATGTCATCGACGCGGAATTCAAAGAAGCGAAATAATCTTGTAGCGTCGCGCGCGTCCGGCTTCACCGCCGTTCGCGCGCCTCTGTGGAGTGTTCATGGAAACCGAAGCAACGGCCACGGCGCACGCAAGCGCGCCGCACGACCCGTCGGCCGCGGCGTCTCACGACGATGCCGCGACCGAAACCTCGCATCCGGGCGAACCCGAACTCGAAACTAGCGACGTCGATCTCCGCGCGGAACGCGACGCGGCGAACGCGCTTGCGAGCGAGCGTTTGAACGAACTCGCCTACGCGCGTGCCGAAATCGACAACGTCCGCAAACGCGCGATGCGCTCCGCCGACGAACGTCTCGTCTCGCACCGCAAAGCGCTCCTCGCAAAGTTCTTGCCCGTGCTCGATAATCTCCAGCGCGCGCTCGCCTTCGACGATAGCGAAGGTCTGCGCGGGGGGCTTGGCGCGACGTTACGCAGTTTCGAAAATCTGCTCGTCGGCGAAAGTGTCGTCGCGATCGACACGGTCGGTAAACCGTTCGATCCGCACGTCGCCGAAGCGATCGCGACGCGCGAAACGAGCGAACACGACGACGACGTCGTGGTTGAAGACGTGCAACGCGGATACCGCTTGGGAGAAGAATTGCTGCGCCCCGCGATGGTGATTGTCGCCAAGCGCACCGACTCATAATGCGTTGAAGTACAAAGATTACTACGACGTTCTCGGTGTCGCGAAAAACGCACCCGAGAAAGAGATTAAATCGGCCTACCGTCGGCTCGCGAAGAAACTGCATCCCGACGCGAATCCGAACGACCCGAAAAAAGCCGAAGAGCGCTTCAAGGAAATCTCCGAGGCCTACGAGGTCGTCGGAGATTCCGAAAAGCGCAAGAAGTACGACGCGCTCGGCAGCAATTGGGAACAGGCGCAAGCGCAGGCCGAAGCGCAACGACGCTACCGCGAAGCGCAACAACAACAAGCCGGTGGCTACCGCTCCGGTAGTGCCGGCGGCGATCCGTTCGCCGGCGCGGGCGGCGCGAGCGGCTTCTCGGATTTCTTCGATTCGTTCTTTTCAGGCGCCGGGCAACCGGGGCGGCGTGGCGGGCAATTCGCGCAGCGCGGCACCGATCTCGATGCGTCCCTGGATGTCTCGCTCGCCGAAGCGTACGCGGGCGGGCCGAAATCGGTTTCGCTCTCGATCGAAGATGCGTGTCCGCGCTGCAACGGCACGGGCGTCCTCAACAATAGCATCTGCCCGCAGTGCCACGGCACGGGCCGGGTGATCGTCGCGAAAAAATTCGACGTCACCGTGCCCAAAGGCGTGCGCGATGGCATGCGCATTCGACTGGCGGGGCAAGGCGGCCGTGGCTCGGGCGGCGGCCCGAGCGGCGATCTTTTTCTCGATGTCGTCGTGAAAGCCGACGCCACGTACGAACGCAAAGGCGACGATCTCTACGTTAATCTTCCCGTCAGCATCTACGACCTCGTCCTCGGTGCGACGGTGCGCGTACCGACGATGACGGGCGACGTCGAGGTGACCGTACCGCCGGGGACGCAGAGTAGTAAGATGCTAAAACTTGGTGGCAAAGGGATGCCGCGCGTCAAGGGTGGCGGCGCGGGCGATCAATACGTCCGCCTCATCGGGATGCTCCCGACAAACCTCACCGAGCGCGAACGCGAACTCTATTCCGAACTCGCCGAACTTCGGCGCACACCCGCATGACATCGCAAAATTTGGTGCGATCGAGTTTCGCCGCGCTCGTGTGCGCGTCGGGTGCCGTCGTCACGTCGGCAGCGCTCGCAACGCGTGAGGAGCGCGCGCCCGGCCTCGCGGCGATCAACGGCGGCCTCGCGTTTGCCGCGGCAATCTTCTCGATCGCCACCGCCGCACAGGTGCTCGCTTCGCGCGACGTTCCGGCATCCGCATCCGTCAAAACATCCACCGACGATATGCGCGAATCGCTCGAGCGCATCTCGCGCATCGCTCAAGCGGGCGCGCTTGGGGATACCAATGCGGCGCAACACGCCTTCGCGATGATCGCGCGGCGCACGCGCGAAACGCTCGAGGGCCTCCCCGAAAGCTGACGCCCGGCAACTTCCCCCCACGCGATCCTGTCGAAAGAAACTGATGGTAGGCGGCCCCCCCAATCACATGATGTACTCGACCATCTTCAATCCGGAGAAGCCGAGTATGAAGCGTGCCGTAAACTGGCGCCGCCTCGGCCGTCTCTTCTTACCGTACTGGCGCCAAGAGGCGCTCGTGCTCGTCTGCATTCTCATCACGTCGGGCCTCGGGCTCGCACCCGCACTCTTCACGCGGCACCTCATCGACACGTCGCTCGCGCACAAAGATATCCACGGCCTGTGGTTCGACGTTGGCGCGATGGTCGTCGCTGCGGTCTTCGCGGCCCTCCTCTCCGTCTATCAGGGCTACCTCAACTCCCTCGTTGGCGAAGGCATCATGCGCGATATACGTACGAGCCTCGTCTCGCATCTTCATCGCATGCCGATCTCGTTCTTCACCAACACGAAGACGGGCGAGATCATGAATCGCGTCTCGAGCGATGTCGACAACGTCGACAGCGTCGTCACCGGCACGCTCGTCACGATCGTGACCAACGTCGCGATGATCCTCACGACGATCGTCACGATGTTTATCTTGGACTGGAAACTCTCGCTCCTCGCGCTCGCCGTCGTGCCGATCATGGTGCTTCCGCTCGCGCCGGTCGGACGCCGGATGTACCTCGTGCGCAAAGACACGCGCGAGAAACGCGACGCGATCGAGAGCATCACGCAAGAGACGCTCTCGATCTCCGGCATCACGCTCATCAAATCGTTCGTTCGTGAAGCATTCGAATCTAAGCGCTTTACCGATGTCTCGAACGATCTGATGGGCCTGGAGATCAAGCTCGCGATGGTCGGCCGCTGGTTCATCGCCGCAATCGCCGCGATGGTCATCGTCGGGCCCGCGATCGTTTGGCTCGGCGGTGGGTATCTCGTCGTCTTCGCGGGCCTCACCGTCGGAACGATCGTCGCGTTCGTCGCGCTGCTCGGGCGACTCTACGGCCCCGCATCCGCACTCGCCGGCATCCAAGTCCAGATCGTGAGCGCGCTCGCCGTCTTCGAACGCATCTTCGAATATCTCGATATGGAAGGTGAATCGACGCAGGGCCTCGCGCTTCCGACCGTCCGTGGTGACATCAAATTCCACGACGTGCATTTCTCCTATAGCGCAGATCGCACGGCGCTCAACGGCATCGATCTCCACATCGCGCCAGGCCAGGTCGCGGCGTTCGTCGGGCCTTCGGGTGCGGGCAAGACGACGATCACGCAGCTCGTGCCGCGCTTCTACGAGCCGCAATCCGGCACGATTCGCATCGACGATATCGACGTGCGCGATGTCGCGCTCGACGCGCTGCGGTCGCACATCGGAATCGTAACGCAAGAGACGTATCTCTTCCACGACACGATCGGGAACAATCTCCGCTACGGCCGCGCGAACGCGTCGCAAGCCGATATCGAAGCCGCGGCACGAGCTGCGAACATTCACGACTTTATCGCATCGCTTCCCGAAGGTTACGACACCGTCGCAGGCGAGCGCGGCCACAAGCTTTCCGGCGGCGAGCGCCAACGTCTCGCGATCGCGCGCGTGCTCCTCAAGGATCCGCGCATCCTCATCCTCGATGAAGCCACAAGCGCGCTCGATAGTGAGAACGAAGCACTCATCCAAGCGGCCTTCGATAAGGCGATGCGTGGCCGAACGAGCCTCGTGATCGCGCATCGTCTCTCGACGATTCTCTCGGCCGATGTCATCTTCGTCGTGGAAGGCGGTCGCATCGTCGAACGTGGCACGCACGCGGAGCTCCTTGCGAACAGCGGTCGATACGCCCGGCTCTACCGGACGCAGTTCGAAAAGCCCACACGCCCAACGCTGGTTCGAGTCGCCGACCCCCAGCTCGTTCGTGACGTTAATTAAACCTAGCTAAAAGCCAGAGGTTTCTCAAGTCGGGCTCCGACACCACTGCGCATGACCCTCGAGCCGGGCCCCTTGCCGTCACGAGCCATGAAGTTTCGTGCGCCCGTCGACGTGCGAGCGATTCCGCGCCCTCGCCTCGACGTCCGTGCGGAAGCGATCGCGCGCACGCAGCTCACGATCGTTGCGGCGGCGGCAGGCTTCGGAAAATCGACGATCCTCCGTGCGTGGGCCGCCCATGCATCGAAAGGCAGCGACGTGGCGTGGCTCGCACTCGACGATAGCGACGCGAGTCCGGGTGCATTCGCCGCCTCGCTTGATGCGGCGCTCACACGGGCTGGTGTCCCCGCGGGCCCGTGCGCCGAAACGCCCGCGATCTCCGCACTCGCCACGCGCTTGCTGGATCGAACGATGCTCGCAACGGAAGACCGTGACCGCGATCTGACGATCTTTCTCGACGATTTTCACATCGTCAGCGAGCACGACGGCGTGCGCGAACTCTTTGGGACTTTTCTGCGCGGCCTGCCGCCACGCGCACACGTCGTCATCACGACACGCTATCCGCTCGTCTTCGCGCCGCTCGTCCGCATGCGCGCCGAGGGCCGCGTGCTCGATATCACCCAGGCCGACCTCCGTTTTACCGATGGGGAGGCACGCGCGCTGCTCGCCGATCGCGCGAGCTCGCCTGCATCACCGTGTACCGCCGATGCGATCGCGTTGCTTGTTCGCCGCTCCGAAGGCTGGGCGATGGCCTTGCGGCTCTCGACGCAAGGTGGGGCGTGCGAAGCGGCACCGACCGGCATTCACGCAAATGACGGGTCGCTTTTCGCGTATCTTTCAGGCGAAGTTTTGCGTGCGCAACCACCGATGATTCGTCGCGCGCTCTTGGAATGCGCCGTTTTCCGCGCGCTCGATGCCGCGACGATCGATCGCGTCCTCGGGCGCGACGATGCGGCGGCCCGTATCGAGAGCTTCTCGGAGCGTAATCTCTATGTCGAGCCGCTCGGCGACGGTCGATCGCGCTTTCATCATCTCTTCGCCGATTTTCTGCTCGCCACGTTCGCGCGCGAAGATGCTGAAGGGTTGCGCGCGTTGCACCGTGCGTACGCGCGCGATCTCGAAGCACGCGGCGAACTCGTCGACGCGGTCGCGCATTTCATCGAAGCAGGCGATTTCCTCGCGGCAGCCGATCACGTCGCGCAGGTCCAATTCGCGATCCGCTACGGCGATCGCGCCGAGACGGTCGCACGGCTCCTACGCCAACTTCCCGACCATGTGAAAGTCGAACGACCGCGACTCTTACAATTCGAAGCGACGGCGCTACGCCGGTTACGCGATGTCGCGGGCGCGGAACGCACCTTCGCCGCGGCTCGCAACAGCGCGCTTGCGATCGGCGAGTTCGGGACCGCATGCACGTGTGCGATCGAAGAAGCGATGCTCGCAGACGATCTGCGCGACGGCGGACACGGCACGTTCGATCGCAGCCTCGCGCTCTGCGAAGATGCGCGCATGTATGCGGAACGCACGGGCGACCGGCGTTCGACGTATGTGAAGATGTCCGCGCTCGCGCTCGGTCTCGTTCACGCGGCGCGCTGCGATTACGATCGTGCGGCGCCACATCTCGCGCTCGCCGAACGCCTGCAACGCGAATCGCAGACGCAACACTCGGATATTCTCACGACGATCGCGGAGATCCATGGTTGGCAAGGCCATTGGCAACGCGCCCTCGAGTCCGCCGAACTCGCCGAAGATCTCCTCCAGGGCGGCCCCGGCGCCTACCTCATCGGCCGCGCGCTCAAAGTACAGGCGAAGGCACAATGTTACGTGCGTGAGGATATTTCGCGCGCGCTCGTGCTCGCGCGCCGCGCCGTCGAGCACGAACTCGCACACGACCACGTCGACGATCTTCCCGATGCCTACGTCGTGCTCGCTCGCGCATCGCTCGCGCAGAACGTGCCCGACGTCGCCGAAGCGCACGCCGCGCTCGATCGTGCGACACTCGGGCTCGAACGGTGGCCCAATACGACGACCGCGTTCGATATCCGCATCGCCCGCGCCGAGACCTATCTGCTCGTCGGCGAACGGGGGACCAGTCGTCGCGAGATCGGCGCCGCGCGCGTGCTCGCGCGTCGCACCGGCGACCCACGCGCGCAAGCGCTCGTCGAATTTCTCGACGCGTTGCACGCCGCGGCATCTGGCGAGAACGACGCAGCCTGCGCGCGCTTCGAATCGGCCCGCGACGCCTTCGCAAACGTCCACGATGCGTATTACGAACGGCTCGCCGATATCGCCGCGTGCGGCGCGCTCGCGCGCGGCGCTCGGCTCGATGAAGCACGCCTCAAAAAGTTTTTTGCGCGCGCGTGCGAGACCGATACGCTCGCGCTACGCGCCGCGCCGCGATCCGCCGATGCCGTGCTCGCATGGGCGATCCGCAACGACTGCCACGTCGCACGCGCGCGCGCGATCCTCGGCGATGCGGCACGTCTCGCCGGCGACGCTGCCGTCGTCGCGCTCGCAAGCGATAGCGGCGCGCCCATCGTCGCGCGCGTTCGCGCGATCGCGCATCTCGGCGCGAAACGCGTCGATGGGCATCGCGCACTCTACGCCGGACTCGCGCGCGAGCGCGATCCCTCGCTCGCCGCCGCCGCCGCATCCGCACTCGCGCTCTTCCCGCGCGACACCACGCCCGCACTCGACCTGCGCATCGTGGGACCGCTCCACGTCACGATCGGTGAACGCACGATCGACGAGCGCGATGCGGTGTGGTCACGTCGCAAAGCGATCGAGATGCTGCGCGCGCTCGCCGTTGCAAACGGACCGGTCGGCAAAGCCGATCTCATTGCCGATCTATGGCCCGATGCGGGTGCGGGCGGCGAGACGAGTTTGCGCGTCACGCTTCACGCGTTGCGGCGAGCGCTCGAGCCCGAGGCCGAAGGCGGCGGAAGTTACGTCGCCTACGACGGCACGACGCTCATGCTCCGCCGCGAAGCACTCGGGCATGTCGATGCCATCGAGGCACTCGCCACC
>JAYTXC010000106.1:0-11142 GCA_043743145.1 Rhodospirillales bacterium
TATCTCATCGACGTGCCCAATCTCGTGCCGCAGTATGCCGATATCAACTTTCACATCGGATCGCTATTGCACGATCTGCACGAGTCCGATGCCGCCATCGGCTATCTCAAGAAAGCGATCGCGCTCGATGCCGCGCACGTCGGCGAAGCGGGTCAGCATGGCTACACGTTGCTCGGTCGCATCTACATCGAACAGCACGATCTCAAAAGCGCGACGAGCATCCTCAATGCCGCGGTTGCAAACGACGTCGACACGATCTACGCACGGACGCTGCTCGCAAAAATCAAGGCGGGCGATTACGATAAGACCGAGGGAAAGTCGTCGTCGGAGCCCGCGAAGAGCTGATGATCGATCGTATCGCGAAGCCGATCGACGATGGCTATTGCATTGGGTGCGGTCAGCGCTCGCCGATCGGACTCAAAATGACTTTCGCGACCGAAGACGATCGGTCGGTGCGCGCGTCGGTAACGATTCCGCCGTCGTTTCAAGGGTGGCGCGATGTCGCTCACGGCGGCATCGTCGCGCTCGTGCTCGATGAAGCGATGGCGTATGCAGCGGGCGCGCACGGCTTTCTCGGCGTGACGGGCGATCTCAAAATGCGCTTCCGCAAAGAGGTCGGCATCAACGTGCCGCTCGTGGTTCGCGGAAACGTGGTGTGGCACCGGCGCACGGTGTTAGGCATCGAGGCGAGCGTCCGTGACGAAGCGGGCACGTTGCTCGCGTCGGCAGAGGGCAGCTTCGTCGTGCGCGGGACGCTGCAACCCGGCGAACGATTGGGAAGTCCGAGCGAAAATGGCCGGACCTAAAGCGAAATCCACGGCAGTCGCGCCCAAACCGCGTAAGCCGCCCGCGCCGACGCCGACGATCGATAACCGTCGCGCACGATTCGAATACGAATGGCTCGAACAATTCGAAGCGGGGATCGTCCTCACGGGGACGGAGATCAAGAGCATCCGCGGCGGTCAGATCAGCATCGGCGAGGCGTACGCGCGCATTCGCGACGACGAACTCTGGTTGCTCTCGGTCTACATCCCCCCGTATCTGCAGGGGAGTTTTTCCAACGTCGATCCCAATCGGCCGCGCAAGCTGCTCGTTCATAAAAAAGATATTCTGCGGCTCAAAGGCCGCGTCTCCGAAAAGGGGCTCACGCTCATTCCGGTGCGGCTCTATTTTACGCGCGGGAAAGTGAAGATCTCCGTCGCCCTCGTCCGCGGCAAAAAGCTTTGGGATAAAAAGAAAGACGAGAAAGACCGCGACGTGCAGCGCGAGATGGCGCGCGCGGTGAGGCGCTGACGTCGGTGCGCGGCGCCCGGCCCTTTGCGGCACTCGAAGCCAATTTCGCCGCGCGCGTTGCGATGGCGGCGGGCGAAACACTCGTCGTCGCGACGTCGGGTGGGCCCGATAGCGTCGCGCTCGCCGCATTGCTCGCGCCGGTCGCGCGCGAATGCGGAGGCAGGCTCGTCCTCGCGCACGTCAACGCTCATCTTCGCGCGAGCGCCTGGCAAGACGAAGCGGTCGTGATGAGTCTTGCCGCGTCGCTCGGGGCGCGCGTCGTCGCTGTCTCGCTTCCTGCGGGGAGCGCCGATGAAGCACGTTTACGCGACGAGCGCTATGCGGCGCTCGACGCAATTGCCCGCGACGTTCGTGCATCGCGCATCGTTACGGCGCATCATGCGGGCGATCAAACCGAGACGGTGCTGCTCGCGCTCTTGCGCGGCGCGGGGCCGGATGGCTTGACCGGAATGGCACCGCAGCGCGCGCTTGCCTCGGGGACGATCGTGCTCCGCCCGTTGCTCGGCTGCGAACCCGAAACGCTCCGCGCATATGCGGCCGCTCACCATCTGCCCTACGCAGCGGATCCGACCAATGGCGACCCCGCGTATCGCCGCAACGCCGTTCGCGCCGCGCTCGAAACGCTGCGCCCGAGTTTTCCGCACCTCGATGCCGCCGTCGCGCGTTGCGCCGAGATCTTGCGCGACGAGCGTGCCGGAACGCCGCAGGCACGCAGGCGGGCTCGCTTGCGCGAAGCAATCGTGGAAGCGACCGGCGACGCGCGCGATCTCTCGTTCGAACGACTTGACGCCGTGGCGCGCGCGCTCGAACGCGGGACGCCGGGACGCCATTTCTTGCGACGCGGCGTCGAACTCGTCGTTGAATGAACCACCGTGTCACACCCGACGGCATAGCGGCGATCGAATACGACGAGCGAGCGATCGCGACCGCCGTACGCCGTCTCGCCGATGAAATCGCCCAGGACGCAGCGGGTGAACCCGTCTTGCTCGTGGGTGTGTTAAAGGGAGCACTCTTCCTTACCGCAGATCTCGCACGAGCGTTTCCACCGAGTGCGGACGTCCGCATCGACTTCCTCTCCGTTTCTAGTTACGGGAACGCCGATCGGTCGAGTGGCGAAGTCCGACTCCTAAAAGACCTCAGTGAAAGCGTCGAGGGTAAGAATGTCATCATCGTGGAGGACATCATCGACAACGGTCTGACCCTGCAGTATCTCCAACGCCTCCTGGGAAGCCGCAACCCGGCATCGCTGAAGACGTGCGTTCTGCTCGACAAACCGTATCGACGCCGCGTCACCGTTCAAATGGACTACGTTGGTTTAACCTCTCCGGACACGTTTATCGTAGGTTACGGTCTGGACTACCAAGAAAAATACCGGGGTCTTCCGTACCTCGCAAGCCTCCACACCTGGGTTTTCGAACCCGCGAACGCGCGGTCTTCGAAGGGAATAGGATAGCAACAACGTTGGGCAAGCACGTAAGATCGATCGTCATTGTCGTCGCAATCTTCATCGCCGTCATTTTCATCGTCGACAAACTGGTTCTGAACCAAACGCCGGCCACGAAGCTGTCGTATTCGCAGTTCTATGCGCAAATCGATGCCGGAAACGTCTCGAAGGTCACGATTACTGGCGCACACGACGTGTCGGGCGAGCTCAAGAGAGCGCTCCCGAATGCGGCCGATACAAAATTCACCACAACCGTCGTCGACGACGCGGCACTTTTGGCCGATATGCGCAAGCACGATGTCCAGATCACCGTCGACAATCCGCAGACGACGCCGTTTATCGGCATGCTCGTCCAACTCGTCCCCTTCGCGCTGATGGCGCTCTTGTTGCTCTTCATTCTGCGTCAAGCGCAGAGCGGCGGCAGCCAGGCGATGTCGTTCGGCCGGTCGCGGGCGAAGTTACAGTCGGAGAATCGCACGAAAGTGACCTTTGCCGACGTCGCCGGCGTCCCCGAGGCCAAAGAAGAGCTCGGGGAAGTCGTTGAGTTCCTCAAATTCCCGAAGAAATTCCAAGCCCTCGGCGCGCGCATTCCGAAGGGCGTCCTGCTCTTGGGTCCGCCTGGCTCGGGGAAGACGCTCCTCGCACGCGCGATCGCGGGCGAGGCCGGCGTGCCGTTCTTCTCGATTTCGGGCTCCGATTTCGTCGAGATGTTCGTCGGCGTCGGTGCGAGTCGCGTTCGCGACCTCTTCGAACAAGCCAAGAAGAGCGCGCCCTGTATCATCTTCATCGATGAAATCGATGCGGTGGGCCGCCAGCGTGGCGCCGGTATGGGTGGCGGACATGACGAACGCGAGCAGACGCTCAACCAGCTTCTCGTCGAGATGGACGGCTTCGATCAAAACACGGGCGTGATCCTCATCGCGGCAACCAATCGCCCGGACGTGCTCGACCCGGCCCTCCTTCGTCCCGGCCGCTTCGATCGTCAGATCGTCGTCGATCGCGCCGACGTGAAGGGCCGCGAACAGATCCTCGGCGTGCACTCGAAGAACAAGCCGCTCTCGAAAGAGATCTCGCTCGTCACCCTCGCGAAGCGGACGCCCGGATTCTCCGGCGCCGATCTTGAGAATCTTCTCAACGAAGCGGCACTCCTTGCGGCTCGCAAGAACAAGTCGATCATCGAGATGAGCGATTGCGAGGAAGCGATCGATCGTGTCGTCGCAGGTCCCGAGCGTAAGTCGCTCGTGATGTCGCAAAAAGAAAAAGAGAACACGGCCTATCACGAATCGGGCCACGCGATCGTCGGCGGATTGTTGCCGATGGCGGATCCCGTTCATAAAGTCACGATCATCCCGCGCGGCATGGCGCTCGGCATCACGTGGTCGTTACCCGATGAAGACCGTCACTCGATCACCAAGAACGGCATCCTCGCACAGATCACCATGGCGCTCTCGGGTCGCATCGCCGAAGAGATCAAATTCGGCGACGTAACCACGGGCGCGTCGAACGATTTCGAAAAGGCGACCGAACTCGCACGTCGGATGGTCACGCAGTACGGCATGTCCGAGACGCTCGGCCCGATCCAGTACGGTAAGGGCAACCACCAAGTGTTCTTGGGTCGTGATTTCGGCGAAGACCGCAACTACTCCGAAGAGATCGCGGGCAAGATCGACGTCGAAGTCCGCGGCATCATCGAACGCTGCTACGCCGACGCGACGAAGCTTCTCAAAGACAACTGGCGCATGGTCGAGCGCATGGTGGCCTCGTTGCTCGAGCACGAGACCGTCGATACCGAGGAAGTCGTTGCGATCATCGGCGACCTACCGTATCCCCGCAAAATCGACGAAGTCCCGGCATTGCCACGGGCGGCTGCGACCGCTCACGAACCCGACGTTCGCGTCGAAAAACCCAAGCGTATGCCGCCGAACATTTCGCCGGAACCCGCCTAGAACCGATCCGCTCCGAACCTCGCCGTTCGGGTAAGAGGAACCTTATGAAGTTAGGTCACTGGCTCCGAGCGAGTTTGCTCGGAGCCTTCCTCGTCCTCTCGGCATCTCCGACGACGAGTCCGGCTGCGACGCCGAGCGACGCCCCCGATCTCGGGCCGAACACGACGGTGGGCCGCTTGCCCGCAGGCGGCACGGTCATCGTTCGAGCCGCTACGGGGGCGCCGGTTGCGGCGATCGAGCTGTGGTATCGTGCGCCCTCGACGGGCTTCGGCGACAAGCCGTTACCCGCGATCTCGCGCCTCGCCGCACAGGTGGTCGCGGGTGCGAAACCGATCGTCGGTGACGCACTTGGTAAAGCGGTCAGCGATGCTGGCGGGCGTTTGTCGATCTCGACCTATAGCGATTCGATCGCGATCACGGCGGTCGTGCCGGCGACCGCCGCGCGACGCATCGTAAAAATCATGACGACGGCGTACTTCGCGCCCGTGACGAGCGAGGACGCGTTCCGAGCGGCACAGCGCCAGGTCGCGCAAGAATCGCTCATCTCGACTTTCGATGCTGAGACGGTCGTCCGCGACGCCGTTTTCGCGCAACTCTTCACGAGCGGGCCCCAGCACTATCCCTCGCTCGGCGGCGATCCCAAAGCGATCGCAGCGATCTCACTTGCCGATGTGCGCGCCTTTGCATCGCGCGCATTTCGCTCGCAAAACGCTACCCTCGTGGTGAGCGGCGCCGTCGACGCGTCGGTCGCGACCGCCGCGGTCTCGGGACGACCGAGTGCCGATGAGTCCGCCGAACCCCCGAGCGCTCCCGTCGTTTCGACGAGCGTGACACCCGTCAATCGCGCGTTCGTTCAACCGTCGGGCGGGTACGGCTGGGTCGGTCCGACGATCTCGGATCAACGCGAAGCGACCGCGATGGATTTTATCGCCGACTATCTCTTCCGCATCGACGATGGCATCGTCGCGCGCAAGGTAGCAGAATCCGTGCCGGATTCGTTGCTCGTAGGCCAATTCATCACGCTGCGTGATCCTGGCGTCATGTTCGTTGCGTTTGCGGGCAAAAACACGTCCGCACTCCGGTCGCTCGTCGATGACGGAATCGCAAGCGTGCGCAAACCAATTCTGGCACCCGCGTTCGCAGCCGCACTCGAATCGTTTAAGTACCATCTCTTGAGCGATCTCCAAACGCCGGTGCAGATTGCCGACAATTATGGATGGTACAGTGTTGAAGGGTCGGCCGCGTACGCGCCGGGCGTCAACGGCGAGAGCGGCGCGTATTTCAAAGCCGCAAGCTCGCTGAGTCCGGAATTCGTGGCCGCGACAGCGACGAAATATCTTGGCAAGACACCCGTCGTCGTTACACTCGCCCCGGAGCCCAAGGCCACGCCGCCGGCCGCACCCGAGAAAGCGAAAAGCCCGTGATCGGTTCTCGTCACGTTGCGAATGCCGCGAGCCTCGCGCTCGTCGGTCTGCTCGCATTTTCCGGTGCCGCCCCAACGCCCGGTCCGATCGCGCGCTACCCGAAGGCGTTCGCGACCGATCTCGGCGTCACGAAACTCGTCGGCGAGAGCGATCTCGATGCGGCGGTCAGCGGTGTGCAGATCTTCATCGGCGCGGGCCTCGATCGCGAGGCACCGGGAACATCGGGCATCGCGTCGCTCGTCGCTGAATGTTTGGTGCGCACGAATGTTGCGGGAACGGGTGGCACGCTGCGCGAGGCAATCGCCGCAAGCGGTGGGAGCCTCACCTACACGGTCGACGGTCGTTCGGTGCATTACTATCTCGAAAGCCGGAGCGAACGTCTCGCGAATGTCGTGGGTCTTTTCACGAAAGCGCTCGCCGCACCGGACTTTTCACCCACGACGATCGCGGCAGCGCGCGCGATGCTCGTGGCGCGTCAAACCGAACTCGAAGGCAACGCGCTCTCCGTCGGTATCGCGATGTTTCGCCGCTCTTACTATACATCGGGTGCGGGTGCACCTGCGCTCGGCAATCCTTCGACGCTCGCGGGACTTTCTAGCAAAGACGTCTCAGCGTTTTTCGCAAGTAACTATAAACGCGGCGCGGTGAGCGCGAGCGCCGTTGGTGCGCTCGCGCCCACGCTCGGTGAAGCGTTACGCACGCTCGTCCTCGCCTTGCCCGACGGCTCGAATCCGGCGGTCGTATCGAAAACGCGTGTGCTCCCGCCCGAGGCGCCGCGAATCGTCGCGCATCGCGACGTGAACGCACCGTGGGTCGTGGTCGGCTTCGCGGCGCCCGCGCCCGGAAGCAAAGATTTTGGGGCGATGCTCGTGCTTCAGAAGCTCCTTGCTGAAGCATTCGAACGCGACAGTGCAACGACGCTCGGTTTCATCGAAAAATCGATCGGCGCATTCTATCTCTACGACGCTTCGCCCGCGAGTCTCGTTATCTACGTGAACGGGTCGCAGGTCGACCCGTCGCTCGTGCTGCGGCAGCTGCTCGTGGTCTCGCGTTCGCTCTCGCTCAAGCCGCTCGGCGCGGCACCGCTGCGTCACTTCAAAGCGGCGGCCGAGGGGCAATTCCTCACCGATTCCGTGACGCTTTCGGATCGGTCGTATCTGCTCGGGACGTTCGCGGCGCAAGGCCTCGGCACGGATTCGATCAACGCGGCGCTCGATGCACTCGAACGCACGACTGCCGTCGACGTGCAACGGGTCGCGAAAGCCTATCTCCAACGCTACATCGTGGCGCTCGTGTTGCCGCGCCAACGACCCGGCGGCGGTGCCGAATCGCGCTAATCCGTTCGATGCGAGTCGCGTACCGGTGAGCGTCGCGCTTGTTCATGATTACCTCAATCAGCGCGGCGGAGCGGAACGCGTTTTCCGACACGTCGCCGATCTCTACCCTGCGGCACCGATCTATACGTCGCTCTTCGACCGGGCAGCGACGGGCGATCTCGTCGATCCCGCCCGCGTGCGGACGTCGTATTTACAAGGGTTTCCCGGGTCATCGCGCTATTTTCGGTTACTCGCGCCGCTCTATCCCAGTGCCTTCGAACGCCTCGATCTCTCCGCGTACGATACGATCGTGAGCACGACGACCGCATGGGCGAAAGGCGTGACGTTTCGCAAGGACGCGACGCACGTCTGCTACATCCACACCGTGAGCCGCTTCGCGTTCGCCTACGACGCGTACGTGGGCGGTCTCGCCGGCGGCGCGCGCGGAATCGTCGCGAAGCTCGCGCGGCCGGTGGTCGATCGACTCGTCGCCTGGGATCTTGCGGCGGCGCAGCGCCCCACGGCATTCATCGCCAATTCGCACAACGTCGCGGCGCGCGTGAAAAAATATTATGGTCGTGAAGCATTTGTCGCGCACTGCCCGGTCGATATCGAGCGTTTTTCCGTCGGCGCGGGCGACGGCGATTACGCGCTCGTCGTCTCACGCCTCTTATCGTACAAGCGAATCGACCTCGCGATCCGTGCGTGCGCGATCGCCGGGATGAAGCTCCTGATCGTCGGCGTCGGTCCCGCAGAAGCCGCGCTCAAGTCCGAGGCGGTCGGGACGAGAACGGAATTTTTGGGGGCGCTCTCCGATGTTGCCTTGTGTGACGTGATGGGACGCGCGCGCGTCGTGCTCTCGCCGGGCGAAGAAGATTACGGTCTGGTGCCGCTCGAGGCCAACGCTTCGGGGCGTCCGGCGATCGCCTATGGCGCGGGCGGCGCACTCGAGACGATTCGACCCGGCATCACGGGCGAGCACTTTGCCGAAGCGACCGCGAATTCACTCGCCGCTACGCTCGCGCGTTTCGATCCCGATCGCTACGACGCGGCGATCGTGCGCGCGCATGCCGAATCGTTCGGTCCCGAACCATTTAAGGCACGGTTTGCGCAAATCGTCGACCGAATCGTTCGTTTGGGGCCGGCGGCCGCCGCGCTAGCGCGCGAGTTCGCGTAAGAGTGCCGTCACCGTGCGGCCGTATGCGGCGCGGTCGGCGAAGGCGAAGCGCGTCGTCGCACGATCGCGAAGTGCGGCGAGTCGCGCCGGATCGTCGAGAAGCGCCCGTATCGCGCCCGCCCACATGCCGATATCGCGCGGATCGATGAGCGCGGCCGCGCCGTCCGTCGATTCGGGAAGGGCCGTAACACCCGCGGCGAGGACGGCCGCACCGCACGCCATCGCCTCCATCGCAACGAGCCCGAAGCCTTCGGCAAGTGAAGGCACGAGGACGATCTCGGCGTTGCGATAGAGCGCGCGCAAGAGCGTGTCGCTCGCTTCGATCTCGCCCGCACGGACGCCACGCGCACGCGCGTAGGCGCGATCCTCTGCCGAAAGCGTCCCCACGATTACGAGCATTTCGTTCGGCTCGCGTAGCGCGCGGGCGCACGCATCGATTGCAACGCGCACGTTTTTGCGCGCTTCACTCGGCCCCACGAAGAGCGCGAACCGGTTGCCCGCAACGCCGTCGGGCAACGCATCGCCGCCCGCGGGAAACCAAAACGGATCGGGTGAGGGTGCAATCGTCGCGATCCGATCGCGCTCGACCCCGAGGTGGCGCGCGATTTCATCACGCGCCCAGCTCGAATGGGTGAGCACGCGCGTCGCATCGCGCGCGGCGCGGCGGATCGGTCGTTGTTCGCGCGCACGGGCGATCGGTTCGCGATGTGGCAACGAGAATGCGAAGGCATCGTGGAGACTTACGAGCGATGGCGCGGACGCGCGAAAGCGCATTCCGTTAAACGGAAACCACACGACGTCGTAGCGGTCGCGACGTGCCGCTGTTTTCGTCATGGCGACGGGATACGGAAATTCCGCCGCGAGCGCGTCACGGTGGTCGTGACGATCCGCGAGAAGCACGATCTCCACATCGCCACGTTCGGCTGCCGCACGCAACACGCCGCGCGCGAGTCGGCCCATGCCGCGCCGATCGACTGCGAGACTTCCCGCATCGACTCCGAGCCTCACGGCGGGATCGCGCACGATCATGGTTTTTGGTGGAAGACGAAGATTGCGATAACGCTAATCGAGTTGAACAACGCATGCGTCGTGACGCTCGCCCAGTAGTTGTGCGTGCGTGCGTAGACGTACGCGAGCACGATTCCGCCGATCGTCAGTGGAACGGAGACCGTGAGTAACTGCGGGACCGTTCCCGCGTGTACGGCGCCGAAGATCGCGCCGCTAGCGATCATGGCGATCGCGAGCGGCACGATGCCGCGGCCGATCGCCGCGACATATTTCGATAACGCGTTAAAGATGAAAACGCGGAAGATGAGTTCCTCGATCATCGGTGCGAGCACGCACGCGAGGAGGAAGAACGCGAGCTTCTCAGCGGGCGTTTTCATCGCTTGAAGAAGTGCTATCGCATTCTCCGTATCGTGTCGGTGCGTGGCGCCGACGATCGCCGCGCCAGCGAGCGTGACGGAAAGCCACATCACGATCGTCCCGAGCAACGCCGTCCCCATTTCGGCTGCGCTCGGTCGACGAAAGCCGAGATCGCGCAGCGAAATGCGTGCGACGCGCGGGAGCACGAAGCCGAGGTAGATTGCGATCGGAATGTAGCCGACGAGTTGGGCGATCAGGAGTTGATCGGCGTTCCGAAACAGTTGTCGCGGATCGACGAGGTGGAGCGTCGCTGCCACGATGATGTAGAGCAGTGGCGGGACGATGTAAAAGATTACGGCCCCGAAGGCAGCAAGAATCGTCCGAGCCGGGCGCCACGCATCACGGGGCCAGGGCGTCGGCGAGAGCGCCGAAAGCGCCCAGGTCGAGTTGTTCCGCACGGATCTCCGAATCGATGTCGAGCGCTGCCAATGCCGACTGCGTGCGCGCGCGCTCGATTGCGAGTGCGAGGAGCAAGCTGTTGGCGAGGGTCTTGCGGCGGTACGCGAAGCTTGCGCGCACGACCTTCAGAAAGAACGCGCGGTCGCGCACGCGCACCGGCGGCTCGGCGTGCGGCGTCAGGACGACGACGGCGCTATCGACACCCGGTCGCGGATAGAACGAACCTGGCCGCAGGACGAACGCGCGTTTCGCAACCGCGAAGAACCGACAAAACACCGTAAGGCTCCCATAGGCGGGAGTCGACGGCGTGGCGGTCAGTCGATCGGCTACCTCGCGTTGCACCATGATCACGATGCGTGCGGGCGGAGCGGGCGCTTCGAGCCACATCGTTAGCAGCGGTGTCGCGATATTGTACGGGAGGTTACCGGCCGCGCACCACGCGCCCGCCGCTGCGAATCTGGCGTAGTCGTACGCGAGCGCGTCTGCGTGAACGATCTCCGCGGCACCCAGGTCGTTTCGGTCGCGAAGGATCGCGACCATATCATCATCGACCTCGATCGCCGTGACGTCGGCGCCCGCGGCAACGAGTGCTGCGGTCAACGCACCCGTGCCGGGGCCGATCTCGATCACGCGCGATGCGGGCGGTTCGACGCATAGAACGGCGATGCGCTTCGACGCACCGCCGTCCATGAGGAAATTCTGTCCCAGACGTTTCTTG
>JAYTXC010000107.1:0-1700 GCA_043743145.1 Rhodospirillales bacterium
TGGCGATGCGCGTTACTGGACGCTCGAGGTCGGCACGCAGAGTCACGAGGCACTCGCGGGCTGGCTCGGGACGATGGCCTACTTTCGCGATATCGCCGAAACGCCGCGCCTCGCGCTCGAGATCGTTGCCAAACACGAATTCGAACTCTCGCGCTACGCGCGCGAAGGCTTCGCCCTGCGCGCCCCGCAGGTCCGGCTTTACGGTCGGCCGACACACCTCGCGCGATTGCCCGTCTTCGCTTTCAACGTGCCCGGGATCGCGACCGACGAACTCGCCGAACGTTTCGACGTCGCGCAGATCGAAGGTCGGAGCGGCGATTATTACGCGCCGCGACTGATGCAGTCGATCGCACCCGAGGCAGAGGGACGCGCCGTACGCTTGAGTTTCGCGCAATACAACACGACCGACGAAATCGATCGCTGCTTCGACGTCATCGATGCGGCACTCGGCCGAACGCGTGGCGACGAGGAGATCGAAGCGATGGTCGATTTCGAAACGTCCGACGTGTCGTCGGCGGTCGCGAATTGAACGAACCCGATCCGAGCGCGACGCGCCATCCCTACGATCACTCGGCACTCGAAACCGTCGACCGATTCACCGGTCTCGCGGCCGCATACGATCGCTTTCGTCCACGCTATCCCGCACGGGCGATCGAAGTGTTGCTCGCGGGCCTCGCGCCCGAAGCAAACGTCGTCGATGTCGGAGCGGGAACGGGAATATCGTCGCGAGTGCTCGCACGCTCCGGCGCGCACGTGATCGCGATCGAGCCGAACGACGAGATGCGCGCCTTCGCGAGTTCGCGCGGCGTCGACGCACGCGAGGGAACCGCGACGGCCACGGGATTGCCGTCGACGTCGGCCGATCTCGTGACGGCCTTTCAAGCATTTCATTGGTTTACCAATCGCGCCGCCCTCGATGAGTTCGCACGTATCCTTCGGCCGGACGGGCGCCTCGGGCTAGTGTGGAACGATCGCGATACGAAAAACGACACCTTAACGCGCGAGGTCCGCGCGATCGAAAAGCGCTACCCCGGCAATGTGCCGATTGCGGGCGCCGATTTTCATAACGACGAACTCGTCACGCTCTTGCGCGATGCCGGATTCGCACGCATTCGCGTGCTGCAATTTCCAAACGAACAGCGCCTCGATCGCATCGGACTTATCGGCCGCGTCCGAAGCGCCTCGTACGCGCCGCGCGGTGGACCCAATCTCGATGCGACGATTCGCGAACTCGACGCGCTCATCGAGCGATTCGCCGACAATAGCGGCCACGTCACCATGCTGTACCGCACCGACGTCATCATCGGAGAACGCTAATCACACACGACGTTTCCGCCGCACCCACGCTCGCGATCCGCTTCGGGACGCTCCACGATCATCTCGGCGAACCCAAGATAAACGGCGTTATGCTCATTGCGGGTGAGTGCATCGCGCACGTCGGCGATGCGAGCACCGTGATTCCCGCGGGTGTACGTACGATCGAGGCGCCATGCGTCGTGCCGGGGCTCATCAACGCGCACGTGCATCTCGAGATGAGCGGCGAGGCGCAGACGACGAGTGTCTTCGTGCTCACGACGCCGACGCAGCGCGCGCTCGCGTGTGCGGATAACGCGCGCAAGACGGTGCAGAGCGGCGTGACGACGGTGCGCGACCTCGGCAGCACCGAGAATCTGGCGATCGACGTACGCGATGCCGTCGCC
>JAYTXC010000108.1:0-1666 GCA_043743145.1 Rhodospirillales bacterium
GTCGTGCGAAAAACGCCCCGTCTCCGAAGCGCAGATGGAAGAGGTCGTCGCCGGGGTCGAGCGCGAGCTTTTCTCACGCGGCGAAAACGAAGTCCCGGCGACGATGGTCGGCGAGAAGCTCATGGAAGCGCTCAAGCGGCTCGATAAGGTGGCCTACATCCGCTTCGCAAGCGTCTACCGCTCGTTCGACGACATCGGGAAATTTCAAGCGGAATTGGCCGAGCTTGCCAAGTGAGGCGATCCGGGTCGGGCTCCATCGCCTGCCCGAAGGCGCGGGGCTCCCACTTCCCGCCTACATGACCGAAGGCGCCGCAGGCGCCGATCTCTGTGCGGCTGTCGCGACAGACCTGACGCTTCTTCCCGGCGCGCGCGCGCTCGTGCCGACGGGTTTTTCGATCGCGATTCCTGCGGGATACGAAGCACAGATCCGTCCCCGGAGCGGTCTCGCACTCAAATTCGGCGTGACGTTGTTAAATTCGCCCGGTACGATCGATGCCGACTATCGCGGACCGGTCGGCGTGATTCTCGCAAACTTCGGTACCGAACCATTTGTCGTGCGACGTGGCGATCGTATCGCGCAACTCGTGCTCGCAGCCGTCGCGCGCGCGGCCTTCGCACTCGAAGACGAGCACGACGCGACATCGCGCGCGGCAGGCGGCTTCGGAAGTACGGGCGCGTAACGATGCGCGTGTATGTTGTCGGCGCGGGTGCGGTCGGAACGTATCTCGGCGATCTCTTGCGCGCGACCGGTGCCGAGATTGCGTACGCGCCGCGAGCTCTCGCGGATGTCGTGGCGATGTCCGACATCGATCTCGCGATCGTTGCGGTGAAGTCTTCGGCGACGTCGAACGCGATCGAAACGCTACGCGCCGCCTTTGGTGATTCGACGAGTGCGACGATCCTCACGCCGCAAAACGGCGTCGGGAACGAGGAATTACTCGCCGAGGCCTTCGGCGCCGATCGCATCATCGCGTGCGCGCTGACGGTGCCGGTCGAACGCCTGCCCGACGGCACGATCGCCGCCGCAAATCGCGGCGGGATCGCGCTCGCACCCGTCGGCACGATATCGCACAATTGGCTCGTCGCCGCGCTCGAACGCACGCCCGTTCCCGTGCGCGTCGCGACGGATTATCGCGCGCTCAAATGGTCGAAGCTCGCGCTCAACATCATCGCGAATGCGTCGTGCGCGATCCTCAACGTGTTACCCGAACGCCTCGTGCGGCTCGATGGGATGTTCGCCCTCGAGATTCGCGCGATCCGCGAGACGCGCGCGGTGATGGCGGCGATGGGCTTGCGCACGATCGACTTGCCGCGCTATCCCGTCCGCGCGCTCGGCGGAATCGTGCGTTTACCGATGCCGATCGCAAAAGCGCTTCTTGCGGGGCGCATCGCGGGTGCACGCGGGAAGAAGCCGCCGTCGCTGCTCCTGGACTTACGCGCGGGCAAAGGCGAGACCGAAGTCGCGGTGCTCAACGGGGCGGTTGCTACGGCCGGTCGCGCGTCCCACGTGCCGACGCCGGTGAACGCGGCGTACGCGCGCGTGCTCGCCGATATCGCAGCGATGCCACAACTCTGGGCGAAATATCGCGAGCGTCCGGATGCCCTCGCAGCAGAAGTACTCGCCGAAGAGCGGCGCGGAACCGGCGGAAGCTAAAGGCAGAATCGC
>JAYTXC010000109.1:0-2652 GCA_043743145.1 Rhodospirillales bacterium
GGCGTCGTCGTTGTATGCGCGGCCGGAAATTCCGGATACGGTCAAGTCGCGACGATGTCGACGGGGCTCCGTTCGGAAGGCTTGGGGATGTCGATCAACGATCCTGGCAACGCCGAGCTTGCGATCACCGTCGGCTCCGTCCATCGCGATTCGCCACATACATACGGCGTCTCGTATTTTTCGTCGAAAGGCCCGACTGGCGATGGTCGCCTGAAGCCCGATCTCGTCGCACCGGGCGAAAAAATCGTTTCATGCGCGTCGCGACAGAGCCGCATGCCCACGACCGTCGCAGCAACGACATCGGGTGCGTCGCCGTCGGCTGCGCACGGACCCAAAGTTTCGATCGGCGTAGACGACTATCAGTACAAAGAAGACTCGGGAACGAGCATGGCCGCGCCGCACGTTTCGGGCGTAATCGCCGGATTTCTATCGATACGCCGCGAGTTCGTCGGGAAGCCCGAACTCGTCAAGAAACTCTTCATGGATAATGCGACGGATCTTCGTCGCGATACGAATTATCAAGGGGCCGGTTTAATCGACCAAATGCGCGTCATCTCTAGCGTCTGAAGGAGATCTCCATGCCAAAGAACGGTGGGTTCGCTTCGTTCGAAATCGAGTACAACACGGCGGGAACGCTCGTGAATCCGTCACAAGAGCAGGCGCTTTTGAGCGGGGCGCTCGGGAAGAAACACATAATCTGCTTCTCGCACGGCTGGAACAACGACATCCCCGATGCGCGGGATCTCTACGATAAATTCTTTACCCAAGTCGCGACGGTACTGCCCGAATTCACCATCGCGCCGGGCGACATCGCGCTCATGCTCGTCTTGTGGCCGTCTAAGAAATTCGACGAAGCATCGCTTGTATCGGGAGACGCGCCCAATATCGGCAATCCGTCGCAAGGAAACGCCGCGGAAACCGGTTCTCCGCCAACCGATGGTTCGAACGCCGCCGCAATCGATACGGCCATCAAGCTTCAAATCGAAGCGCTGCGCGATGCGTTCGGCAACGATCCGTCGATCAACGCGTTTCTCGCTACGGCGGAAGGCACGCTCGACGACTTAGGGACGATGCGATCCGCTCAAAACGATTTCGTACACGCGCTCTCGGCAATCATCCCGGCGTCGCCTCGCGAGGAAGATCCCGGCGTCGACGATGCGCGAGGCGCCATGCTTGCACTCGACGGAAACGATGTCTTGCAACGAATCATCAACGGGCAGGCGAACTTTGGCTCGGGCGGTTCGCTCGGGGGGTCGGCGGCGCTCGCAGGCGCGATCGCGCCGAGCGATGCAATCAGCGCGACCGGCTTCGATCCGATCGGCAGCATCAAGCGCGCCGCGTGGCTCTTACTGAACTTTACGACTTATTACGTGATGAAAGAACGAGCGGGCGTCATCGGACGCAGCGGCGTCGCACAAACGCTTTCGAAACTGCTCACGCAAACGTCGGGCACCGGCAAGTTGCACTTGGGGGGCCATAGCTTCGGGGGACGGCTCGTGACCGCGGCTGCGGACGCGCTCACGGGCGGCAGCGCTCAGCACCAAGCCGCCAGCATGTCGCTCTTCCAAGCGGCATATTCGCACTACGGCTTGGCCTCGAATTATCGAGTCGGGCTCGATGGTGCATTTCGCAGCATCTTAACCGGCCGAAAAGTTGCGGGCGAGATCGTAATCACACACAGCCGACGCGATCTTGCCGTCGGGCTCCTCTATCCGCTCGCATCCGCGATCGCGCGACAATCCGGAGGTGCGCTAGGCGATGCGAACGATTTCTATGGCGGCATGGGGCGCAACGGGGCGCAGAAAACACCCGAAGCTTTCGACGATACGCTACTCACGAACGCAACGCATTACGCCCCGCTCGGTGCGGCCCTACGCGTGCGCAATCTCAACGGCGACGCGATCATCAGCGAACACGGCGATATCAAACGGCCGGAGACCGCGCGGGCGTTGTTGCAAGCGATGACCGGAATCGTGCGCTAGGCATATGAAGAATACCGGCCCCGGATTCGAGGATTTCGTACAGTATGCCACAAGCTCGGTGACGCCGCCGCGCGACGTCTATCGGTGCGGTACCGGGCCACCGGTAATCGTGCTGCACGAACTTCTCGGAGCCGGCCCAACGCTCTTTCGCTTCGCGCACCGGATCGCGGATGCGGGTTTCCAAGTCTATGTGCCGATTCTCTTTGGCCGTGCGAATCACGAGGGAACGCTCCTCTCTTCCTTCCCGCAAGTTGTGCGCGTCTGCCTTTCGAAAGAGTTCGCCGCATTCTCGCTCGGGCGTAGTTCGCCGATCACCGATTGGGTGCGGCAACTCGGACACGAGATCGTCCTGCGCTCGGAGCATGAGAGCCTCGGCATCGTTGGGCTTTGCCTGACGGGCAACTTCGCGCTCACGCTCGCGTGCGAAGACTGGGTCGCCGCGTCGGTCGTCTCTGAACCGTCGCTCCCGTTCGGCATTACGGCGGCATCCAAGAGCGATCTGCATCTTTCAAACGAGGAGATCGTGCGGGTCGAACGACGAGTTCGCGAGGGATTCGTCGTGTTGGCATTTCGTTTTCGGGACGATTGGATCTCACCGCCGGAGCGCGACATCGCGTTACGCGCGCACTTCGCACCCGGGGTCGGCGGGAACGGGTCGCTCGCGCCTACG
>JAYTXC010000110.1:0-2881 GCA_043743145.1 Rhodospirillales bacterium
TCAAGAGATTGTCGACGATGACGAGCCCCGAGCGCTTGAGCAGCGGCACGACGAGTTCGAGGTAGTCGGCATACTCGGTCTTTACGGCATCGATGAAAACGATATCGAGATTGCGGACGGGAAAGGTCGGCAGAATTTCGAGCGCCGGTTGGTTCATCACCGAAACATCGTCGAATTTATTCGCTCGCCGTAAAAATTCGATGGCGACGGCCGTGCGCTCGGTATCGGGATCGATCGTCCAAATGTGTCCGGCGGGAGGCATGGCGAGCGCCATCCAGAGCGTCGAGTAGCCGTAGGCGGTCCCAATCTCGAGGATCCGATTGGCCTGCATCGCGTGCACGAGCGTGGAGAGAAGCCGCCCGGTTTCACGGTCGACCAGCGGCACCGAATCGGCGCGACCGTGCTGTTCGAGTTCGAGCAGCAGCGGCGCCGGATTGCGATGCAGCCGCTTGAGGTAATCCAAGTCGCTCACGATGGGAGAGGTTTGTCGCTCCACTGGGCGGGGAACCTCTCGCGGAGCGAATCGGCGGCTGGGACAAGAGTGTTCTCGTGGCCGTCGAAGATGCGTTGCGTTCGCGCACGTCTACCATCCGCGCAAAGATCAGAGGAGCAAGCAATGGCGACCCTAGCGCAAGAATCGTATGCGCCCCAAAAGTGGAACCTTTCGGGGCTGCAGGGCATTTCCGACAACACGCTCACGGTGCACTTCGGCTTATACGAAGGCTACGTGAAGAACACGAATCTGCTCAACGAACAGATCAACCAGAAGATCAAAGCGGGTCCCGTCGCGGGTGCCGATCCCGGCTTTGCCGAGATCACGCGCCGTCTCGGCTTCGAGTACAACGGCATGGTCCTCCACGAACATTATTTCGACAACATGATGTCGAACGCCGCACCCGCACCGACGTCGGGCAAATTGCACGACGCGATTTGTGCGAGCTTCGGCGATTTCGAAACGTGGAAGAAAGATTTCGTCGCTGTCGGTGGGATGCGCGGCGTAGGTTGGGCGCTCGCGCTCCAAGATCCCAAGAGCGGCCGGATCTCGAATCACTGGGTGACGCTGCACGAAGATGGCAACGTCGCAGGCTTCAAGCCGATCGTCGTCATGGATGCGTGGGAGCACGCGTTCTTGCTCGATTACAAGCCCTCCGAACGGTCGAAATACATCGAGTCGTTTTTCGCAAACGTCAACTGGAGCGCAGCCGAATCGCGCTTGATCACTCCGGCGTAAGATGGTGAGTCGCCTCCGGTTATTTCCCCTCAACGCCGTGCTCTTTCCGGGGGCGGCACTCAACCTCCATATCTTCGAGCCACGATACAAGCAGATGGTCTCGGAGTGTTTGGAGGGTGGCGAGGCGTTTGGCGTCTGTCTCATTCGCGATGGCGATGAGGCAGGCGATCCCGACGTCATGCCCTACGAAGTCGGCACGACCGCCGAGATCGGCGACGTGACCCAACTCGAAAACGGTCGCTATTTTATCAGTACTATTGGCAAGCGACGCTTCCGCGTCGAACGCGTCGTGGCACGCGAGCCGTTTTTGGTCGTCGAAGTCGCGTATCTGCCGGAAGACGAAGTCGAAGATTCGCGGGCGATCGAGGGTCTCGTGGGCGAAATCCGCGACGTTTTCAACGATTATCTCCGTCTGCTCGTCGAGTTCTCCGGCATGAGAGCCGACATTGAGTTTCCGGACGACCCCGTCGACGCATCGTTTCTCATCGGCGACGCGCTCCAGGTTGCCGATTCGATGAAGCAACGGCTTCTCGAACTTTCGAGCACCGAGCAGCGCCTCACCGTCGAACTCGGATTCTTACGCCGGCTCTTGCCGCAGTTGCGCTCGCTGCTCGAGCGCAAACGCGAGTCCCCGCAGACGCAGGCCAATGCCGCACCGGGCGGCACGTTCCGCGCCACGCAAGAAAAGTTCTTCGGAAAGCATTTCTCGCTAAACTAAGACGATCGCTTCGGCTGCGGCGACGACGTTGCGCATGAGTGCGACGTTCGTAACCGGCCCGACGCCACCAGGCACGGGCGTGATCTCCGATGCGACCGTTTTCGCGCTTTCGAAATCGACGTCGCCTCGCAGTTTTCCATTGACGACGGTCGTGCCGACATCGATGACGACGGCACCGGCTTTGAGCCACGAAGCGTCGACGGCGTGCGGCTTGCCGATGGCGACAATCACGATGTCGGCCGCGCGAACGCGCGCGCGAATATCGGTCGTCGCGCTATGCACGACGGTGATCGTCGCGTGCGCGGCGAGCGTGAGCAGCGCAACGGGAAGACCGACGACGCTCGAACGCCCGACGACCACGACGTCTTTGCCGCGTAGCGGCCACGCCCGGCTACGTTCGAGCAAGAGCATCACGGCAGCCGGCGTCGCTGGCACGAAACGCGTGCCCGTCGCGAAGGCCAGGCGACCTTGGTTGAGGGGATTGGTGCCGTCGACGTCTTTGCGTTCGGGCACGGCGTCGGCGACGTCGCGAATCGAGAGATGGCGCGGTAACGGCTGTTGCAAGATCACGCCGTGGACGTCGTTATCGGTATCGATGCCGATGAGATGCGCGCGAAGTGTTGCGACGTCGCACGTCGGCCCGAGGTCGTCGACGCCGACGTCCACGCCGATTTTCGCACCGAGCGCCCGCATGCCGCGCAGGTAGGCGAGGCTCGATTCGTCCTCACCGACCATGACCACGCGGAGATGCGGCGTTATGCCGCGTTCCGCGAGGGCGGTCGTGCGTGCCGTCAATCCGTCGCGAAGCTCGGTTGCCAGTGCGCGACCGTCGAGAATCCGTGCATCCATCGGCTCGTACGATACGCGACGCGAACGAGCGGTTCCCGGAACCGTCCGTTGAAGGCTCGCGCGCAGATGGAACGCGTACGGCG
>JAYTXC010000111.1:0-1997 GCA_043743145.1 Rhodospirillales bacterium
ACGATCGCGACGCCGAACGTCACGAGAATCTGCGACGTTGGCTCTTTTGAGTAGAAACGCCGCAAGAGCACGCGATCGAAGATGATCGCGAAGAGTGCGACCGCAATCGGTGCCGCGATGAGTCCCGCCGCGAGCCCGAGTTTTTCGGCGACGATGAGGCCGACGTAGGCGCCGATCGCGTAAAACGCGCCGTGCGCGAAATTGACGAGACGCAGCATGCCGAAAACGATCGTGAGACCGAGGGCGATCGCGACATAAACGAGACCGCGGATGAATCCGTCCAGGAGTTGACCCGGAAGTTGGGTTAGGATGGCGTCGATAGTCGTGTCCTCTTTTCGCTACGGTCGTGCGGCGTATGAAAGGACCGGCTTCCACGTGCGGAAGCCGGTCCCATTAGAGTTTGAAACGAAGATTTACGCGGTTTCGATCTTGCATTTGCTGGAAGCGGCCGGAATCGAAACGGACTCGCCGTCGTGAACTTCGAGCACCTTCGCAAACGCGTACGGATTCGCGCGTTCTTTGACGGGGACGCCTTCGAGAACGAGGCAGCTGTTGATGCCCTGATGATCCGATGCGCGCCAGTATTCGGGTTCCTTGGTCGCCGTGAAGTGGTAGTTTTCCATCTTCTCGATGAACTTTTTCGCATCGAGCGAACCCGAACGCTCGATACCGTCTTTCCACTGATAGATATTCGTGTACGCACATTCCGCGCCGTTGCTCGGCGGGACACCGTAGCGCTTGGTGAAAGCGTCGACGAATTTCTTTGCGGCCGGGTATTTCGCCGCGTGATACTGCCAGTAGAACGGCGCCGTGGTGACGACGTTATCGAAGTTATCGCCGGCGCCTTTCGCCATGTATTCATCTGCGAGCGGAACGAGAATCTTCGTCGATTTTGTCAGGCCGAATTGCGCGGCCTGATTGACGGCGTTGACCATGTCCTTGCCGAATTCGGTAATGACGAGAACGTCGGGCTTTGCGGCCTGCGCCTGCGAGAGTGCCGAGGAAAAGTCGGTCGTGCCGAGCGGCAAGAGGACGTTCTTGATCGTCTTGGCGCCCTTGGGCTCGACGACTTCGGTAAGATTATCGTAAACGCTATGGCCCCACGCGTAATCGGCCGTGATGTGGAACCAGCGGCCCGTTCCGTACTTCGCGACGAGCGTCCGGGCGAGTGAGTGCGCGGACATGTGGGCGTTATTGTAGCGGCGGAATGTGTGGAGATGGCAGGCGGAGTTCGTCGGTTCGTCGCCGTGCGTTAAGGTCGCCATGAAGATCGTTTTCTTCTCTTGGCAAAGTCCGGAGACGGCAATCGCGGTGCCCGTTGACGAGCCGCCCGTTATCATCACGGCGCCGTCGCGTTCGATCATGCGTCGCGCGTTTTCCACGGCGACAGGCGCCTTCGTCGTATCGTCGCCGATCGTCGCCTCGATCTGCATGCCCATCACGCCGCCCTTGGCGTTGATTTCTTCGATCGCGAGCTTGTAGGCCCGGAGCTGGTCCTGGCCCTGATCGGAGTACGGACCGGTCTGCGGAACGTCGAGGCCGACGACGAGTTTTTTCATCGGGGCGGCGATGACGTTAACGCTCGAGAACGCAGCCACCGCTCCGGCGGTCGCGCCGCCGATGACAAACTGCCCTCGGCTGGGCTTGGCTTGGTTGAACATGACCCGGGTCTCCTCAAGTAAGAGTTAAAAACGTGACAAGGGGGTATTGACTTCGTTTTTTCGTTACGCGAGTGGGGCGCATTCCCTTCCACGACAAGCGAGCTCTGTCAAGAGAAATCTTTTCCCACGCTTTCGATGACAGCACCGAACGTGCGAAGGAGGTCCGCGATGTACGCGCGTGATAGGTCGCCGCATGCGTCTCCCCGGCGTCCATCATGCGGTCCTCTTCCCGGTCGCCCTCCTCGCATTTTTTGCAGCCGCGATTTGCCCCGCGCGCGCCGCATCGGTCATCGGCTCGGTCCGGATCGATCCGGCACCGGCGGGCGGTGTGCTCGT
>JAYTXC010000112.1:0-2814 GCA_043743145.1 Rhodospirillales bacterium
CAATCATTCCGCCAAACCGATACATACATCGTGCATGCAGCATAGCGCGTTTCGTACAGATCAGCGATAGCTGGGCGATAAAATGTCATACGCGTACGAATGTATCTTGAATCCAAAACTGATCGGCGGGCGGAGAGTGTACTGGAGCGGAAGACGAGATTCGAACTCGCGACCCTCGCCTTGGCAAGGCGATGCTCTACCACTGAGCTACTTCCGCGTACGGTGCTGATGAACGTCTGGTCACACATGGGCGAGCAGAGACTCGAACTCTGATGGGTTGCCCCACTGGAACCTAAATCCAGCGCGTCTACCAATTCCGCCATTCGCCCGAGAACCCGCGAAGTGTATCGCGACGGCTTCCGACTCGTCAAGGCCTTCGCGCGCCGTGCGAGGCTTTGATCGCTCGCCGCGGGTATACGCAAGCTCGATGACTCGCCTTCGCCTGGCCCTCGCGACCGTGCTTTTGACCCTTGCCGCAACGACGGTTCGCGCGTTTGCCACCGATGAAGCTTGCCAGAAAGCATACGTCGTTCCCTACGCGGAGCAGTGTAGCTTCGCGTACCGGTCGCTCAAGAGGGATACGTCTCCATCCAACCTCACCGCGGCATTCACGGCGTGCGGCCGCGCGCAAAATGTAGCCGTTTCATGCGTGAAATCGCCAGACCGACATCTCCACGCCGTCGCGCTCGGAGCCCTGTTCCAAGATGTGACGCAACAGGCGGAGATCGCGGTATTCGCGCAGCAGTTCGCCGTCGCGTCGGCGCTCTTGCGCGAGAAGTTGCAGATTATCGACGTCGCGGCGCACGATGCGAAGCCCGGCGATCGGGCGATCGCGAAAGAACGCGACGCCGCAAAGATCGAACTGGCCGATGCTACGGCGGGGCTCTGCACGCAAACCGTCCTCGCGGGCGCAAGCGACCAGCAGAACCTCGCGAAGGCGCGCAAATTCGCGGAACTCGCGGCCCTGCTCGAGCGCGAGGCGCGTGCGTATGCCGCGTGCGCCGTGCAGGCGCCGACGCGCTCCAAACGCGCCTATCTGGAGTACGTAGGCATCGTCGCTCGCGAAGAGGGCGCACGCGCATCGCAGGCCGCCGGAAACGCGGGCGACGCGGAGACGGGGTACCGCGCGTGCGCCGCCGATGCGGAGCGTATCACCGCCTATGCGAAGGCGCCGGTCACGGGTTATCTTAAAACGGTTGCGGCACTCTGCACGGGACGGCGCGACGGCACCTATGCCGTCGACCAACCGACGCCGATCGACCAGCCCGACGCCAAAGGCTTCAAGCCGCTGGTCCTACCGAAAAGCTAGGCCTTGACTTTGCCAGATGAGCTCTCGTGGCTCTCCGGGCCGCCCAAGATATGGCCGAGGAGTTGCACCACGTTGAGGCGATGGGGATCGGCCGGGAAATAGCCCTCAACGATGCGACCGGTGAGGCCGTAGCCGATTGCGGCAACGATCACGAGTTCGATCGCCGGCACGATCCTGCGACGGCGTTCTTCGAATTCGGGTCCGCGCATCGCAGGATGCGCGGCGATAACGGCGCGGATGAGTTCGAGCTTTTCACCGAGGGCATCATAGCTCGGTTTATTATTGGAGAGGGAGAGCCACGCAATGAGGCGAGCATATCCGCCCTCGTCGAACACGCGGAAGACGCCCTCGACAACACGATCGACCGAGAGCGAGAGCGGATCCTCGCTCTCGTACACCTGAGCGACTTGCTCAGCCAACCGGACCGTGACGCGTTGCGCGAGCTGAGTCTGTAATTCGGACACGGTGCCGAAATGGTAGAGAACGTTCGGATGGCTGACGCCCGCTCGCATTGCAACCTCGGTGAGGCGCAGGCCGTCGGGTCCGCTCTCGACGAGCAGGGCTTCGGCCGCAGCTAAAATCGCTTCACGCGCATCGGCAGCTTCGAGTCGGCGGCGTTTCGGCGTGGGCTTGCCGGAAACCGGATCAGATGGCAAGAGCATTCTGCTTCTATTACGAGTTCGTGTGCGGACAACCCGGTTGCCCCTTGAGAAATTCATGGAGCCATTGGCCTCGAAGACCCACCCGATGATCGTGCTGACGTGGGCTATCGTTTTTTCCAGCATCGGTGCCATCATCGTTCGACCATGGAGGCTGCCCGAATGGATATGGGCAGTCGGTGGTGCGGCAGCACTCGTCACGCTGCGAATCGTGACGGTGTCGGAGGCGTTCGCTGCGATTGGTCGCGGGAGCGATGTGTATTTTTTTCTTCTTGGGATGCTCGTACTCGGCGAACTCAGTCGCGCATCGGGAGTCTTTGATTGGCTCGCCGCGATCGCCGTCGACCTCGCTCGCGGATCGGCCGCGCGTTTCTTAACGCTCGTTTTCATCGTCGGCGTGGTGGTAACGGCGCTTCTGTCAAACGATGCGACGGCTGTCGTGCTCACGCCAGCGGTTGCTGCAGCAGCACGTCGCGCCGATGCGAAACCACTCCCCCATCTTTACGCGTGTGCGTTCGTCGCAAACGCTGCAAGCTTTCTGCTCCCGGTCGGAAACCCGGCAAATTTCGTCATTTTCAGATCGCAGATGCCGGCGCTCGATACGTGGCTCACGCTCTTCACGTTGCCGTCCATCGCGGCAATCCTATTAACATATGTTGCGCTGCGCGTCGTCATGCGACGGGACCTCCGCATCCCAATCGGGCGCGACGTGCGACGCGTCGCGCTGAAAGGCTCCGGCCGCATCGCCCTTTCCGGCGTTGCGCTCACGGCCGTTGCGCTCGCCATTGCCTCGAGTCGCTCGCTTCCGCTGGGACTCGCGACGGCGATCTGTGCAGCGGTCGTCTC
>JAYTXC010000113.1:0-1647 GCA_043743145.1 Rhodospirillales bacterium
TCGAGGATCATACCGTCACCTGTCCTTTTTCGATGCCGAAGCGATAGAGAAGCTGGAGCGCCTGCGCGCTCGCTTCGTTCGCATCGCGCGAGATTGCGGCGGCGACGTCGCGCAAGAGCCCCGCCGGAAGCGTCTCCGCCCACGTCCCATCGCCTGGCGCCGCGATCAATTGCGATTGGTCGATCCGCGCCATGAGTGGAAACCGAGCTTTCACGACGTCGGATAACCGCTCGAGGGTTGCCATCTGTTCTGGCACGAGCACTCCCGAAAGACGTAATTCGAGCAGCGTTCTCGAGGGATCGGGGAGCTTGTCG
Source organism: Rhodospirillales bacterium (assembly GCA_043743145.1). GTDB lineage: Bacteria > Vulcanimicrobiota > Vulcanimicrobiia > Vulcanimicrobiales > Vulcanimicrobiaceae > JANYGA01. The sequence goes on from JAYTXC010000113.1 coordinate 315, forward strand.
AGATCTTCGATGAGCCGATCGACGTCGATTTTATTCGCGATCTCGCGCGCGAGCGATTGCCATCGGAGCGCTCCGGTCGGAACGCGGGTTAATTTGGGTAGCTCGTTTCGTCCTGGCACGTCGACGATGAGCACGTTGCCGGAGTCGCGCTCGTTGAAGCGCGTCGGTTCGTGCGTCCCGCTATAGGCCATGCGCGCGCCCGCGATATCGCCCTCGTATGGCGCGGTCGAATGCCAATGGCCGAGGGCGATATAGTCGAGTCCGAGCCGGCTCGCGGCGTCGAAACGGATCGGAAAACAATCCTCGTCGACCGAGAGGCCCATGTCGACGACGGTACCGTGCGCGATGCCGATGCGCGTGCCTTCCGCCGAGGAATCACCGATCCAGCGTGTCGGATCGACGGCCGAATGAGCGGTAAAGGCCGGGCATGGGTAGAGCGTCACGCCCGGCCGCATTTCCATCGGCGAGGCACTGCGCAACACGTGGACGTTCGTCGCCGCGTCCCACGACGGATGCTCCCAAACGGATCCGGTCGTCAGCGGATCGTGATTTCCGGGCAACACATATGTCGGCACACCGAAGCTCGCGCAGGCATCGATGACGCGCTGGACATCGGCGCGATCGACGGCATTATCTTCAAACACGTCTCCCGCAACGAAGACCGCGTCGACGCCGTGCGCTCGCGCGACGTCGGCGAGAGCTACGGCGGAAGCGATGCGCTGGCTGCGGACGTCGCTCGCTCGCGAGCCCGCTTGTCGCACGCGCATGCCGATCTGCCAATCGGCAGTGTGCAGAATCTTCACGAGTGATGGCCCCCGAAAAAAGAAACGGTGTTGGTATCGTTCACACCGCTAGGATCGCACGAGATCGTGACACCCGTGTGGCAAGCGTCGTAGTGGTCACGAGTAACTAATTCGGCAAGGGAGCCGACAAACTAAAGATGCCACACGTGCGACGCCCGAGAATGAGAGACTTCAGCGCGATGGGCTTTCGAAGCGAACTTCGATGATTGAGATTCACGCGATCTCACCGGAAAACGAAATGCCCGTGGCACATCGGCTCGCGACACTTCTGACGAACGCGTGGCCCGACATCGCGGAAAGCGTGCGCGATCGCATCGATATCCTCGTGGGTGTTCGAACGCCCGTCGACGTCGATCTCCTGGTGATGGTCCGTCTCGATCGGCCGCGTGAACTCCCGCCGCAGCCGCGCCGTTTGGGCGGGATGTCTGCCGCATCGACGATTCAAAACGCGGTGTTCGCGATCGAGGTCAAGCAACTCGACGAGAGCCGGTTCTCGCGCATCGGGAATCAACTCTTCCCGATCTACGAAG
>JAYTXC010000114.1:0-18049 GCA_043743145.1 Rhodospirillales bacterium
GAAGGTTCGAGTCCTTCGCGGTGCATGGTTTGACGAAAGCTCTCACGATCGTGGGGGCTTTCGTTTTGGGCGAGTCGACCCGTTTGTGGCATCGTCGGCCGTCAACCGACGCGCTGTTTACCCCAGTGTTTGGGATAGTATTCTTCAGGCAACTCCTATGGAACACATCGCAAATACGCCGCAACGGATCGATTTCGACGCTCACGATCATGCCATGGCGCTTCCGATCGCAACCGTCATTCGCCAGCTCGTCGATCCTCATTGCGCGACGACGGTAGCGATGCTCGGGGGTGTGACGGCGACGCGCGCGGTCGCACAATGGATGACCGACCGCGAGCCGAAACGCGCGAACGAGATGCGCCTCGCCTTGCGGATCGCGACGATGATCGCAGCGCAGGGCGATCGCGAGCGGGCGCGCGCGTCGTTTTACGGCCCCAATCCGCGCTTGGGCGACGGCTTGCCGATGCTCGTCTTACGGAACGGCCCGTTCCACGAAACGCAGGTCCCGTTGGTCGCCGCCGCGCGCGCGTTCGCGAGCCGCGCTTAGCGCGTCGTCCCACCGCGAATCCCATCTGATGCGAGTGAAGGCGGCTCCGACATGAAAGAGACCCAAAAAGCCCAGACCGCACGAGCAACTCACCGACGCCGACGTCGTTCACGTTTCGGCGAGTTGAGCTCCGCGACGATCCCCGAATTCGAATCGACGCTCGTGCGATGGGATCGTATCGGAAAAGCTACGGTCCTTGACCTTACGGAGTGTTCGTACATCGATGCAGCCGCGATCGGCGTGATCGTCCGCGGAACGCGAGCGCTCGGCGACCGCCTGCGCATCGTCGCACCGCAATCGGGGTATCGTCCCACGCGTCCTCACGATCACCGGTCATCACCCCGCGCGCGCCTCGGGATACGCGCACAGGCCGCACTTACGGTCGCGGCAAAACCGAAGCATATGAAGATGTTGTTGCAGATTCTCGTCTCGGTGATCTTGCATCCGGTCGCACTCGTTTTGATGATTTTGAACATCGTCGGGCGCGAAGATCTCGATGGCGGGAAGAAGCTCGTGTGGATGCTCGTCGGCCTGCTCTGGGGCTTGGGTCCGATCCTTTACATTACGATTGGCGACGGGTCGCTCTGGTAGCGACGTGGCACGTCCGCGCGGTTCAGGCTCGATGGGGCCGACACGCTCGATGCGACTTCCGCTCGCGCTCGATCGGTGGTTCGAAGAGCGCCTAGACATGCACGCCGAGCGGAGTCCGAGCGAAGTTCTCGTGACGCTCGTTCACGGTGGCCTCCGCTTGCGTGAAGGCTACATGGCCATTCACCGGCGCGTTTTGGAACATTATGTGACCTCCGGACAGACCGACGTCTATGCGGCGTACCGGCGTTGTTTGATCGACACATTTGGAATCGAATACGTCGACCATCTCGAGCGATGGCTCGCCTCCGATGGCGTCCACGCCGTCGAAAACGTCTGGTAATAACGCATGAACGAAATGAGGTGGCATCGAACGCACGTTCGATGCCACCTCATTCATCGGCGTTCGTCGCGCTCCGCGACGCGTTGCTCCATCTCGATGACGAGGAGCGCCGCCGTATAGCCGATTTGCTGGGAGCGATGCACGATCCCAAGCCGCCGGTCTCGGGGCGTCTCGCAGAGACCCTTGCGATGATCGCGCGCCTCGACCCGAGCGATCGCAACCGCCTCGCATCGTGGTGTGGGCGATATCTCTCGCGATGGGGTCAGGTTCCCGTCGCAGCGTCGCGCACGGTCGTTTCGCCCACAGCGGGCTCCGGAGACGTCGTCACGCCCAAGCGTTGAGTTCCGCAATCTCAACCGCACATGAAGATGAGAGAACGCTGGTTATGAAGCCGCGACTCCTTGTGATCGTCCTCGTGTTCGCGCTACCGGGATGCGGGGGATTCGTGCGCGGAATCGCCGATCAAATCCGGATGGCGAATGCGACGCCGTCGCTATCGCCAACAGATACGCCGTTGAAGCCCGCTCCCTCACCGGCGCCAATCGCGCCGACGACCGGCACGATCGCGCCGGCAATGGCGCTGGTTCCGCGAGCGACCTGTCCCATCACCGTCGGCGTGAGTGTCTCGTGCGCGCCACCGACGAGCATCCGGTGAAGACTCTGCGAACGATCGTGGGGCCCGGCAGGCGCGCCCGCATGAAACGCTTCCCAGCCCAAAAATCCCCCGAGGGCGACGAACACGAGACCCGCGAGGAGCATCGCGTACCGCGACGCCCGCAGACCGAGACCTTTCCCGATACGCGCGCCGAGTGTGATGCCGAGTGCGGTGATTGTGAGCGTTTGTAGACCGATCGTCGCGAGGAGCAGACGGATCGGCAAACCCGAGACGCCGAGTGGAAATCCCGCCGCGAGTTCATCCGTCGAGATCGCGAGCCCGGCGAGCAATGTCGCGCGGAACGTATCGAAGTGCAGGCCCGCGCTTTCATCGCTCTCCGGCGATTCGAGGCCCTCGCGAATTTCGCGCCCTCCGAGCACGACAAGCACGAGAGCACCCACCACCTGTGCGATCAGCGTAAATCGCGTGCCGACGACGTGCCCGACCGCGATGCCGACGAGCGGCATCAGCGTTTCGAACGCTGCGAAGACGAGGGCGACGCGCCACAGCGGAACGCCACCGCGAACCCCGAGTGCGAGGGCGAGGGCGAGTGTATCGAATCCGAGGGGAACGACAAACGAAACGAGCCGCAGGATCACTGCGGCTCGCACGAGATTCGCGTTTGCGAGTTAGCCCGGAATTGCGACGGGGACGTCCTTGATCGGCTCGCCTGCGGCGGCGGAATCTTTGCCGAAGTCATCGGTCGACGATTGGACCGAATCGACGGCCTTGGGTTCGAACTTGCCCGAATGGAGCGCGGCACCGACGGTCGCGAAGGTCGCGCCGAGGGCGACGAGCTTGCCATCGAGGGCGTGGAGAATCTTCGAGTTGCTGTTGTGCGCGATTTTCTCGGCAACTTTGAGTTCGTGCACGGCGAAGAGCATCGCGGCTCCACCCTTGATGATATTCACGGTGCGATGATCGGCGCCATTATCGAACCGGTGCTCTTGGTACGGCTTGAGCACGAAATGGTGGAAGGCGAAGTACGCGACGCCGAGATGTGCGGCGAAGCGCGTTTTATCGAGAAATGCGGACGACGGTTGCACCGTCGCAAAGAGCATGGCGATCGCGAGCGTCGCGGCAACGATGAAACGATTACGCGGAATGGTCGAAGACATACATACCTCGGATGATAGCGTGGAGCGCAGGAACCGCGTGGCGCGGTGTCCTCGTGGCCCTCATATGCGCGGGTACGCGAGAAGTTTCTTGCCGCCTGGGAAAAACGCGGCGAGCCAGCGCCACGAGGATTGGTCACGCCACGTTTACGAATCTGACGAATCGGTACATATCAGGGACCTTCGTGAAAGGACGTTCGACATGTCTCTCGGGGAACACATCGCGCCACTCATGGCGTGGCTTCTCATCGGTGGCGGCATTCTCGCGGCGGTCGCGGGCACGCTCGTCGACAAACAGCTCCGCAGCTCGCACCGCTAGCGTGACGGCGAGCATTGCCGGGCCGTCAAAGCTCGGTGATCCTCGCCATTCTTCGAAATTTTCGTAGCCGACTCGCTCGCACGACCCTCACCGTCGCGGGCATCGCGATCGGGATTCTCGCGCTCGTCGTCGTCGGTTCGCTTGCCGAGCGTCTCCAAACGATCGTCGGTCGGTCCGCCGCGCTCAATTCCGGCGCCATCTTTGCCTTCGGCACCGGGCGAGAGCTTTTCGGCCCAGGCTCGCGCGATCGCATGCGCGCGAATATCGAGCGTGTCCGCAAGCTTCCGGGCGTCGCCGCGATCGTGCCCGAGGTGATCATTCCATATGCGACGGGCTTCGCCGAGAGCACGCGCTTCGGGCCGCCGTCGCTCGTCTTCGGCTTCCCCTACGCGATGCGCACCGCCGCGAACGGCACACTTGCGATTGCGACCGGCCGCGACTACGGCGAACGCGAACGGCGCGTCGCAATCGTCGGACCGGATTTTGCAACGGCCGCGCACGTTCACGTCGGCGAGATCATCGCGCTGTACGGAAATTCATTCGAAGTCGTCGGAATCATCGCAAAATCGTTCACGCTTTTCGATGCTGCAATCGTCGTGCCACTTCCCGACGCACAAGCGCTCGTCGGCCAACTCGTACCGCCGAGTGCACCCGCCGGGTCCACGCCGCCCGCGACGGCGCTCATGGTGCAGGTCGCACCACACGCCGATACGGCATTGCTCGCGCGACGCATCTCGCTCTTCACGGGTTTGCAGGCGCGCGATCCCGCAGAAGTCGCGGGAAATATCCGTTCGACGACTCAAATTTTCGATGCGATCATTTTCGGCAGCGCTCTCATCGCGCTCGTCGTCGGGGCCTTCTCGATCGTGAACACGATGACGATTGCGGTGAGCGAACGGACGCGCGAGATCGGCATCCGCAAAGCGATCGGCGCGGGCGACGGCGACATCTTGCGCGAGTTCGTGACGGAAGCCGCCGCCATCGGTGCCATCGGTGGCGCCGTCGGTCTCGTCGTCGCCCTCGGCATCGTCGCGTTCGTCGATGCGCGCAGCGCGGCTGCGGGAAATCTTGAACTCTTCGCGATCACGCCGCGACTCGCGATCGGCTCGTTCGTGTTCGCGGTGCTTTTGAGTATGGCTGCGGGCTTCTTGCCCGCGATTCGCGCGGCGCGGCTCGACCCGACCGACGCGTTGCGGCGGGTCGCATGAACGCGCGTGCGAACGCACCGCTCATCGATGTGCGCGATCTCGTGAAAGTGCACGCGCCGGGCACGGCTGCGGAAACGCGCGCGCTCGACGGAATCACGTTCGCAATCGAGGCCGGATCGTACGTCGCGATCGTCGGTGAAAGCGGCAGTGGAAAGACGACGCTCATGCACGTCCTCGGCGCGCTCGACCGCGCGACGTCGGGCAGCGTGGTCCTCGCCGGTCGCGATCTCGCAACGGCATCGCGTGCGGAACTCAAAGCGATTCGCGCGAGCGAGATCGGGTTCGTCTTCCAGGGCTTCAATCTCATCCCGACGTTGACCGCAGCGGAGAATGTCGAACTCGCCGCGCGCTATGCGCGTCGCGATCCCGCAAGCGCGCGCGCCGATGCGCGACGGTTACTCGACGACGTCGATCTCGGCAATCGCGCGCACCATCGGCCAGCGCAACTCTCCGGCGGCCAGCAACAGCGTGTCGCAATCGCACGTGCGCTCGTAAATGCACCGTCGTTGCTCCTGGCGGACGAGCCGACGGGCGAACTCGACACGCGCACGGCCGAAAGCGTGTTGCAACTCCTCGAGCGTTACAATCGCGAACGTTGTCAGACGATCGTGATCGTCACGCACAATCCCGCGGTCTGGGAACGCTGCGGCACCGTGATCTCGCTCTCCGATGGCCGGATCGTCGATATCGCGCATCGTGCGACCGTCGGTGCGGCATGATGCACGCGCTACGCGTCGTCGCCGTCGCCGTCGCCGTCGTCGTGTTCGCGTGTGCGACTGCGACGAGCGTGCGTGCGGACGACGCGCGCGGCGTTCGGCTCACGGTCGCGGGCGACAGTCTCGCCCTCGGTGTCGGCGCGAGCGATTCGTCGCGTGGATTCGCCTTCGATCTTTTCCGACGCATTCGTAAAGCGCGACCCGGAAGCGAAGTCACCAACCTTGCGATCGGTGGCGCGACGGCGAATGATGTCGCACGACTCGAAGTCGATCGCATTGCCGCGACGACGCCCGATGTCATCATCCTCGAAGTCGGTGCGAACGATCTCGTCCGCCGACATGCCGCGGACGCATTTGCCGCGGACTACATGCGTCTCGCGATCGGCGTTCGTCGTGTCGCGCCGCGTGCGCGGATCGTGCTCTTCAATGTCCCCGATATTGCGGTGAGCCCGATCTTCGAGGCGCCTGCGAAACCGGGTCTTCGCCGTCTCGCGCATGCGTACAACGCGACGATCGTATCGGTAGCGAAGCGCATCGGTGCCTCCGTCGTCGATCTCTTCAAATTCTCGGAGGCGGCAGGCCGGGATCCCGCACGATTTTTTAGTGCCGATCAATTCCATCCATCCGACGATGGCCACGCCGCCATCGCAAGCGATGCTTGGCCGAATGTGTCCCACGCCTTACCGCAGCCTTAGCGTCGCAATCATGACCTCGGTTCGGCCACGTCCATGAAAACGGTGATGTCAAACATTGGTGAGAGATGACACGCCGTCGACGAGTGAACCGCTGCGAAAACCACGGCGGCACCGAGCCCCACGCCTCCGCCGTAGCGCGAGATCGCCGACCGCGATTACGTGGCGAGTTGCGTCGGTCGCGTTTCGAGCCACGCGCCGACGACGCCGAGTGCTTCGGGAACGAACGTTCGGCCGAAACCGATCCGGAAACGATCGGACGCGACGCATCCGATATCGGATCGATACACCGATGCGGGCAACACCAAGACGCCCGTCTCCTCGACGAGTTCGCGCGCGAAAGCTTCGACGCCGTCGGCGCCCGTATACCGTGGGAAGCCGGTACATCCACCATCGGGGACGTGCCATTCGAAGAGCTTGGGGAAGGCGGCGAAGAATGCGCTGACCGCGCCGAGATTCGTATCGACGATCGCTCGATTGCGCGCGAGGATTCGCTTGGCGGCACCGAGCGCGATCGTCGCTAACATTTCAGAGGGAGCCGCATTGCAGATCGAGAGGTACTGTTTGTAACGTTCGAATCGCACGAGCACGTCGCGGTTTTGGCACGCCACCCAGCCGACGCGCAATCCCGCCAGACCGTACGCCTTCGACATGACGTTGAGCGAGATGCCGCGTTCGTAGACGTCGGCGATCGGTGGCAAACGCATCGCCACGTCGCGCTCCATATTGCGGTACACTTCGTCGCAAAAGAGCCAGATGCCACGTCGCGAGCATGCGTCGACAATCGCATCGAAGTCGGCGCGCGAGATGATGCAGCCGGTCGGATTATTCGGGAAATTCATCGAGACCATGCGCGTCGTGGGGCGGAGCGATGCCATGAAGCGGTCGATATCGGGCATCCAACCGCGGTCGGGATCGAGGGGCACGCCGGTCACGTCGCAGACGTCGAGAGGCACCGTTTCTGCGGCCTGATAGTTCGGTGTGAAGACGATCGCATGATCGCCCGGCGCGAGGAGCACCCGCGCGGTCACGTAAATCGCTTCTTCAGCGCCGGCGAAGCAAAGGACGTGCTGGTCATCGATCGTGTCGTACGTCGCGGCGATCGCACGCCGAAGATCGGGCGTGCCGAACGTCTCGATGTAACCGAGCCCGACATTCGCGAACGCCGCGCGCTGCGAAGGCGTCGCCAACGCCAGCAGTTCCGTAAGCGATAGACTCTGCGCGTCCGACGCCGCCATGTTGTAACGAACATCGAATTCCCATTTCGAGAAGTAGACTTCGAGCGCAAAATCGCGCATGCGCGGACCCTTTCTCACGTACTCAAAACGCAACGGTCGATGTCGCCCGGTCGCGCGAATGGGCCAACGCCATCGCGGAGGGAACGTAGCAATCGCGTGATCGCGATTCTCTCATCGCATGCAAGCAACATGATGCGTGAGCTTCGAAACGCGTTCCGCGATCCAGGCACATTCCCGGCGGCGTCAGCGGTCACTTTTTTCCGGTCAGGTTTACGGGTAAGATCGACGTGTGGCCACATCTCGCGCGCACGTGCCTTCGGCTCCCCACCTCGATCCCGATGCGGAGAACGAACCGCTCGGGCTACCCGATGACGTCATCCCGACACGCGCGCCAAAATTATGGGTCCCGCGCCGCGTCCTCATCACGCCATCGGCGGCGCGCTGGCCGCTCGCCGCTCACATCGCCGCGAAGGCCGCGGCCCTTGGCGCCGACGTTATCGAACTCAAAGCCGATCGGCTCGTCGATCTCCGCGGTGCCGACGCGCGAGAAACGTACGCTCGTGCAAAAACGACGCTAGCGGTCGTCGTATCGCCACCCTCACAACGCAAATTACAGCCCATACCGCCGAGCGCCGATTGGCAATTTCACCTCGCTCGCGGCTGTCCGGCGCACTGTCAATATTGCTATCTTGCGGGTTCGCTCGCCGGTCCGCCGGTAACGCGTGTTTTCGCGAATGTGCCGGAGATTCTCGACGGCTTGAAACCGTATCTCGACACGGGTATGGTTACGTCTCGGTCAACCGCACGGGCCGCCGAAGGCACGACGTTTGAAGCTTCGTGCTACACCGATCCATTGGCACTCGAACATCTTACGGGAGCACTCGGCCAGACGATCGCATTCTTTGGTGCGTGGGAGGCGCCGGTCCAACTTCGCTGGACGACCAAATTTGATGCGGTCGACGAGCTCGTCGGGATCGCGCATGCGAAGCGCACGCGCGTCCGTTTTTCCGTCAACGCGCGGGAAATCACGCGTCGCTTCGAAGGTGGGACGGCCGCACTCGACGACCGGATCGCAGCGTTACGGAAGCTCGCAATCGCCGGATACCCCGTCGGCCTGACGATCGCGCCGATCATGCCGATCCCGCACTGGCGCATCGCGTATGCCGAGCTCTTCGCTGCCGTCGAACGCGCAACGAGCGATCTCCCCGATCTCGACTTGACGGTCGAACTCATCACGCACCGATTCACACCGGGTTCGAAGGATGTCCTCATGGCGTGGTATCCCGCGACGAAACTCGAAATGGACGAATCCGGTCGCGCGAAGAAACGCACGAAGTTCGGCTCGACAAAATACGTGTACCGCCCCGACGTCATGCGCGAGCTCCGCACGTTTTTCGAAGATGGAATTCGGAGGCACCTCGCGCGAGCCCGCATCCTGTACTGGACGTAGGCTCTTTCACGCGCTCGTCCGTCGTTACGTCGCGGCGAGTTCTCGTTCGATCGCATCGTGCAAGATCGCATCATCGACCGTCACGTCCGGCGCGAAACGTCCGACGATCGATCCATCGCGGGCCACGAGAAACTTCTCGAAATTCCAGAACACGTCGCCCGCATGTTCCTTCTTCACGCCGTATTTCGCTAAATTCTGTCGGAACGCGTCGTCTTTTTCGAGCGCATCGGGTTGCGCGGCAACGAGCGCGTGATACAGCGGATGGCGCGCTTCGCCGTTCACATCGACTTTCTCGAACAGCGGAAACTGCACGCCGTACGTGGTCGAGCAGAACGTCGCGATCTCATCGGGCGTGCCCGGTTCCTGGCTCAAGAATTGGTTGCAAGGAAAGCCGAGAATCGCAAGCCCACGTTCGCGCTGCGTTTCAAACGCTTTTTCGAGGCTTTCGTACTGCGGGGTGAGTCCGCATTTCGAGGCGACGTTCACGATTAAGAGGACGTGCCCCGCGTACGTGCGGAGCGATGTGGATTCGCCCGCAAGCGTGCGAACGGGGATGTCATAAACCTTGCTACTCATGGGGGAAAATCGTTCGTCCTCGCGCACGCGAACGCCCGCGTCCCGCGCGTGAGGATCGCGAAATGTCTCGATGCATCGTCCGCCAATACGTTCGCGCATATGTCGTCGATCTCACGAATGCTCGTCATGTTGGCCGTCTTTGCGAGTACCTGCGTCGCGTTGCCGCGAGATCGTGCAATCGCACAAACCACGGTATCGCTGCCGTTCACCGCGCTCCACTGGCGCAACATCGGGCCATTCCGCGGCGGGCGGACGGTGGCGATCGCGGGCGTGCCGCAACGTCCGGGCACGTTCTACATGGCGCCGACGAACGGTGGAGTGTGGAAATCGCGCAATAGCGGGCGTACGTGGGATCCGATCTTCGATGGTCACGAAACGGGCTCGATCGGTGCGCTCGCCGTCGCGCCGTCGGATCCCGACACGCTCTACGTCGGCAGTGGTGAAGGCTTGCGCCGGCCCGATCTTTCCACGGGCGACGGCATGTACGTCTCGCACGACGCCGGCGTGACGTGGACGCACGGTGGTCTGCGCGATGGCCAACAGATCGGTCGTATCGCGGTCGACCCGCGCGACGCAAAGAAACTTTTCGTCGCCGTCGTCGGCCACCCGTTCGGCCCCAATGCCGAGCGCGGGCTGTACCGCTCGCTCGATGGCGGCGTGTCGTATGCGAAAGTTCTCGGCGATGGTGTCGATGTGGGCGCGATCGATGTCACGATCGATCCAAAACATCCCGACATCGTCTACGCGAGCCTTTGGGCGTCGCGCAACGGACCGTGGAATCTCGTACGGATTTACGAACGCAAAGATGCGGGTGGCCTCTACAAATCGAGCGACGGCGGCACGACGTGGTCGAAGCTCACCAACGGCCTTCCGCAAAATGTCGGTCGCATCGGCATCGCCGTTTCGCCTGCCGATCCCGCGCGTATCTACACGCTCGTCGAAGAATCCGACGGCTGCGGCGTGTATCGTTCCGACGATGCCGGCGTGTCGTGGAAGAAGACGAACGCCGAAGGACGTGTCTGTGGCCGCACCGCAGATTTTGCGGGCATCACCGCCGATCCGAGCGATCGCGATACGGCGTACAGTGCGAATACGTCGACGTATCGCACGACCGATGCGGGCGTGACGTGGACGGCGATCAAAGGCGCGCCTGGCGGCGACGATTACCACACCGTCTGGATCGATCCGAACGACGCGAACGTGATCGCGCTCGGTGTCGACCAAGGCGCGACGATCAGCGTCGATCGTGGCGCGACGTGGAGCAGTTGGTACAACCAACCAACGGCGCAGTTCTACCACGTGATAACCGACGATCGTTTTCCGTATCGCGTCTTTGGAGCGCAACAGGAGAGCGGCAGCGCGAGCGTCCTCAGTCGTAGCGACGACGGTGCGATTTCGTTTCGCGATTTCCATCCGATCGGTGTGGAAGAGTACGGTTATGTGGCGCCCGATCCGCGCCACCCGTGGTTGATCTACGGTGGAAAAGCGAGCGTCTATAATGAGCGCACGCAACAGACGCGTGATATTTCACCAACGTACGATCGCACGACGTATCGTTTCGATCGTACGAATCCCCTCGTCTGGAATCGCGTCGATACGCAAACGCTCTACCTCGGGCTCAACGTCGTCTTCGCAACGCGCGACGGTGGGCAAACGTGGTCGACGATCAGCCCCGATCTCACGCGCAAAAATCCCGGTCAGCCCGCAACGCTCGCGAGCTTCGCAAACGACGATAAACTCGCCGGCAAACATCGCGGCGTCATCTACAGTCTCGCGCCGTCGTACACGAACGCGCACGTCATCTGGGCCGGTACCGACGATGGCCTCGTATGGGTCACGCGCGACGCGGGCGCGCACTGGCATAACGTCAGTCCGCCCGCGCTCGGCCCGTGGAGTCGCGTCACGCAAATCGACGCATCGCATTTCGACGACCGCACGGCCTACGTCGCGGTGAGTCGTCAACGCCTCGACGATCTGCGACCGTACATCTACCGCACGCACGACGGGGGCGTGACGTGGCAGCCGATCGTCACGGGCATTCCGCCGACCGAGCCCGTCAACACGGTACGCGAAGATCCGCGCAAACCCGGGCTGCTCTTTGCCGGGACCGAGCGCACCGTCCACGTGTCACGCGACGACGGCGCATCGTGGCAATCGCTCCAAGGCGATTTGCCGTCGACATCGATTCGCGATCTCGTCGTGCACGGCGACGATCTCGTCGTCGGCACGCATGGCCGATCGTTCTGGATCCTCGACAATATCGCGCCGCTGCGCGAGCAGCGTATCGCTGCGACGCACCTCTATCGTCCCGCACGTGCGATTCGCGTTCGCCGCGATACGTGGAGCGATACGCCGCTTCCGCCCGATGAACCCGTGGGTGAAAATCCCCCCGACGGTGCGATCATCGATTACACGATCGGATCGGACGCGACGGGCCCGGTGAAGATCGAGATCCTCGATGCTGCAGGGCGCATCCTACGGACGTACGCCAGTACCGATCTACAAGCGCCGATCGATGCCGATACGAACATCCCGACATTCTGGATTCGCCCAACTGCGATTCCGCCCGCGACGCCGGGCGACCATCGCTTCGTATGGGACCTACACGAAACCGCGCCGCGCGCCGTGGAGCACGGCTTCCCGATCGCAGCGATCGTCCATAAAACCCCACACGATCCTGAAGGTGTGCTCGTCGTTCCCGGGACGTACACCGTACGCATGCGCGTCGGTGATCGCATCGCGACGCAGCCGCTCGACGTCGTGCGGGATCCGCGCGTGGCGACGTCGATCGCGGACTTGCGCGAACAGCACGACCTCGCATCGCGCATTGTCACGAGCATGAATCGCGTCTACGCATCGATGGAACGTGCGACTGCGCGCAAAGATGAGAAAGCAATGGCGCTCGATACGTTACGCAACGCGATGTTCGCGCAACTCCTGAGCGCCGTAACCTCTGCGGACACACGTCCGACGCGTGCGATGCACGCTACGTACGATCGCGTCGAGCGGCCGCGCCCATAGACGTGCGACGATGAGATCGACCATCGTCGGCGCTTGGAAGCGCGCAGCTCTCAACCAGGCCACCCGCATCGTCGAGCCCGTGACGTTGCAACGAGGGCGAACCATTCGGGCGCTCCTTGCCGCGCTGATCGTCTCAACATCGACCGAGGGTTGCGCGCTTGTAGACCGCGCGCAGATGGGTGGTGCATCGATCACGCTTCCACTCGCGTCGGCCCACCGATACAGCGCATCCGACGCGTCGGCTCACATCCAACTGCGCTTCGAGTTTCCCGATCCAAATGTCGTCGCGCCGGCTCCGGACCCGATCGAAGGCGTCGTCGGCGGTTATGCCGTCTTCGAGCCGGGCCCGGCCCCAGATGCGTCCTGGCGATTCGTTCGCATCGACGATCTGCAGACGAATCTGTATTTCTATCGCCGCAAGATGCCGCCTGGAATTTTCGCTCCACCGAAAACGGTCGCCACGTCAGCATACTTCCGCCCGGGAGACCGCCGTGTCGCCCTCGACGTCGATATCCCGCGGCCACAAACAAATGAGCTCGAGGTGCTCGCAAGCCACTCGTGTGACGACATTGCCGTCATCGTTCGGGCCAACTCCAACGGTGGGCATCGCTTCGAGCGTCTGATCGCCACGGGACAATCTTCCGAGCGCGCACTATGCTTGCCGCTCGCACCGGCTCGGTAGCGCCCGTAACGTCCGACCTCAAACCGTCGCGGTCGAGAAAAAATCGGCTCCGTACGAAACGAACGTCCTTCTTGAGCGCAATGGTGATCGCGCTGAAAATGGGTAAGCGGGGCGCATGAACCGTAAAGCGATACTTCTCGCAACGACCGTCGTGGCGCTCGTCGTGGCGTTTTTCCTCCGCCGGTCCGGTCCCGGGAAGCCACGCGTCACCGATCTTGCGCTTCCCGACAAAGAGGCGTTGATGCATCTGGGCACGACGATGCGCGACGTCCGTGAAGCCACGCTCGCCGCATTCACGCAACATCGCGATGACGCCGAATTCACAAAAGACGAAATGGCGGCACGAGCAGAATTCAGCAAGTTGCAAGCTTCCCTCGCCGACGTTCGCGATGCGATTCCGGGCGAATTACGGGACGCATGCGATCGCTTTGTCGAGCTAGCGACGGAGGCCCAGTTGCAATTGATGGCGTTTGCGATCAATCGGAAAAACCGCGGCACTCCCGATAGCGCACAAGAAGAAGTGGAAGCGCACGATCGGAAGCAATTTCGCACGGGCGTCGCAGAGCTCAACGATCGTCTCGTGTCGGCGTTCCACGCCGTCGGTGTAGCCGTCGCGTAACGAGCGGTGAAACGACGTGCGAACGGTGCGGAATGCACAGGTGATCGCGTCGATTGTTGAGCTTGCATTCGCGATCGATCTTCCCCGCCTGCAAGGACGGCGACCAGAACCATTGCGCGACGACCACGTGTGCGCCAGATTGCGCACGACGCCGTCTCCGTTTCCGTCGATGACGCTGATGAAATCGTTGGCGTCATCGTTTCATTCTTACGCGAGGACCATCTCTTCATCGACACCGTTGCTGTCGCTCCATCGGCTCAACGGTAAGGTGTAGGTCGTGACCTCATGGCGTTTGCCGAAGCCGAAGCTCGCCGATGCGGCCTTGTCGAACTTCAGCTCGACGCGAATGTTGCGCTGCACGAGAATCGGTCTTGGTACGATGCGCTCGGGTATCGGCAGACGCATCGCACGGAGCAAACGGAAAACGTGCGCGTATTTTACGCAAGATACTTCCCGAAGTGTTCCACCCAAAGACTCGCTTCAAAGCTCGAAGCTCGGAGCGCGAGCGCGGCGAACATTGACGCGCGTACGAATGCAATAATCGCAAGTCAGCCAGCCCGGTTGCGGCTCACGAATGGTACACGAAATACACAGGCCAATTTCGCGTGCCAAGCTCCGCAGCCGTCTTTTGTAAGCCGCATGGTACGCGCGTTGGGCCGTCGTCATGTTGAGATACTAACGCCACAATGTTATCAGGCGATGACCAGGCGATGACCGTCTCAAAATCCTGTCATGTCAAAGCCCCAGGCTGACCTGACTTCGAATCGGAACCCTGTCGCCCAGTTTGACATGACACGAAATTCGATGTTGGCGACGAGGTGAGGCTCACGCCGGCGCCGCCACTCGCGGCTACGTCCGCCTTCGTCTTTCCGCTATCGCCGCACATAAAAAAAGTCCCCGCGTAGCACTTACGCGGGGACCCTCAACCGAATCGTCGGCAGGTTACGCGGTAACGAGAAGCTCGAAGCGGTCGAGCATCATCACCTTATTCCACGCGGCGACAAAGTCGTGCGTGAACTTTTCGTTTGCGCCGTTTTGCGCGTAGACTTCGGAGATCGCGCGGAGTTGCGAGTTCGAACCGAAGACGAGATCGACACGCGTGCCGGTCCATTTCAGCTCGCCCGAAACGCGATCGCGTCCTTCGAAGGCGTCTTCCATTTCGTTCGTGCTCTTCCACGTCGTGCCCATATCGAGGAGATTGACGAAGAAGTCGTTGGAAAGCACGCCTGGGCGTTTCGTGAAGACGCCGTGCTTGGAGTTGCCCGTGTTTGCATCGAGCACGCGCAGGCCGCCGATGAGTGCCGTCATTTCGGGCGCGCTCAGCGTGAGGAGTTGCGCACGATCGACGAGCATCGATTCCGGCGTGTGCGTGTAATGCGCACGCTGGTAGTTGCGGAAACCATCCGCTTCGGGTTCGAGGAACGAGAACGAATGCGTGTCGGTTTGCGCTTGCGACGCATCCGTACGTCCCGGCGTGAAGGGCACCGTGACATGCACGCCCGCCTTCTTCGCGGCTTCTTCGACGGCAGCACAGCCGCCGAGAACGATGAGGTCGGCGATCGAGATCATCTTACCGCCCGACTGTGCGCCGTTGAATTCGGCTTGGATCTTTTCGAGCGCGCTGATGACGGCCGGCAACGCTGCGGGCGTGTTGACGTCCCAGCTGCGTTGCGGTTCGAGGCGCAGACGTCCGCCATTGGCGCCGCCGCGTTTATCGGAGCCGCGGAAACTCGCCGCTGCCGCCCACGCGGTTGAAACGAGCTGCGAGGTCGAGAGTCCCGATGCGACGAGCTTGCTCTTGAGCGAAGCGATATCGGCATCGTTGACGAGTGCGTGCGTCACGTCCGGAACCGGATCTTGCCAGATCATGATTTCGTCTGGCACTTCCGGCCCGAGGTAGCGCGAGCGCGGACCCATGTCGCGGTGCGTGAGCTTGAACCATGCACGCGCATACGCATCGGCGAACTCTTGCGGGTTCTCGTGATAGCGACGCGAGATCGGTTCGTAGATCGGATCCATGCGCAGCGCGAGATCCGAGGTGAGCATCATCGGTGCGTGACGCTTCGTCGGATCGTGCGCGTCGGGAACGGCATCTTTTGCGGCGCCGTCTTTAGGTGTCCACTGATGCGCGCCAGCGGGGCTCTTCGTCAATTCCCATTCGAAGTTGAAGAGATTGTCGAAATAGCCGTTGTCCCACTTGGCCGGATTGTTCGTCCAGGCGCCTTCGAGACCGCTCGAAATCGTGTCGGCGCCGCTACCGGTACCGAAGCGATTTTTCCAACCGAAGCCCTGATCTTCCATCGCGGCATCTTCGGGTGCGGCACCGACGTAATCGCCAGGATTCGCCGCGCCGTGCACTTTGCCAAACGTGTGGCCGCCGGCAACGAGTGCGACGGTTTCTTCATCGTTCATCGCCATGCGCGCGAACGTCTCGCGGATGTCGCGAGCCGAGCCGAGCGGATCGGGAACACCGTCCGGGCCTTCGGGATTAACGTAAATCAGACCCATTTGCACGGCGGCAAGCGGATTCTCGAGCTGGCGTTCGCCCGTGTAGCGCTTGTTGCCGAGCAACGTGTCTTCCGGACCCCAATAGATATTATCTTCGGGCTCCCACACGTCTTCGCGTCCGAACGCGAAGCCGAACGATTTGTAGCCCATGTTTTCCATGCCCCACGTGCCGCCAAGCGCGAAGAGATCTGCCCACGAAATCGCGTTCCCGTACTTCTGCTTGATCGGCCACAGCAGGCGCCGCGCCTTATCGAGATTTGCATTGTCGGGCCAGCTATTGAGCGGCGCGAAACGCTGCATGCCGGAGCCCGCACCACCGCGGCCATCGCCCGTGCGGTAGGTGCCAGCGGCGTGCCACGACATGCGCACCATGAATGGCCCGTAATTTCCATAGTCTGCGGGCCACCAGGGCTGCGACTCGGTCATGAGCGCCATCATGTCTTTTTTCATTGCGGCGACATCGAGCTTCTTAAACTCTTCGGCGTACGAAAACGACGCGCCCATCGGGTTGGACGCAATCGGATTCTGATGAAGAACCTTCAGGTTGAGTTGATTGGGCCACCACGACCGTTGGGTCATGAGCCCGATCGGCATGTGCGTGCCTTTGGGTTTGCCGTGCGGGACAGGGCACTCGCCGGTCGCCGCCGCGATATCGCGATCCGCTTCGATCATATTTCTCTCCGATTGGGGACGTGCTTCGCACAGCGTACCACGTTTGGAGTAGCAAGTGAAATCGATTTATCCAAAGGATTCGTAAGGCAAAACCGATAAATCTACAAAAGCTGATGTTGCCCGTTGCCGTCTCGTCGATTTCCCTCCGCGACCTCGAGTATGCCGTTGCGGTCGCGCGCGAGCGTAACTTCGGCCGTGCCGCCGAATCGTGCGGCGTCAGCCAAGCGGCGCTCAGCGAACAGGTGCGGAAGCTCGAGTCGATTCTCGGCGTTCCCCTCTTCGAGCGCACCACGCGAAAAGTCGAGCCGACCGTTCGTGGCGAGGTGATCCTCAAGCAAGCCGAGTCGCTGCTCGCCGACGCCCGACGCATGCTTGAAGACGCGCGCCGCAGCGCCGAGCCGCTCTCGGGCGAATTGCGTCTCGGCGTGATCGCAACGCTCGGGCCATACTACATGCCCTCGGTCATCGCGCTCGGCCGCAAACGTTTCCCGCGCCTCGGTTTGCGTTTACACGAATCGACGACCGAAGATTTACTCGCGGACCTGCGGCGTGGAAATCTCGACGCAATCCTCGTTGCGCTCCCGGTGCCGCTCGAGGGACTCGTGGCGGAGCGATTATTTTTCGAGCCGTTCCGCCTTGCATGCCCGAGCGATCACGAACTCGCGCACCAAGACGCCGTGGGAATACGCGATCTCACGAGCGGCCCGCTGCTCCTTATGGAAGACGGCCACTGCCTCCGCGATCAAACACTCTCGCTCTGCGATGCGCGCCAACTTCCCAATCAGAGTCGCTATGCGAGTTCGCTCGAAATGCTACGCCACATGATTGCGGCCGGTGAAGGCATATCCGTCATCCCGCTCCTCGCTGCGGCCGAACACACGACGATGCAAGGCATGATCGCGTACCGCGAACTCGACGACGCGCACGCAGGCCGCACGATCGCCCTCGTCTGGCGCGCAACCGAAACGCGTGCGAGCGATCTCCGTGAAATCGCGGCATTCATGCGCGAGGCTCTTCCTGCGGGCGTGCGACTGCCCACGGGAATGCCGACGTAACGGAGCGCACGGAACGGGGATTTGCATTGCCGGTCCGAGAAAAGT
>JAYTXC010000115.1:0-2448 GCA_043743145.1 Rhodospirillales bacterium
GATGCGTTGCGCCCGGCCATTCCACCGATACGCGAGATAGCTGTGCGTACGCGATGCCGAAAGAGTGCAGGCGCGAAAACACGCAAGACACGCCCCGCGGAGCGGATCGCGGACGCTCGGATAAAGGACGCCATCGACACGATCATTCGCATAGAGCGGCTGCGCATACGCGCGCGACGCGACGTACGAATCCGGATCGAGTCGCGGATCGGTCGCCGGTGCCGACGAAAGGTCGTCGATATGCCCGTTCATCGTTGCGGTGGAGACGCGCATGTCGATGTCGGCGCTTTCTTCATGCGTGGCGCGATAGAACGCCGCGATATGAAACACCGTCTCGCATATCGCCGTGTCGCGCCGAAGCGCCGCGTAAGA
Organism: Rhodospirillales bacterium; assembly: GCA_043743145.1. GTDB lineage: Bacteria > Vulcanimicrobiota > Vulcanimicrobiia > Vulcanimicrobiales > Vulcanimicrobiaceae > JANYGA01. The sequence goes on from JAYTXC010000115.1 coordinate 373, forward strand.
CACACCGAATGTGCCATCGCTGAAGCGGCTCGGCCGCGCATGCGTGAATGCGGCCATGATTGCTGTCGAGCCCGGTCCAACGATTCGATCGGCCGGTCGAATCAACGCGATCTCACCGAGTTCGTCACGGCGTCGGTTGTCGGTTCGTCGTTCGAGTTCGAAGATCGCATCGAGATCATCGGGACTCGCAATCGCATCGAAAATACTGGCGAAGGGATACCGTGAGGAGACGATACGAAAGGCCTCATTCCACGCGATCGCTACCACACGCCGCGTTCGCCGTCGAGATAGCGGCGCACGCGAATCACGTCTTCCATACGACCGCTAAAGAGCACGCTCGCGGCGGGTTTCCCGCCAAACGGCGGCGCGTCGTTCGGTCGTCGGATCCACGTGTCGGCTTGTTCGGGCCGCGTGAAGAGAACGTGCAGCGCTGCATAGATGCCGAGCGCGTACGAGATCCGATCGAGCTGATCGTCGCTGAGCCGAGCCGTGTCCGGATGTTCGCGCCAGTTGTAGAGCGTCTGCTTGGCAACATTTCCGAGCATTGCGCGCTGCTCGGCAACGGAGAGCTTCCACGCTTCGGCCAGGCGGAAAAACGTGCGAACACCCGCCGCCGAAAGCCGCGAAGTCGCTGGAACCACGCGCGCCGGCAGCATCTCCATAGCACCACGGTAGACTAAAATTACAAAATGGTCCATTTATAGACCGCCGCCACGGCCGCCACCGCCACGTGCCGCCACGTATCGCCACCGCCGCCCAACACCGCCGCCCCTCAAGTGGAAGAGCCTCGCGATTCCACCCGCACGCGTCTGCGAAATCTGTCGCTTGACCTTCCCAAATACCCGTGCTAAGCTTCCACCCTATGCCCGGGGGCGCTCCCCGGGCCCAATTTCCTTTGCCGCGCGCTTCGTATTGAGAGACCACAAATTTAATGGCGAAAACGGTACTTCCCAAGTCTGCTGCCAAGGCGCCGTCGGGAAAGACGACCCGCTCGAAGCGCGCGGTAAAGGGCGAAGATACCCCCTCCACGCCCTTTAGCACGCCCGCCGTTCACGTGCTCGCCCCGGAAACCGAAGCGTTCACCGTCGAGCGCTTTCCCGATCCCGGTGCCAAGCGCAAACGCTATTCGTTCGCGAAGATCGCCGATGTTCTCGACCTGCCCGACCTGATCGAACTCCAGAAGGCCTCCTTCAAATGGTTCATCACGGACGGTCTTAAGGATGCGTTCGAATCGATCAGCCCGATCAAAGACTTCACGGGCAATCTCGTGCTCGAGTTCGGCGACCATAGTCTTGGCGAGCCCAAGTACACGGTCGAAGAGTGCCGCGAACGCGATATGACGTACAGCGCGCCGCTGCGCGTCCGCGTCCGCCTCATCACGGCCGAGTCCGGCGAAATCAAGGGTATTCCCGACCAAGAAATCTTCATGGGCGATTTCCCGCTCATGACCGACAAGGGCACGTTCATGATCAATGGCGCGGAGCGTGTCATTGTCAGCCAACTCGTGCGTTCGCCGGGCGTCTATTTCCTGAGCGATCTCGATACGAACAGCCGCCCCACGTACAACGCGACGATCATCCCGAATCGCGGCGCGTGGATTGAATTCGAAACCGATAACGGTACGAAGAACGACGAGACCGAGGGAACGGTCGGCGTCCGCATCGACAAAAATCGCAAGATCTACGTCTCGACGTTCGTGCGGGCGCTTTCGCGCCCCGACCTCGGCTGCGATTGGGAGAGCGACGAAGCGATCCTTAAGCTCTTCGATAACAGCCCGCTCGTTGCGAACTCGATCGAAAAAGACAAAGACAACAAGACGCGTGAAGACGCGCTCAAAGAAATCTACAAAAAGCTGCGCCCGGGCGAGCCCGAGAACGCCGAAAACGCCGAGAAGCTGCTCGAATCGCTGTTCTTCGATGAGAAGCGCTATGATCTCGCGGGCGTCGGCCGCTACAAACTCAACGGCAAACTCAACGGCAACATCAACGCCGAGTTGCGCGAATACGAGACCGCGCATCTGCCGTCTCCGAAGATCGAGAAGCGCGCGCTAACGCGTGCCGACATGATCGCGGTCAT
>JAYTXC010000116.1:0-1999 GCA_043743145.1 Rhodospirillales bacterium
GCGCGTCGTCCTGAAGCACGGCTCGACCGAAACGCTCGTCGGCGGCGTCCTGACCGGGCAACTCGATGCGATCTGCGTCGCGCCATTACCGGAGGAACCCGACCTCGAAACGCTCACGCTGTTCTCAGAGGCGATGTTGCTCTGCGTCGTGGCGAGCGACCCGCTCGCGAGCCGAGCGAACGTCGATCTGCGCTCGGTCCGAGACCGCCCCTTCGCCATGCTGCGCCAAGGCTTCGGAACGCGGACCTATATGCTCGAAGCGTGCGCACGCGCGGGTTTCCGCCCGCAACCCAGCTATGAGACCGACGATATCTTCACGCTCGAGGGTCTCGTTGGTGCCGGGCTCGCCGTCTCGGTCATGCCGGCACGAATGAGCGACCATGGGAACGCGCGCGTGCGCTACGTGCCGCTGGCACCGTCGTGCGCCACGCAACGCACGGTCGGCCTCGCGTACCGAAAAGGCGGCACGCAACACCGCGCGCTCACCGCGCTGCTCGCTAGTGCGAAGACCTACGTGCCAGATCCATAACCGTTGCGCTAGACGAAACGATTAACGGCACGCGCAGCGTTGTTTTGACGGTTCGGCGCGCGGTACGGTGGCGACGATGACGCAAACGGTGGCCCGCGATTGGTCCGTGCGCGCGCGTGCGAAAGCCGCGCGACTCGACGACGTCCGCGCGCTTCTCGACGGGAAGATCTTCGCCGCACGCGACGCGGTCGCGCTCCTGGAGACGCTGATCCACCCGGGCGATCGCGTCTGTCTCGAGGGCAACAACCAAAAGCAAGCCGACTTTCTCTCGCGTAGCCTCGCCGACGTCGATCCCGCGCGCGTGCACGCGGTGCACCTGCTCATCTCCGTGCTCGGCCGCCCCGAACACATCGATCTCTTCGAACGCGGAATCGCCGAACGGGTCGATTTTTCGTTCTCCGGTCCGCAGAGTTTGCGGCTCGCGCAAGCGCTCGCCGATGGCGCCGTCAAAATCGGCGCGATTCATACGTATCTCGAACTCTTCGGACGCTACTTCGTCGATCTGACGCCAACGGTCTCGCTCGTTGCCGCGGACTGCGCCGACGCCGAAGGCAACCTCTACACCGGTGCCAATACGGAGGAGACGCCGACGATCGTGGAGGCGACCGCATTCCGCAATGGCATCGTCATCGCGCAGGTCAACGAGATCGTCGATAAGGTGCCGCGCGTCGATATTCCCGGATCGTGGGTCGACGCGATCGTCGTTGCCGATCGGCCGTACGCGATCGAACCACTCTTCACGCGCGATCCCGAAAAGATCGACGACGTGCAGATTTTGATGGCGATGCTCGTCATCTCCGGCGTCTATGCGAAACACCGTGTGAAGCGACTCAACCACGGCATCGGCTTCGACACCGCGGCGATCGAACTGATTCTGCCGACATACGGCGAGTCGCTCGGCCTGCGCGGCGAGATCTGCACGCACTGGGCGCTCAACCCGCACCCGACGCTCATCCCCGCAATCGAATCGGGCTGGGTCGAAAGCGTGCACTGCTTCGGCGGCGAGCTCGGCATGGAAAAATACGTCGCCGCACGTTCCGACGTATTCTTCACCGGCCCCGACGGCACGATGCGTTCCAATCGCGCGATGTGTCAGATGGCCGGACTCTACGCGACCGATCTTTTCATCGGCTCGACCTTACAGATGGATCGCGACGCGAACTCGTCGACCGCGACGCTCGGCCGAATCGCGGGCTTCGGCGGCGCGCCCAACATGGGCAACGATCCGCACGGTCGGCGTCACGCAACCGACGCATGGCTCGGGCTCGCGCGTGGCGAGAGCACGATCGAACGCGGTCGCAAGCTCGTGGTGCAATTGGTTCAAACCTTTCGCGAATCGGGCCGACCCACGTTCGTCGACGAGCTCGATGCCGTCGAACTCAGCCGTAATTTCGGCTTCGCACTACCGCCCGTGATGATCTACGGCGACGACGTCACGCACGTCGTCACGGAAGACGGCATCGCCTATCT
>JAYTXC010000117.1:0-3169 GCA_043743145.1 Rhodospirillales bacterium
CCGAGCATCGTCCCGACGGGTTCGGCATGCGCGATCGAGAGCCGCACGAGGTCGCCGCCGTAACGCGCACGCGCGGCTGCGAGTATCGCTTCGCCTTCGACCGTCACGGCATTGGCGACGATACGGCCACCGGGGCGCAACCGCGCGACACACGCATCGAGGAGGCCCGCCGTCGTGAGCCCGCCGCCGATGAAGATCGCATCGGGCGCGTCGCGTTCGTCGCCGAACGTATCGGGTGCGCATGCGTGAATGACACGCAAGCCCGGAACGCCGAGACGATGCGCGTTGAGCGAGATCCGTTCGACGCGCATCGCATCTTCTTCAAATGCGACGCAGCGCAGCGACGGGTGGACGCGCATCCACTCGATCCCGATCGAGCCCGTTCCCGCGCCGACATCCCAGAGCAACTGCCCGTGCAACGGGACGAGTCGCGCGAGCGTTGCCGCACGCACGTCGCGTTTGGTGAGTTGGCCATCGGTGAGATACGTATCGTCGGGCAAACCCGGAACGTTCGCGAGCGGCGCGAGGCCTTCGCCCGCAACGCACTCGATTGCGACGCAGTTGAGCGCGCCGCTGGACGCGATCCCCCAAGCGTGCGCGCTCGCGTCGCGGCGTGTTTCGCGCGCACCACCGAGGTACGCAAAGACGGTCATCTGGCTCGCGCCGTAACCACGCTCGACGAGTGTCGCAGCGATGCTCGGCGGCGTATCGCCGTTTTCGCTGTAGACGACGAGCCTTCGCCCCGGAGCGAGCTGCGCGGCGACGAGCTCGACCGGCCGCGTCACGGCCGAAACGAGCGTTACTTCCGCACTCGACCATCCCAGGCGCGCGCACGCGAGAACGTAGGCGGGCGCCTGCGGGTAGACGCGGTACGCGCTCGCGGCGAGTCGTCGCGCGACGAGCGCGCCGATGCCGTACGACATCGGATCGCCCGATGCCAAAATCGCGAGTGGACCCGCGCGCTCGCGTTCCAGGAGCGCATCGAAAAACGGGACGAGCGGCACGGGCCACGCTTCACGCGCACCGGGCATCGGCGGCACGAGCGCGAGTTGACGCGCGCTGCCGACAACGAGCGCCGCATCGTGCAACGCCGCGCGCGCGGCTTCGCCGAGGCCCGCGTAGCCGTCTTCGCCGATGCCGACGAGCGTGAGCCACGGCGGGTCGATTGCGCCGTGCCCATCGATCGCCTTAGCTTGCATGCGCGACCGGTTCCCCGTCGCGATCGACGACGAGCACGTCGACGACGATGGGCGCATCGGCGAGCGTTTGCACCGCGAACGCACGCGCGCGTTCGGCAACGAGTTGCGCGAGCGGAACGCCGGCCTCACGCGCGATCGTCAGCGCATGCAGTCCCGTCGTGGCGCGCGCGATTGTATCGACGATCGACATGCGTGCGCCGTCGTCACGCGCGAGCGTCGCGAGTGCGTCGAGATCGACTTCGCTACGCTTGGAATGCAGATCGAGATGACCTTGACTGAGTTTGCTGATCTTTGCGAAGCCTCCAGCGACGGTGACGCGTGCTATGGGATGACGCCGAACGTACTTGAGCATACCGCCGACGAAATCGCCCATGTCGATGAGCGCACTCCCTTCGAGACCGTGAAAGCGCGCGACCGTGGCCTCGGAAGTCGAGCCCGTCGACCCCGCGACGTGTGAAATACCGAGTGCGCGCGCGACATCGAGACCTTCGTGGATCGTCGCGATCCACGCCGCGCACGAATACGGCACGACGACCCCCGTCGTGCCGAGGATCGAGAGCCCACCGAGGATGCCGAGTCGCGGATTCCACGTTCGCGTCGCAATCTCGGCGCCGCCGGGGATCGCGAGTTCGACGATCGCATCGCCGGACTCGCCGCAATCATTTGCTACCGAAGCGATCGCGGCGCGCATCATCATGCGCGGCACGGGGTTGATCGCGGGCTCGCCGATCGCGAGCGGCAACCCCGGTTTCGTGACCGTGCCGATGCCCTCGCCGCCGACGAACACGACGCCCGTTCCCGGCGCCCCACGCGTGACGGTCGCGAGGACGAGCGCTCCGTGCGTGACGTCGGGATCGTCGCCCGCGTCTTTGATCACGCCGGCGGTTGCCGACGTCGCCGTACGGGATTCGGTCGCGAGAGCGAACGCGACGCGCGCGCCCGCGGGCAAGACGATCGTCACGGGATCGGGAAACGTGCCCGTCACGAGCGCCGCGTACGCCGCTTGCGTTGCAGCCGTCGCGCACGCGCCCGTGGTCCAGCCGCGTCGCAGCGGCCCGGTCGGAATATCCTCACGCACGATCCACGGCGATTGCATACGCATCGGCCGCCGCCTGCGCCGTACCCGCATGCGGATCCACGTCGCCGTACGATCGTGGCGTGTAGACGAAACGGCGACCGTTCGACGCGGCGAACGTCCGCGTCGTCGACGCCCCGACGAGCACGACGGTGCGCATATCGACGTCTTCCGTGCGGAGCTGCCCCAGTTCCACGACGCGCAGCGTCTCCGTCGGACCACCGATATCGCGTGCGAGCACGACGGGCGTCTGCGGCGCACGATGCCGCAAGAGGATCGTCCGCGTTTCATCGAGTTGCCAGCGACGCTGCGACGAAACGGGATTATACAGCGCTAAAGCAAAATCGGCTGCGGCCGCGGCGTCGAGCCGTTGCGCGACGACCGCCCATGGTTTGAGGCGATCCGAAAGCGAGATCGCGCAGAAGTCGTGCCCGAGCGGCGCGCCGACGCGGGCCGCGGCCGCCGCCATCGCTGAGATCCCGGGAACCACGTGTACCTCGAGATCGAGCCACGACGGCGGCCCCGCTTCGAGCGCTTCCATCACGGCGGTCGCCATCGCGAAGACGCCGGGATCACCCGACGACACGACGCACACACGAGCGCCACTCATGGCAAGTTCGAAGGCATGTCGCGCGCGATCGATCTCGACGCGATTATCGGATGCGTGACGACGCTGCCCCGCGCGTTCGGCCACACGCGCGAGATACGGCGCGTAGCCGACGAGATCGGTCGCTTCGGCGAGTTCGCGCGCGGCTTCCGGCGCGAGCCAATCGGGCGACCCCGGTCCCAGACCGAGCACGCAGACGCGACCCGCACCGCGGCCCAGTCGCGAGATACGTAAGGCATCGCGATCGGGCAAAACATCCGAACCCGGGACGATGACGAGCGCGAAATA
>JAYTXC010000118.1:0-6990 GCA_043743145.1 Rhodospirillales bacterium
CATTCGGCGACGGTATCGCTGCCGCGCGTTTTGAGGATCGCTTCGGGTCGTTCGCCGCGGTAGATGCCGCCATACCAGCTATGCGCGTTGTAGCGCTGCAGCGGCGCATCGAAGAGCAGCATCCCCAGACGCGCGGAGACGTCGACGAATGCGAAAAGTTCGGGTACGCGGCGCAACATGCGTCGCATCGTATGCGTGTCGCAACCGACGCCTTCCCCTACAGCGAGAGCTGGAGTGTTCCTCCGCACCGTAATCCGTTGCATTCCGCGGGGACGTAGCGCAGGGCGAGGAGCTCGTGCTCGAGCGCCGCGCGTTGGTCGCTCGGCATGTTTGCGGGACCGATGACGCGCGTTGCGTGGCCCGCTTCGTCGACATCGACGCGAACCGTCCGCGCGCCACGATAGCGCGCGCGCAAGTCGTCGAGCGCGGCTTCATCGGCCACGAGCGGCTTCTCGAAGCTCGCGCCCCATCCGCCCGGTGGAATGCCGCTTTCCGCGCGTGCCGCAACGACGCGCGGAACGCCGGTCGGCGATGGAGTCGGTGCGGCGGTCGGCTCCGCAGTCGCGAGCGTCGTCGTCGGCGTCGGCATTGCGGGTGCGTGCGTCGCTTCGGGCTCGTGTATCCGTGGCGACGCATCGATGCTCGGCCGGTCGGGTGCACCCGTCGCAAGCGTGAGCGCGATCGCTCCATGCGCTCGAGCCGCAGCCTTGGCATCACCGACGCGCGAACCCGATATGCGAACCGAGGGGACGCCGGGAAGGGTCGCCTCGCTCGCAGACCGAGCGTGATGTTCCGACGTCGGGGCCGATCCCGACTTCGGCGTGTTCTGTCGGATGGGCTTCGACGGGCGAACGCGCACGCTCGCTACGGGACGTGGGTGCGGCGGATCGATCGAAAAACGGCTGACGACGGCGTAACGGACGCGTTCGTTACCGGACCGCCCGTTCGCGCCGAGCATCCCGGTTTCGGGCGACGTGGACGAACGCGCGAAAAATGGCGTGCCGAGCGCGTGCAAAGCGAGCGACGCGAGCAACGCGCCGAACAACGTCTTCCGGTAGCGCGGGCTTCGCGGCATCGACGCTCCTGTCGTGGTGATGGTTCGCGTACGCCGCGCGCACGCGGCGGACCTATGCCCGGCATCGGCGAACCGCGGGCGTATGGGTCAGCCAACCGATATCGTCCTCTACCAAGCCGAGTGGTGTCCGTACTGCGCGCGCGTACGCTCGAAACTCACGGACATGCTTCTCGACTATAAGACGGTCAATGTGGCGCGCTCGCATAGCGCGCGCACCGAAGTCAAGGCCGTTTCGGGTCAGACGGGCATCCCCGTCATGGTCGACGGCGACACGACCCTCGACGATGACGACGACATCATTCCGTATCTCGAGAAAAAGTACGGGAATAAAGTAAAAGTCTGATCCGCTAACCACCGATCGCGAAAGCGACGAGCGCGCCCACGATCGTCGCGCTCGCGTTCACCGCATCGTTGCCGAACCACGACAGGCCTCGGAGCGACGTCGTATTCGCGCCGCAGACGTGTGGTTCGCGCTCCGTTGCTCGTCGGCACTGACCGCACCAGCGTAGCGATTGCACCGATGCGCCGAGCAACGAATCCGCGAGCGCGCCCGCGATTCCGCCCAGTGCGATGGCGACCGCGACGCGAAGGTTTCCGGCGACGACGTGCGTCGCGAGACCGATACCCGCAATGAAGCAAGCTCCGGCGATCTCGGCGAGCGTGCCCACGATCGTGATGCCGCCCGAGAGGCCCGTCGCGATCGGGCGCAGCGTCAGGATCGAGTGTGGCTTGCCACGTACGAGCGTGCCGATCTCGGTGCCCCACGTATCGGCAGTTGCCGCCGCAAACGCACCGGCAAAGGCGACGGCGAGACGTGCGTCGATCCAGAGCGCGCCGAGGGCGCAGAGCGCGGCGATGCCGCCGTTGGCGAGCACTTGTGCGGCGTCACGCGCGCCCGTCTTATCGACGTCGACCAAGAGGTCGCGCTTGCGTGTTTTTTCGACCCGCGACAGGCCAACCGACGTCACGAAAAACGCGAGCAAGACGGTCGCACCCGGCAAGCCGAGCGCGCCATAGGTCGCGGTGCCGACGACGCATGCGGCGAGCGCACCACCGCGATCGAGCGCCCGCGCGCGGAGTGCGACGATCGCCATCGCCGCAGCCGCGACGATACCGATGTCAAAATTGCTTAGCGGTGCGAGGTCGAGTTGCGACATGTGTTACGGCGCATAGGCGCTGGCGACCGCGCGTGCGACGCCCGCGATGATCGCCTCGCGCGACGACTCGTCGGATTTCGACTCCGCGAGTAGCGCAACGACGGCGATGCGCCGTCCGTCGGGGAGCGTCACGATGCCCGCGTCGTTGGTCGCATCGGTCGCGCCGTCGATCGTCGCGCTCGTGCCCGTTTTATGTGCGAGGCGAAACGTTGCGGGCAAGCCTGCACGAAGTCGCTTCCCACCGCTGATCACGTCGTCGAGATCGAGGAGAAATTCGCTCGTCGAATCCACGAGCGTGAAACGTTGCGTTGCGATCCCGACCAGAAGATCTGCGACTGCGTCCGGCGTCGCCACATTCTCACCACCGCGGGCAAACGTGCGTTTCGCGCGCACGTCGGCGACGAGTTCCGCTTCGGATTTACGGACGGTGAGGTGACGAACGTCGAGGCGGCGCAGAATCTCGTTCACCGCGCTCGACCCCCCGATGCGGCGCAGGACGACATCGCTTGCGGTATTGTCACTGGAGACGAGCATCGCGCGGATGAGTTCCCACATGGCAAGCGACGTGCCACGCGGATGTTCGTCTGCGATCGCACTGTCCGTTCGGAGATCGCCGCGGGTGACGGCGATGCGCTCGCTCAGATCGATTTTGCGCTGATCGCTCATGCGAAACGCGACCGTCGCGATCGCGAGCTTCACCACGCTCGCGAGCGGAAACACTTCGTCGCCGCGCACGGTAAAGCGCTCGCCCGTCGCGACGTCGACAACGGCGATGCCCAAGCGTCCAGGCGCGGTCCGGGCGATTGCATCGAGATCGTCGCGCAGACGCGACATACGTGCAGCCGCGGAAAGCGGTGTCGCGGTCGGTGACGGAATCGGGATCGCGGTCGGCACGGGCGTCGGAGCGGTCCGACGGCGCGCGGAGATGGGTCCGGGCGTTGTCGCAAGGACGAGGAGTACCGTCGCGAAGCCGGATGCGAACGTGCGCTTCATGCGATCCAGCGACACCCGTGCGCGTTTCGGTTAGCGGATCGCGACGGTAGCTTCGAGCGCTTCGAGTAACCCGTCGACGGTTGCGTCATCGGGCACGATATCGACGCGAAGCCCCGCGTCGCGCGCTGCCGCGGCCGTGATCGGGCCGATGCATGCGACGATTTTGCCCTGCGCGCGCGCGACGGCGTCGGGCACGTTTTCGAGAAAGGACGCGATCGTACTCGCACTCGTAAACGTCCAAATATCGCAGCGCGAGGCGGCCTCGGCAATCGCAGCATCGTGCACGTGCGTGGTCTTGTAGCCGGCAACGACGTCGACGATGCGACCCGCTTCGCGTAAGGTCGTGGCGATGACGTCGCGCATTTCTTGTGCGCCGAAGAGCAAGACGTGCTCGCCGTGCGCCCCGTGTTCGAGCAGGCCCGCAGCGACGTCTTCGGCGACGAACTTGGGCGGAACGAAATCGGCATGAATGCCGTACGCGAGAAGGCGCTCCGCCGTCTTGGGCCCGATCGCCGCGACTTTCGCGCGTCCGAAGCGACGCGCGTCTCCGCCGCTCACGGCGAGCGTCGCGAATGCCGCATCGACACCGTGTTGGCTCGTAAAGACGACCCACGCGTACGTTTCGAGCGAGCCGAGTGCGGCCCGCGCGGGCGTGGCATCGTCGGGTGCGGCGATGGCGATCGTCGGCGCGAGGACGGGCTCCGCGCCACTCTCCCAAAGTTTGGATGCAAACATCGCGGCGTCGCTTTCGGCGCGCGTGACGAGCACGCGCTTACCGAAAAGCGGCGTATTATCGAACCAGCGAATCGTTTCACGTTCGCGCACGACGTCACCGATCACGACGATCGCCGGTGCCTTGAATTGCACGCGTGCGACCTCATCGACGATCGTGCCGAGCGTGCCGACGAGCGTCTCTTGCGTCGGCTTCGTGCCTTCGCGAACGATGCCGACGGGTATCTCGGCTGGCATGCCGTGCTCGAGCAATTTACCGACGAGCCCGGCGAGCGACCCCATCGCCATCAAAAAAATGAGCGTTTGCTTCGGATTGGCGAGCTTCGCGAAATCGAGCGAGGTATAGCCCTTGAGTGGATCTTCGTGACCCGTTGCGATCGTGAACGACGTATTGTGATCGCGATGCGTGACCGGGATGCCCGCATAGGCGGGCGCGGCGATTGCGGACGTGATGCCGGGGATGATTTCGAAGGCCACGCCCGCCGCGCGCAACTCGGCGGCTTCTTCGCCGCCGCGCGCGAAAACGAACACGTCACCGCCCTTGAGCCGCACGACATTACGGCCCTCGAGACCGAGGCGCACGATGAGTGCCGTGATCTCGTCTTGCGAGAGCGTGTGCGCGCCGGCTTTTTTGCCAACGTAAATTTTCTCACAGGTCGGCGATGCGAGCCCGACAATTGCTACAGAGGCTAAATAATCGTAGACGAGGACGTCGCACGCGGCGATGACGCGCGCGGCTTTGAGCGTGAGCAAGCCGGGGTCGCCCGGACCCGCACCGACGAGCCAGACTTTCCCGCGCGGCTTGGGGCTCACTCGGAGAGCTCGGCCTCGAGGGAAGCCGCGGGCACGGACGATGTCCGCCGACCGCTCGCGACCTTCGCAGCATCCGCTTCGCTACGGACGCGTAAATCGAAAAGCTCGTCGAGCAACGTCGCGAGCGTCAGGGCTTCGGCGTGATTGGACGTCGCGCGTTCGCGCAGTTTCGTGACGACGTTATGCAAGAGTTTGGAGATGATCGTGAGCGACGCGCCCGTGATGAGCATGCGCTCGCGTTCGTCGAGCCCGGGGCAACGCGCGAAGAGCCGCTCGATCTCACCTTCGCGAACCGATTCGGCTTTCTGGACGAGCGAACTCACGACGGGAATGGCGACGCGCGATTGGTACCAATTTGCGAAGCGGTCGGCGTGTTCGGAGATGATCTCTTCGACCATCGGTATCGCTTCGCGGCGTTTCTCGAGGGTGACGTCGATGATATCTTTGAGCCGATCGATGTCGGCGAGGTGCACGTGCGGGATGCGCGCGATCTCGGGATCCGCATCGCGCGGCACGGCGATATCGATCACGAAGAGGTCGCGTTGCGGGCGCGCGAGCATCGCTTCGGCAACGTTGCCGGGGGTGAGGACGAAATGCGAAGCGCCCGTCGACGTCACCACGATATCGGCGCGCTTCATCGCCTCGACGAGTCCGGGAAGTTCGACGGCCGTGCCCGCGCCGATCGCCGCAACGATTTCCTGGGCTCTCGCGGCCGACCGGTTCGCGATGAGCAATTCCGAGCAGCCTTCGAGCTTGAGCCGCTTCGCCGCCGTCGCGCCCATTTTTCCGGCGCCGATCACAAGGACCGTCTTGCCGTGGAGCGTCCCAAGCGTCTGTTTCGCGAGGTCGATCGCGGCCGTCGCGACGCTAACCGAATCGCCGCCGATGAACGTCTGTGATCGTGACTCTTTGCCGGCGTTGAGCGCCTCGCGGAAGAGCACGTGTAGCGTCTTGCCGATCGAGCCGGCTTTCTGCGCTTGGATATAGGCGTCTTTGACTTGGCCGAGGATCTCGGCTTCGCCGATGAGCATCGAGTCGAGGCCGGTCGCGACGCGAAAAAGATGATCCGTCGCTTGCGAACCGAGCAGCGTGTACATGTACGAGGACATGTCGTGCTGGACGTCGCCGTGGCGGAAGAGGTGGAGGAACGATTTGAGCTGGTCGACGCCCGCTTCGTAGTCTTCGAGTTCCGCATAGATCTCGAGGCGACCGCACGTCGAGAGCATCACGGCCTCGCGAACCATCTCGTAATCGCGAAGCGCGACGAGCGATTCGCCCATCCGCGACGCGGGGAACGCGTGGCGCTCACGCACATCGACCGGGGCCGTCTTGTGCGAGAGACCGAGACAGACTAGCGGCATGTCACCTCCGAAACGCCCGAGGCGAATGCCTCGGAGGCCCGCTTGAGACGGACCTGTCTCGACGAGATTGGCATACTTTTGTCGCGGATGACGTGCGCGCCGTCACCGGCTTGAGTCCCGAGCATGTCCTCCTTTCGTACCATGTATCGACGGCGGGCGCTACGTCAACAGTTGTTGGACGCCGCACCGACCACGCATTGCACGGCGGAACGTCGGTCGCGCCGGCGGACGCGGGGAGGCAAGCGTGGAGTTCGGCTCTCGTTTAGGCAAGGGTGTGAATGGCCTCGATCGCGTCGCCCGCTGCGGAGAGGATCGTATCGATCGTCGCATCGTCGTGGGCGAGGCTCAGAAAACCGGCTTCGAACTGCGATGGCGCGAGATAGACTCCGCGATCGAGCATCTCGTGGAAGAATTTCGCGTAGAAGGCGGTGTCGGATGTTTTCGCACTCGTGAGATCGACGACGTCCGTGCCGGTAAAGAAAAAACCGACCATCGAGCCACGATACGCGTGCTGGTGTGCGACGCCATGGTGCGCGAAGATCTCGTGTAAGCCGTGCGTGAACCGTGCGCCCGCCGCATCGAGGCGTTCGTACACGCCGGGCTCGCGAAGCGCTTCGAGCGTCGCGCGACCCGCCGCCATCGCGAGCGGATTGCCCGAGAGCGTGCCGGCCTGGTAGATCGATCCGAGCGGGGAAAGCTTTTCCATGATCTCCGCGCGGCCACCGAACGCGCCGACGGGTAACCCGCCACCGATGACTTTCCCGAGCGTCGTGAGGTCGGGAAGCACGCCTTCGCGCTCCTGCACGCCGCCGGGTGCCACGCGGAAGCCGGTCATGACCTCATCGAAAATAAGGAGCGT
>JAYTXC010000119.1:0-8511 GCA_043743145.1 Rhodospirillales bacterium
CGTGATTGCCGCAAACGAGGGGCCGAAGCCGCAAACGGTCGAGCATCTCGCGATACTTCAGTACCTGAGCGTCAAGAAGACGATCGTCGTGCTGACGAAATCCGATACGGTCGATGCCGAAGAGCTCGCCTTCGCGCGCGAACTCGTCGGCGAGGCGCTCGTGGGCACGATCGCCGCGGACGCGCAGACGATCGCCGTGTCGACGATCACGGGCGATGGGATGCCCGAACTACGTGCGGCGATCCACGATGCGCTCGCCGAACTCGCGCCGCGCGCACCGGGTGCGCCCGCATATCTGCCGATCGATCGCGTCTTCGCCCTCCCCGGCCACGGCACGATCGTGACGGGTACGCTCATGCAGGGTCGCATCAAAGCGGGCGATACGCTCGCCCTCGCGCCGCTCGGCCGCGAGGTCCGCGTGCGCAGCGTTCAAGTCTTCGGCGAGAAGCGCGATGACGTTGCGGGCGGTGCGCGCGTCGCGATCAATTTGCCGGGCGTCGAAACGCAAGAGATCGCGCGCGGAGCGGTGCTCGCGAGTTCGCAATTCGTGACGCGCTCGGCTGTCGACGTGCGCTTCCGCGCGCTTCCATCCGCGCTCGCATTGCTCAAACGGCGCACACCCGTACGCGCGTATCTGGGCTCGGCTGAGATCATCGGTACGCTCGTCTTCGATCCGATCCCGACCGATGCAACCGATATTCGGGCGAAGCTCTTCTTGCGCGAAGCGACGGTCGTCTTTCCCGGTGCCACGTTTGTGGTGCGGCGTGTCTCGCCCAAAACATTGCTCGGCGGTGGCACGATCGCGGGCGTCGATGTCACGGGTTCGGCAGATGCATTCGGGGACGATCCCGAACTCGCCGCGATTGCTGCGGCGCTCCGCCATGCGGAATTTGCGGGCGCGACGGCCGCGAGCGTTGGCGCGGCATCGAACGTGCGTGAGGACGTGGCGGAGACGTTGCTCGCGCGCCTGGTCGATGACGGCCGCGCGAGCCGACTCGCGAAGCCACCCGCTTACGTGGATGCGGAACTCGCGACGACGCTCGTCGAGCGCGTGCGAGAGAAGCTGCGCGCGAGCGAAAGCGCGACGCCGTGGCTCGTCGGCATGACCGGTCTCGCGCTATCGCGCGCCCTCGAGGTGCCCGAAGCTGCCGCGATGCGCATCCTCGCCGTCGCGATCGAAGATGGCCGCATCGCCTATCGTGGCGGGTATTACGCGACGCCGGAATTCGTGCCGCAACTCAGTGCCGATCAACGCGCGTTCTTCGATCGTGCGTTCGCGGGCGCGGGCGGAGCCGAACTCGCACCCGTCGCTTTCGAAGAGCTGCAAACCGCGATTCGCACCGCGAAGATCGTCGGGTTGTCGCAAGCGTTCGAAACGTTGCTCACGAGTGGCGCGCTCGTGAAGGTGCACGATGCGGTGTATCGCGGCTTCCAAATCGCCGGCGTTCGCGACAAGCTCGAAGCGGCGCTTCGTCGCGACAAGCAGATTACGATGGCGGCGTTTCGCGATCTCGTCGGCACCTCGCGCAAATATGCGGTGCCGCTGCTAGAATGGTTCGATGCAACTGGCGTGACGATTCGCTCGGGCGATATCCGTTTGCTCCGCATCACGCCGCCACAACGCTGACGATCGTCGGTCGAGGCAAGCGTCATCAGTGTCGCAGCGAGAAAACTCCGACGGCGAGTTCGAGTGCGATGAGGGCGATGATGACGAATTCGAGAAATTCGCTGCGCGCCGCCTGTGCTTGATCGGTAAAGAACCGATACATCTCGTCGACCGTTTCGAGCTTCGAATCGATCTGCTTCTGCCAATCTTTGAGACCGAGGCGCCCTGCCGCACCGCGATAGAGTCGCGCGTAGTAGGCGTCGCCCGTGATTTTGAGCGCGTTTGACGAGCGATCGGTCAATTCGGCGATATCAACGATGAGATAGCGTAAGCGGTCGGCGGCATCTTGGGCTTGGCGCCGTCCGAAGCGCGAGGTGGGGCGTTTTGGTTCGAGCGCGTAGATCGTATCGAGTTCCGCATCGAGCCGCTTATCATACGTGCGCAATTCGACGAGCTGTGTGTTTGCGAACTCGAGAATGTCGAGCGTCGCGGTCGCGCTCTCGCGGTCGTCGTACACGAAAGCCGTATCCCAGCCGACGATCGCGAGATCGTCGTCGAAATACGCAAACGCGACGCGCAGCGCTTCGATCGTCTCCGACGACGTGATCGCGCGCTCTTCGCAGAGCATGAGCCGCGCGAGATCGGGCGCCCGATCGGCCAGGAGCGCTTCGCCGCGCACGTCGCCCTCGAACGTGTTGATTTCGAAGACGAAGAAATCTTCGAGGAGCGCGTCGTGCGGTTCGTCGAGCGCGGGCCCGATCTCGGGGAGCACGCGTTCGAGTGCCGCCGCGGCGATGACCGGGATCGTCTCGTCCAAACGAAACCGCCGCGCGAACTCGAGGAACGTTGCCCACGTGCCCGCGTATTCCGTCGAGACGCGGACCGACACGACGCCGTAGTCGAAAATCTTCAGCCGGATCGAAAACCCGTCGCTGGGCGCCAGGCGCGCGACGATCGGCTGCGTCTCGAATTCGATCGATACCGACGACGCTTCGCGACGCAGCCGAAGGGGCGCGCGCGACACGCCTTCACCCGCAACACTCGCAAGGCGCGCGAGATCGATGCTATCGGCGACGTCGTAAATGAAGTACGCGTGACAGGAAGCGCCCGCGATCTCCGGCAGCTCAGGGCTATCGCTCGGCATCTTCGGTGGTTGCCTGCAACGTCTGCGCCCCCTCTACCGGTTATGGTCATTGCAATGAATGCAGAGAAGATGACCGAGCGGGTCCGCGAGGCGTTGAGCGATGCCTTTTCGCGCGCCCTGCGCGAACGCAATTCCAACGTCGAAACGGAGCACGTGCTCGCGGCGCTCATGGCGCAAGCTGGCGGTGTCGTGCCCGCGCTCCTTGGGAAGGCGGGGATCGATGCCGCGACCTTCTCGGGTCGCGTCGATGCTGCGGCTGCGGCGCTGCCGCGCCTGGGCGGTTCGAGCGAATTCTCACCACAGCTCTCGAGTCGCGCGACGCGAACGCTCGTCCGCGCGGGCGACGAGGCGACGAAGCTCACCGACGAGTATGTCTCGGTCGAACATCTCGTGCTGGCGATGCTCGAAGACGGCGGCCCGGTCGCACGACTCTTGCGCGACGCAGGTCTCGATCGCGACAAGCTGCTCGGGGCGCTGCGCGATCTCCGCGGCAACCAGCGCGTCACGACGCAGAATCCGGAAGGCACGTACCAATCGCTCGAGCGCTACGGCCAGGACCTCACGCGCTTGGCCGAAGCGGGCAAGCTCGATCCTGTGATCGGGCGCGACGAAGAGATTCGTCGCGTCGTTCAAGTGCTCTCGCGACGCACCAAAAATAATCCCGTGCTGATCGGCGAGCCCGGTGTCGGCAAGACCGCGATCGTCGAAGGCCTCGCGCAACGCATCGTGCGCGGCGATGTGCCCGAATCGCTCAAGAACAAGCGCATCATCTCGCTCGACATGGGCGCGCTCGTCGCGGGCGCAAAATTTCGCGGCGAATTCGAAGAACGCCTGAAAGCGGTGCTCAAAGACGTGCAGCAATCCGCCGGCGCGGTCTTGCTCTTCATCGACGAACTCCATAACGTCGTCGGAGCGGGCAAGGCCGAAGGCTCGATGGATGCGGGTAATCTGCTCAAACCGATGCTCGCGCGCGGCGAACTGCATCTCATCGGTGCGACGACGCTCAACGAGTACCGGAAGTACATCGAGAAAGATGGCGCGCTCGAACGACGCTTCCAGCCGGTCTTCGTGGATCAACCGAGCGTTGAAGATACGATCTCGATCTTGCGCGGTTTACGCGAGCGCTACAAACTCCATCACGGCGTGCGCATCAAAGATGCAGCGCTCGTCTCGGCAGCCGTGCTCTCCAATCGATATATCGCGGATCGCTTCTTGCCCGATAAGGCGATCGATCTCGTCGACGAAGCGGGTGCGAAGTTGCGCACCGAGATCGATTCGATGCCGCAAGAACTCGACGAAGCATCGCGTCGCATCATGCAGCTCGAGATCGAGCGCGAGGCACTGCGCAAAGAAGAAGACGCTGCCTCGAAGCAGCGCCTCGCGAATATTGAAAAAGAAATCGCCGAATTACGCTCGCAAACCGACGGCATCTCGGTGCGTTGGCAAGCCGAACAAGCTGCGGTCAAAAGTTTGCGCGAGTTACGCGAGCAGATCGATCACACGAAGACCGAGATCGATCAAGCCGAACGGCAATACGATCTCAACCGCGTAGCCGAATTGCGCTACGGCAAACTGGCCGATCTCGAGCGGCGATTCAAGACCGCCGAAGCCGCGCTTGCGGGCGACGGAACGCCGCGTCTGCTCAAAGAAGAGGTCGACGAAGCCGAGATCGCTGGCATCGTCAGTCGTTGGACGGGTGTGCCCGTAGCGAAGCTCCTCGAAGGCGAGATGAAAAAACTCTTGCGTCTCGAGGAAGAACTTCACGAGCGTATCATCGGCCAAGACGAAGCCGTCACCGCCGTCGCTGAAGCGATTATTCGGGCACGGAGCGGACTCTCCGATCCGAACCGGCCGATCGGGTCGTTCATTTTTCTCGGACCGACCGGCGTCGGGAAAACGGAACTCGCACGCGCGCTTGCGACGTATCTCTTCAACGACGAACGCGCGCTGGTGCGAATCGATATGTCGGAGTATGGCGAGAAGCATTCGGTCTCGCGGCTCATCGGCGCGCCACCCGGGTATATCGGATACGACGAAGGCGGTCAGCTTACCGAAGCTGTGCGGCGGCGTCCATTCTCCGTCGTGCTCTTCGATGAGATCGAAAAAGCGGCGCCCGACGTCTTCAACGTCTTCTTGCAGATTATCGACGACGGTCGCCTCACCGACGGTCAGGGTCGCGTCGTCGATTTCAAAAATACGATCCTTATTATGACCTCGAACATCGGCTCCAATCGCATCCTCGATTATGCGGGCGAAGCGGGGGCGGGTTACGCGATCATGCGCGCGACCGTCCTCGACGAATTGCGACGTCATTTCCGGCCCGAGTTTCTCAATCGCATCGATGAAACGGTCGTCTTCCAAGCGCTTTCGGAAACGCAATTAGAAAAAATTGTGGAGATCCAACTCGGTCGGTTGCGCGGACGACTCGTCGATCGTAACATCACGCTCGATATCTCCGAGGCGGCGCGACGTCATCTCGTCAAAGTGGGCTACGATCCGGTGTACGGCGCGCGACCGCTCAAACGGGCGATCCAACGCGAACTCGAAACACCGCTCGGTCGGCGTATTCTTGGCGGCGAGGTGCGCGACGGCGCTCACGTCTACGTCGATTACGACGAACGCGCGGGGACGCTCGCCTTCACCTCGGGCTTGCCGTCGCTGCCGGAGTTACCCGCACTGGGCGGATGACGCCGCGCGGCGAAAGCGGAGTACGATGCGAGTTTCGAGCGAACTGATCGGGTACGTGGCTGCGATCTTGACGACGGCATCGTTCGTCCCACAGGTCGTGCACGTCGTGCGAACGCGCGATACACACGCGATTTCGCGTACGATGTATCTCGCGTTCTGTCTCGGAATTGCGATGTGGTTGCTCTATGGGATCGTGCTCGCGAGCCCACCAATCATCTTGGCGAATGCCGTTACGTTCGTGCTCGCAAGTGTGGTGCTCGGCTACAAGTTGCGCTTCGGATAGAGAGGGGGCGGTACGTCGTCGAGAAAGGCCTACGCTCGCTCGATCCCGCGAGTTCCGAGGGCGAAGCGCGCGCGTCACTCGTCGCGCGCATCGCGCACGAAGGCCGCGACTCCGTCGTGCGTGCCGAGTTTCGCGAGCTCGTGCGCGGTCTCGGCGGCGGTGCGTTTCACGCGCTCATCCGCGTCGCGTATGCGATCGCGGATCGCGACGATGTCGACCTTGCGGCGGGGCTTGCGTACTGGCGCCACGCGTATCTCGATCTCGGCAAGCCATCTCAGCCGCACATCGACGACGCGGCCGTGGGAGCACCCGCATTCGACCCCGACGTCGTGCTCGCAAACGCGCGTAGTGTCGGCGCGTCTCGATGATCGCGCGCTCGTCGCAATCGCCTGCGCGTCGGAAGACGAACACGTGATCAAAGCGGCATTCACGGCTCGCGAAGAAGACCGCACGTATGCAAGCCAGATCTATCGCATGGCGGTCGCGCGATATATGAAACGGCTCGGGTAGCGCGATTTAGCCGCGCACGATGTCGCCGATCGCGTGCGATGTTGCAACGATCGCTGCTGCTCGACCGTCGTGCTCACGCCGGAACACGAGTTCACGCACGGCGGTCACCCTTCCGATGAAGGGCAACGCCCGGGGTGCGAAGGCTCGGTCATGGCACAGGATGATGGCTTCACCGCCGACCAAACCGCGAGCGCAACGACGGCGCTTTGCGCGGAACTCGGTTTACCCGCGAAGCGTTTTCCGACGGAGACGTTTGTCGGTACAGTCTCCGAAGAGATCGAGGGGTTGCGCGATGTCGGGAAAACGGATGGCGATATCGTGACGATCCTTCGCGAACGTCGCGCGATCGATATCGACGCAGCCACGCTCGCGCGTTCCGACGCGAGTCCCGACGGACGCCCGACCGCCGAGCGAATAGCGCGAAACGGGAAGAGCCGCTGCTCGCGCAGCGGCTCTTCCCGATCGGTGAATGCGTCGCGAGTTAGGCGAGCACTTTATCGCGTTTGCGATTGCGCAGGCGATCGGTCTCGTTGAGCATGCGCTTGCGGATGCGAATCGACTTCGGCGTGACTTCGACGAGTTCGTCGTCTTCGATGAATTCGATCGCACGTTCGAGTGACATCTCTTCGGGCGGCGAGAGCTTATTGCTATCGTCGGTGCCCAACGCGCGCATATTCGTGAGCTTCTTCGCGCGCACGACGTTGAGCGCGATATCCTTGTCGTCGTTTGCGCGGCCAACGATCATGCCTTCGTAGACTTCGATGCCTTCGCCGACGAAGAAGCGTCCGCGCGCTTCGAGGCCCGACATCGCATACGCCGTCGTCATGCCCGTTTCGCTCGTTACGAGCGCACCGACACTTCGGCCGGGAAGTTCGCCCGCGAAGGGCTGGTGATCGTAATACGTGTGCGACATGATTGCCGTGCCGCGCGAGAGCGTCAGCAATTCGCCGCGCAGTCCGAAGATCGCGCGCGTCGGCATCGTGTATTCGAGACGGCGCGAATCGCCGACCGTGAGCATGTTCGACATCAGCGCTTTACGTTTGCCGAGCGACTCGATGACGGCACCGGCGTATTCTTCTTGCACGTCGACCACGACGTACTCGACGGGTTCCATCTTCTTACCGTCGCGTTCGGTAATGATGACCTGCGGCTTCGAAACCGCAATCTCATAGCCTTCGCGGCGCATCGTCTCGATGAGGATCGAGAGATGGAGTTCGCCACGCCCACGGACTTCGAACGTATCCGCACTCTCGGTATCTTCGACGCGTAGCGCGACGTTGGATTCGAGTTCGCGCATCAAACGCTCGCGGATCTGACGCGACGTGAGGAACTTGCCTTCTTTACCCGCGAGCGGTGAGGCGTTGACCATGAAAAACATCGAGACCGTGGGCTCGTCGACGGCGACCGCGGTGATGCCCTCGGGGAACTGTGCGTCGGCGATCGTGTCGCCGATGTTGAGGCCTTCGATGCCGGAGACGCAGACGATATCGCCCGCGCTTGCATCTTCCACTTCAACGCGTTCGAGGCCGGCGAATGTGAGGAGCTTCGTGAGCCGCAGACCCATCTCGACCGTGCCGTCGTGCGCGATGCGCGCAATTGGCGAGTTGACTTTCGACGAGCCGCGGAAGACGCGGCCGATGCCGATGCGACCGACGTATTTATTGTGATCGATCGCGGAGATGAGCATCTGAAAGCCGCCTTCTTCGGCGGGGGCTTCGGGGATATGGCGCACGATCGTCTCGAAGAGAGGCTCGAGATCGTCGCTTTCGTCTTCGAGTTTATATTTCGCGATGCCGGCGCGGCCGTTCGTGTAAACGACCGGAAACTCGGCCTGTTCGTCGGAGGCGCCGAGCTCGATGAAAAGGTCGAAGACCTCATTGACGACTTCGCTCGCGCGTGCGTCCTTGCGATCGATTTTGTTGACCGCGACGAGCACTTTGAGGTCGAGTTCGAGTGCCTTGCGGAGCACGAATCGTGTTTGCGGCATCACGCCTTCGGCGGCATCGACGAGCAAGAACACGCCCTGAACCATCTGCAGCACACGCTCGACCTCGCCGCCAAAATCGGCGTGGCCCGGGGTGTCGACGATATTGAATTTGAGATCGCCATGCTTGATCGCGGTGTTTTTCGCGAGAATGGTAATCCCGCGCTCGCGTTCGAGGGGGTTCGAGTCCATGACGCGCGTCGTGGTCGCCTGCCCTTCGCGAAAGACGCCGCTCTGTTTGAGCATGGCATCGACGAGGGTGGTCTTGCCATGGTCGACGTGGGCGATGATGGCGA
>JAYTXC010000120.1:0-10975 GCA_043743145.1 Rhodospirillales bacterium
CGACTCGCGCTCGCAAACGAAAACATCACGCAACGGGCGCCCGCCTCATGCCCAGGATCGCTCTCCATAATGCGCAAGCCGTAGTCAACAGCTTTGGTAAAATCGCGCCGTTCGGCGGCATCGTTGGCGAGATGGACGAGCATCTCCAGATACCGGCTCGCATACCAGGTGCGTAACGGCTCGATCCAATCGCCACGGTCGCCAGCGAGAAAATCACCCGTGTAGACGCTCACGCCGGATTCGAATGACGCGATCGTCGGCGTGTCGGCGTGTGAAAGGAACGCATCGATATCCGAGGCGATGCGGACGTTGGGATTCCAAACGTACCCGCCGGACACGCTTTGCACGGCATCGATCCCCGGGAGCAAGGCGCGCAGGGTTTGGCGCGCACCACTCGCCGCCAGATGGACGCGGTGCGCCCCTTCGTCGCCATCGACGCCCGGCCAGAACGCGTCGATCAGCTTTTCTTTCGATGCAACGCTGCGCGTATGCGTGACGAGATATGCGAGGAATTCACGGCCTTTCTTGAGCGGCGGGCCCTGTTGCCAACCATCGACGCCCAAGAGTCGAAATTGACCGAGACAACGCACGTTTAATGTCGGCAGCGTCGCAGTCATCGGGTCGAGATACCCCTCACTCAGTGCGCTCATCGCAACCCCGGATCGTGGCCGGGCGTACGTGTCCGGCGCAGACGATCGAACGCGCCCGCAAGGGTCGCGATCTCATCACCGCCGGTTGTGCGCGGCTCAGCGACATCGGTTTGGCCGTCGGCGGTCGCGTGCGCCGCGGCCGTGATGCGGTTGATCGGGCGGATCACGAAGACCGTGAGTAAGACGTTGAGCACGATGAGCGAGATCAAGGCAAAACAGACAAGCGCCGTGACGAGGGCGTAAATGGCGCTCTCGGCGACGCGCGACGATACCGACGTCGGTACCGAAACGATCTGCGCACCCACGACCTCATGCAACTGCCAACCGAAGCCGTTTGCCGATCCGTACTGTGCGAGCATCGCCGGCGGTGCGGCCCCGGGACTGCTATGGCACTCGAGACAGCTCGACTTCACGACGATCGGATGCGCGAGGTAGAGCGTCCGTCCGTCGACCGTCGCGCGCTCGCCCGTGAATTCGACGCGGTTCGCGTCGTTTCGAAACGTGTTGACGACATCGGCCTCCCAATCGATCGCACGGTCGCGCGGGTTCGTCGGGTTGAGCGTTGCTTCTTTGTACGTGTAGGCCGGATATTTTTGGCGAAGGTTTGCGAACACTTGTGTGGCCGCATAGGCCGGCACCCACTGCGCGTGAAATTCATTCGTCCGGCGGACGCCCACGAGCGGCTTTATTTGTTTATCCGTGTAGCTTCTCATCGCCGCGGCGGCTTCCATCATTAATTGCGCCTGCGCAAGAACCTCGTCCTTGGCGTTACGTTGCAAGTATTGGTAGGAGAGCATACCC
Source organism: Rhodospirillales bacterium (assembly GCA_043743145.1). Taxonomy (GTDB): domain Bacteria; phylum Vulcanimicrobiota; class Vulcanimicrobiia; order Vulcanimicrobiales; family Vulcanimicrobiaceae; genus JANYGA01. The sequence goes on from JAYTXC010000120.1 coordinate 1,452, forward strand.
GCCGTCACGAGCATGACGCCAAAAATGGCTATGAAGATAAGTGTAAATTTCGGGGCGAGTTTGCTCACGAAACATCTCCCGTATACGACCCGGATCGCCTTGAGTATATCAGCTTTGCGTCCGAAAATCGTCCGGCGGTCGGTGAGACGGATCATTAATGACGGGGTGCGGGCGGTTTCGGACTCCACGACACAAATGAGACGAGAGACACCAGAACAACGACGAGCGCACTCATCAACGATATTTCCGTAATCGAAAAGCTGGTTTGTCCAAAAAAGAGATAGCCGGCGAAGAGCCCGGCGATTCCGCCGCCTCCGATAATGAGACCGTTTCGCAATTGCGACGGACGCGGCGGAGCTTTCGGCGACTCCTTCGCTTGGAACGGCTCCACGTAGATTCCGAGGGTCATCGGCGTCCGAGCGAACGGGATGAGCGGACCGCCTTCGAGCGTCGGTAAGCTTTCCGGTTCGTGGGCGAGCATCGCACCCAAAAACGCCGCCATCTTGCACACGTCATTATCGGCTGCGCCCAAGAGCGCGTGGAAAGCCTTCGATCGCGAGGGCCGTTCGAAATCCTCACGACCGAACGCGAGGCGATCGTCACCGACGTGCAACCGCTCCCAGAGCGTCGGGTCACGCGCGAGTGCGATGATCGAGATGTAGATGACCCAGGCGGAAAAATTATCGAGTTGCGGCCCAAAATCGCGATTGCGCCGACAGGGATGTTGGTAGTTTGGGTGTCCCTTTTCGAGCGCCGGAAGCCGCGTGAATTCTGGGACGAACATGCCGTCGTAATCGATGAGCCGGAGTTCGCCGGCCGCCGTCACGATGACGTTGCCGTGTTGCAAATCGCCGTGCGCGATTCCGAGAGCGTGCAGATCGCGCACCATCGTGAGCCAGGCGTCAGCGAGCCGCACGAGCTCGCGAGGCGTGTGCCGTTGGGCGTTGAGATACGTGTGTAAGAGATCGCCTTCGACCCATTCCATCGTGACCGTCGGATAGGTCGCGATGGACGTCGCGATGCCGTCATCGCGATACGCGAAGTCGACGGTATACGGATTGGGATGACCCTTCAGAAACGACGAGATCTTCCGATACCGTTCGGCGCGCTCGCTCGACTTAAAATTAAAGCAGCGCAGCGCCCACGTCTGGTCGCCTGATGACAATTTGTACACGCTCGCCATCCGGCCGCTCCGGGGGCGCGGGAGCCCGAAGACGTCTTCTTCCACAATGGCATTGCGAAGCGTGACATCGACGAAGGCCGTCGGCGGATTCTGAAGCGCTTCGATGTACTCGCTCTGCGAAGGCCACGTGTCGTCTCGCGCCATTTTAGTATAAACGCATTCGGACAAGCGTGACATCGTCGTTCTTAAGCGCGATGGGACGTAACGCGTGTGCCCAACTCCGGAATGCCGCGCGATCGCGACGCCCAAAGCGGTCGAGGTCGCGCCACGGACGATCGCCACGCTCGGCCGTGGTAAGAAACCAACACGCGAGCGCGTCGCTCATGAGATAGAACGTATCGCCCGAGTGCCACACCCCGCCGTAGCGCGCGATTGCCTCTGAATAGGCATCGGATTCGATCGGCCGACTTGGAACGAGGACCGGCCGCACGTTGAATTGTTCCGAACTTTCCAATGGAAACGAGCGGACGACGTTATCGCGATGGACCTGCACGAAGCAGCAATCGCCAAGCGCGATCGCGCCAAAGCTACCCGCATCATCATGCGCCGACGCGTCGACAAACTCAAGGCCGAGGAACGCCGCAAAGGCCCCATCGTCGACCTTGCGATCGAGGTAAAGGCTCGCCGTTTCATCGCGCGACGGCGCCGAAGCGACCGCTTGCGACCAGCGACGACCGATGTGCGGTAATTCGATAAGCGCCGGGCCGGTCAAGCCGCCGAACGCGAATTCGCTGACGAGTTGCCGCGCCCAGACGCGCGCGTACGCCGATTCGCTCGCGCCGTCGGCGACCGCGCAACGGACGCGGCTTCGTGGCATCGCGTCGATTGCGGCCGGAGCGAAGGCGTCCTCGTATTCGCTCGGTTCGGAACCGTCCTTTGGGAGCCAAAAAGCCGCGAACTCAACGACCATCCGCGCTTAGCGCAACGGATTACTAGCGCGCGTTCCAATATCGAGCGCCTGGACGAGCATGAGGAGATCCGCATTCATCACGAATGCTTTCGCACCGTCGGAAACAGGAAGATCCATATCGCGGGCCGTCGCGCGCATGAACGACGTCAATTCACTCGCACCGTGGTGGAGTCGTCGCGCATGGGCATCTGGCAGGGTGTCCGGAGCACTCGGAAATTTCAACGGCCGCGCATGCGGATCACCCGAGATATGGACGTTGAAGAGCAACACGTTTCCATCACTCGTGTGCAGGTGCGTTATTACATACATCGCCTGCGATGGGTCGCCATCAGTCGATTCGCCGTCTGTGATGTTGACGACCGTGGGGGGATACGCGTCGGGGTGTTCGCGCGTCCAGGATTCGAGGACAGAGGTCGCGAGTCCGAACGCTTCGACCATCGGCGTCGGGCCGAGCGCGACAGCATCGAACCAAATCGGGACGCGAATCGGTTTAGCAACTCCGGCGGCCGTCGCCGGACGCGGGCGCTCTTCGATTCGGTTGGGATTCGCTGCCACGTCGGCGATCGGGATGAGCACGCGATCGGCGAGGGGTCCAACGAATGCGGAGCCGACGGATTCGCCGTAGCCGATGACCCCGATCTCGTAGTAGTTCCGAATCCCATCTTCTTTCGCGCACTTGATCGCGAGTTCGTACAGCAGTCGGTTGAGCGTCTCGACAACACCGTCGCACTTGCGTTTCTTGCCATCGCCGAAGGCATCTTCCATTGAAGCCGACCGATCGACGAGAAAGAGAAAACACGTTGGATTCCGGCGACTAATCTCGGCAAGGTACGCCATGCGGTCTCACATCAAAGGGTTGCAGATTCGCGCGGTAGCCCAGGCGCAACGCAAACCCGTTCCGCCGTGCCTTCGGTTATCGTCTATGACCCTCTCGCAAATCTCTCCATAAAACATACTCTGAAAACGCTTTTTCCTTGTAAGCGTGAGGTCATTGATCCAATATCTCACATATTTTATATGAAATACGGTAAATCGGAACATCAACATATGCCATTTAAGCGCAGCGACATTTAGGAACGTTGCGTAACGTCACTAGCCAAAATATAAGCCACTGCATAACACTAAAAATCTAGTTTTATCGCCCGGGACCGGCGCTGCGCCGGGACTACCACACGATGCCGATTTCATCATGCGACAAACAAGACGGGGCGGAACATACGGCTTGTATTCTTATTTTCGACTTAAGTGTGCTGGTAACCCTCGAATGCTCCTGCGTCGCCTCGTGCGACACTTGTCCGTCAGGCCGCCCCGACTACGATGCCAAGGATAATCGTGCAAAAATGGTGTTCGAATAATGCTTGATAAACTCGATAGGTGTAAAGATATTGAGCGACGTGTGCGTGCGGTATGCATTGTAATCCAATCGCAATTTCGCGATCGCATGACGAGAGTGGAAAATCGATGGAAACGCGAGTGTTGAGGAGCTCGTCACGGAATCAATCGTTGCAACCGAAAATATTTCCATTTCGCGTCGGTTTTCCGGGATCGAAAAAATGCTGCAAAACGCGAGACAAAGCTGACCACTCGAACATCTTTTCGCACGTGAATGTAGCGCCGTTGTCGGATTTCAGAACTTCCGGAACATCTTCGCGCGCGATCTCGTTCCGTGTCAGCGCTGTTGCACCTCGCCCTTTTGTACGTTAATGATCGTTCTCAATGTTGATTTATTTACGAAAGAAATAAATTATGCACATGGCCTCTGTGAGAAAAGCCCGATATACCGTGCATCGTATCGAATTTCTCGTGGTCGCTTGACTTCATCCGATGGTGGAGTATGGTTAGCATGAGATTCACGCGAGGGATATTCGCATGGCAGACGTTCCCTGCTGCACGAACGTGCAACCCGCACCCAAAATGCTCTTGTCCCAAGCCGTCGGCGGGGACAAGCGCATCGCGCTCACGTTCGATGACGGACCTTCGGGTTCGGGTTCGACCGATCAGGTTCTCGATCTTTTGGATCGCTTCGCTATTAAAGCGACGTTTTTCGTCGTCGGTCAGCAAGTCGATGCGAACCCAGATCGTGTGCGTCGCGCGTTCGATTCTGGACACCTCATCGCCAATCACAGTGTGTCCCACCCCGCCTTCTCGACGCTCTCGCGTGCTCGCATGGTCGCTGAGATCGATTCCGTCAATGCGGGCTTGGCCGATCTCGGAATCCCCGTGCCGGTCTTCTTCCGCCCGCCGTACGGCGATCGTGACGGAACCGATCTATCGGAGACGCTCGACGAGCGAACGATGCGTGCCGTGCTTTGGACGATCGACTCTCGCGATTGGGAAATTCACGACGCACCGACCGTTCATCGCAACGTCTTGCGCGATCTACGCCAGGCGTGGCAAAGAGACGAGCTGACGAATATCGTGCTCTTTCATGACATCCAACCGCACACGCCGAGCGTCGTCGAAAGCCTCATCCCCGATCTCGTCGACGAAGGGTGCACGTTCGTCACGGTCGACGCCGTCGCGTAGGCGACGCATCCCGACGGCCTAGAGTTCGAGCACGACGACCTGCGCGTACGTCGCACGCGCACCACCAGCGACTTGTAGTTTCACGCGCACCGGAATCGCGGGATCGCTGCGTGCGATCGAACCGTGCGCGAAGAGATATTCCCAGTGGTCGTTTCCCGAATGTTCGGCGCTCGCGAAATCGGTCCACGTATCCGTCGATTGCAAACGGATCGTCGCGCCGCGCGTCGCAGCGCGCACCCAAGCACCGACGCCGTACGTTTTATTTCCGGCGAGCATAAAGTCAGGACGACCGATCCACGTTTCGCCGCGCTCTGCATCGACTCGCACACCGTGTGCCGAGGGCGGCATAAAGCGAAACTGATTCGCAATGACGTCGGCCGCGTGCGCTTCTCGCGCGATCGTGCCCTCACCATCGAGCGTCCATCCAGCCGGCATCCCGTCCGCCCACGTTTCGAAGCTCGCGGTGAGGACAGTCGCGCTCGAGGGGCGTTCGCTCGAAAGCGTTCGCACGAGGCTTTGCGTGATGATATCGACTTCCGTCAGATCCGAATCGGTATGCAAGCCGCCGCCCCAATTCACGGTCCCCGCGGTAAACACGATGCCGTTACGTCGATACGTCCCCATTGTGGCGAAACCACCTTGACCGTGGGCGGCCCAATCGCGTAGGTCGGCCGTTGCGAGCACGACGAAATCAATCGGCGTTCCGTCGGTGCCGGTTACGACGGGGGAATTACTGCCGGCCTGCGTGAGCGCGGCATCGGTCTCATAGCCGAGGATCGCATCGTCGACGCTCGTTCCGGCTCCGAGAATATCGCCGTTTGCAAGACCTGTGTCGCGGTAGACCCAATGCTCCGCATTTGTAACGACGTAGCCGCGGAAGCGTGCCGCCGGAACGATCGGATCGATCCACCATCCGGCGCCATTGCGATAGCTTACACCCGTCATGCGGTTCTCGGGCCGATCGAGCGGCGCTTCGAACCAACGAACCGTTACACGCGTGGGATCACCGCGCTCGGGATCGGGCGGTTTGTTTTCCGTTTCTTTGTAGCACGTCATGATCCGACGGCCACGTTCGAAATCGAACCGAACTTGCCAGTAGCATGTATTCGCGCTCAGGAAAGCGACGTTGCCGCCGGATGCGACGAACGCTTCGACTTGATCGCGCATCTCGAGCGACCAATACTCATCGTGACCGATGCTGATTAGTAAGCGATACGCTTCGAGCAGCCGCGGATTCTGGTGCAGATCGAGGCTCGAAGCGAACTCAAGGGCGAAGCCCTGCACCTCGGCCCAGCGCACGAAGGGCAATTGGTATCGCTCGAAGAGAGCCATATCGTCATAGGGGCGATCATACGATACATGCGGCGAATGCGGCGTCGTGTAGAAGCTTCGGCCGCCCCAACCCGTATAGGCTTGCGCCGTTGCGTCGCTCATCTTGAGCAGAATGCGCGATGTCGCGCCAGGCGTTGCCGCACGTACGAAAAACGGAATCTCCGCCGATCCGTTCGTAGCCGTTAGTTTTGCGACATAATATCCGCTTTGCCAGTCGGCCGGAATCGCAATGCGGCACGACGGAACCGCGGGCCACCCACAGCCCTCGGCAGCGAGGCGAGCGTCATCTTGTGGCCCCGATATAAGTGCCGTGCCGGTTCGCGTATCGCGCACGTCGTCTGTAACGCCGCGGCGAACGACCTGCATGGAGAAATCGGCAAATCGCACGTCCGACACACGGACGCTGAAGTCGATGGCGTCACCCGCCGCAACCGAAGAAGCCGAGGCATAACCCTCGATTGATGCCGCCACACGTGCCTCCTTTGACGAGCAGTATCGCATGCGGCGCCGACCGTGACAAGGGTGAGGCGCCCTACCGACAGCAAGTAAGAATAAAATTAGCCAGAGACGCCGAGGCGTGCGACCATTGCAATACGGTCCGAAAACAACCACAATGCCGTCATGCATAACGACTATGATGTCGTCATCGTTGGCGCGAGCTTTGGCGGCGTCGCGGCGGCGCTCGCCGCGGCCACCGATCCCAACGTGCGCGTAGTCCTGCTCGAAGCGAGCCAGTGGATCGGCGGACAGGCGACGGCGCAAGGCGTCTCCCGCTGGGACGAACAGGGCCTCAATCTTGTCGAGAGCACGAGTACGACGAAAGCGTATCGCGAGATAAAGCACGCGATTCGCGCGTGGTTCCGACAGAACGTCCCCCTATCGGCATTCGGCGCCACAGCGGCGCACTTCAATCCGGGGTTCGCTACGACGAGTTTTCCATTCTCCGTCGATCCGAGCATTACGCATCAGATCCTCAAGGAACATGTCGTCGCGCTAGGCGCGCGTCTGGACCTGCGGCTCGGGACGGTCGTCACGGCTGTCGACGTGAGTGGCACGACGGTGCAAAGCGTCACGACGGCGAATGGCGATACGTTTACCGCGCGCGTCTTTCTCGACGCGACCGATCTTGGCGATCTGCTTCCGCTCGCTAATATTCCGTGGATCATCGGGGCGGAATCGCAGGCCGATACGCACGAGCCGAGCGCCCCACCCGACGCCCACCCCGAGTGGATTCAGCCGATCACGGTGCCGATCGCAATCGAACACCGCCCGGAAGGTGAAATTCACACGCTCACGCGGCCGACAAACTTTGACGAGATCGCGCGAAAGCAACGCTTTCATATCGTCGACGGCGATATCAACGGGGTTTTGCGACCGCGACCAGGCGGCGAAGAATCGATTTTCAGCTACCGACAGTACGTCGACGCGCGGAACTTCAACGTTTCCACATATGCGACCGATCGCACGACACTCAATGTCGGCAGCAACGATTATATGGACGCGACGCTGCCGAGTGGCGATCCGGCGCGCGATCGTCAGATTTACGAAGGCGCGCGCGATGTGTCCATCGCGTTTCTGTACTGGCTGCAAACCGAAGTCGAGCGGGACGATCGAAACGGCAACGGCTATCCAAATCTTATGGCGCGCACCGATGCATTCGGAACGGAGGACGGATGCGCGCCGCAGGCCTACATTCGCGAATCTCGGCGCATCGATCCCGAAGAACGCATCCTCCAGCAAGATATCGCGAAGAAGAGCTTTCCGCCGGGGACGCCTCGCGCCAAACGATTCGCGAGTTCGTGCGGCATCGGGATGTACGGCATCGACATTCATGCAGCCGACGGTCCCGGAACGCCGTGGCTCGCGTTCGAGACGCTTCGCTTTCAAATTCCGCTCGGAAGTTTGCTGCCGAAGTCACTCGATAATTTCGTTGCGGCGTGTAAGAATATTGGCGCGACGCACCTTACCTCTGGCGCGTATCGCGTCCATCCCGTTGAATGGGCCATCGGCGAGGCGGCGGGTGTGCTGGCCGCGTTTGCCGCGCGTCAGCAGGTCACGCCGAAAGCGGTCTTCCAGCAGAGCGATCGTCAGACGACGTATCAATATCGCTTGCTCGCGCGGGGCATTCCCATCTTCTGGTGGAGTGACATTCGCTTCGAAGATGATCCGCGCACCTATGCGGCCGTCCATCACTGTGGCGTCAAGGGTATCTTTTCGGGGGAAAGCGGGCTCGCATTCAATCCGAGCGGCAAGGCCGACGATATTGTGCGGCAAGCCGTCGATGCGAGGCTTGGGAGACCCCTTGCCTGGCCGACTCGCGCGATGACGCGAGCGGAAGCGGCCGTCTTCGTCTGCGAACAGATGGGATGGCCTATCGGTTGAGGTCCGTCATCACATTCGGCTTGGTCGCTATCTTGGGGTGCGGTGCCGCGGGGAGTGCGACGCACGAGTCCGCGCCGTCGAACCCGATTGGGCTGAGCTCCGCGATGCGCGCGGCCGCGAGTGCACTCGGTCGCTATTATGACGTCGCAAACGATGGCGCGAACGAAGCGTTCGTGTCGCGTGCGCTTGCGAATGGCGTCGCCGCCGGCCGGTCCGAGCGTTGTCGTTTGCCCGATGGACGACTCAGCACGCGGCCGACCGTGCTCGCGAATCCGCTGCTTCCGGCGTCCTCGATCTGGCAACGTACCGCGGTCGTCGCGGCGATCGGTGCGTACGAGGTTGCGCTCCAAGCACGCGCGAGTGGCGCTGATCGATCGGTCGTAACCGAAGTCGATCGCGACCTTCACAATCGACTCGTGGCGCTCGAGGTCATCGCAAACACGCACGCACAAGGCGATCTCTTCATCGAAGATTTGGCGCATTTGCTGAGGCAGACGATCGATCGCGCCGGATTCGGAAACGAGGGGATACCACGTCCAGTTATCGATGCGTCAGAGGGCACCGTCCGCAAACTTCTCGACGTCCTGGCGACGGACGTAGCCCGGCAACGCGTCGATACCGTCGATGCCGCTGCGCTCGCCTACCGCGGTTGGGCGCTCGATACCAAGGATCTACGGAGCGTTCGTTCACACGGTCGCGCTTCGACCGACCCGCCGTTTTGCTCGGAACCGGCGATTTACGAACGAGACCGCACCGTACCGCAAGCGAGCTTTGTGGCCTCGATGCCGCACGGCCGAATGCGCGTTCGAGCCAGGCGCGCGCGCGATCGATTCAATGCGGTGCAATCGACAAATCCTGAACGTGTCGTAAACGCGCTCGGAACGCTAGACGCGGCCCTCGCTCGAGAGTTCGCGCCCTCCAAGAAGGCAGAATCGATCGCTGGAACGTCCGAAGCGAGCGCGGCTGCGACGACTTCCATCGAACGATTCCGCGACGAGGTGCGCGAGTTCGCGGATACGATGAGCCACTTTCGTTAACGCCTAAGCCTTCCTTGCAAAAGTAGTCGATCACAAAATCTCACCAGTCGCGAACCTTGCCGTCATCAGTCCGCGCTATGCCGCAAACATAATCGCATCCCACGCCGTTCCGCGAACGTGCATCGAACGTCGTAAAGGTATATACTACTTTCGT
>JAYTXC010000121.1:0-2032 GCA_043743145.1 Rhodospirillales bacterium
GCGATACATCGTGGAAACCAAAAATTGGTCGCTCGTGGATTCGCTTCCCGTGGTCGCGCCATCGCGCGACTTTCGTGCGATGCAATTGCAGCTCCGAACGATGGCGGCCGCAAGTCGTGGCGATGCGCACGCCGCGCGAGGATTCGCCGAAGAACTCGCGCCACTCGCGCTCGAGCCAGGGCAGCAACCCTTCGCGCAACTCATCATAACGATGCAGGCGAAGGAAGCCGCGGCAACTGCTGCGATGGCGATGGGAAAGACGGCCGACGCGATGGCGGATATGGGTGCGGTGCTCGCGATCGAGAACGGTATCGATAGCCTCTCGCAACCACCCTATCCGATCGTTCCGGCGCACGAAATGATCGGTGACATGGCGCTCGCGATGCACGATCCCGCACGCGCGCGCGAACAGTATCTCGCGGCTCTCGTTCGCACGCCCGGTCGCCCGATGGCGATCTATGGTGTGGCTCGTTCGTCGGAGATGCTCGGCGATCGAACGATGGCACAAACATACTATACCGCGTTCTTGGCTCAATGGTCGAAAGCCGATCCGGATCTGTCTCCGATCGCTCACGCAAAAGCCTATCTCTTCGGGAAAATCGCGTCATGAAGCGCCATTCGTTGAACGAAGCGATCATCGAGCGTTACGCAAATCTCGCGACATCGCCCGAAAACGAAACGCGATTCGAGATTGGCGCGATGAGTGCGAAGTCACTTGGTTACGATCGCACTACGATCGATGCTCTTCCGACGTCGTGTGTCGAATCGTTTGCAGGTGTCGGTAATCCGCTCGCGCTCGGCCAGATCGATGTCGGGGAATCGGTTGCCGATTTCGGCTCGGGAGCGGGCCTCGATGCTTTGATTGCGGCCGCGCTCGTGGGGGAAACGGGATCGGTAATCGGTTTTGATTTCACGCCGGCGATGATTGCGAAATCGCGTGTCAACGCAAAGCTCCTCGCACGTGAGAACGTCCGATTCGAAGTCGCGGATCTTGCCGCGGTCCCGATTACAACGGGCTCGGTCGACGTGGTGATTTCGAACGGGGTCTTCAATCTTTGTGAAGATAAGGCCGCCGTTGCCGCGGAGATGCACCGAATTCTCAAACCTGGTGGGCGGTTGCAGATCGCCGATATGGTGCTCGAAGATCACGTCTCACATGAGGAACTCGCCGAACTCGGTAGCTGGTCGGATTGAGTTGCCGGAGCGGAGTGGGAGCGGTCGCTCCTAAAGATTTTCACGAGCGTAGGTTTTCGCGAAGTACGACTCCTGGGCTGGACAGGGTACCGAACGTCGTCGGCAACACAAGGCGCGCACGTCATCGGCATCGCCTAACGTCAACGTGAGAAGAAGCGAGTCGAAAAGCGAGAGCATAGTGTAGCGAAAGAACGTTTCCCATGACCATGAATGCCGAACATGCCAGGTCTCAGGAGACGTACGCCGTCAATCGCCTCGGGTGGTTACGCGCCGCGGTTCTTGGTGCCAACGATGGTGTGCTCTCGACATCGAGTCTCATCATCGGCATCGTGAGCGCGCACGCACGCACCGCAAGCGAGCGTGCTCCTCGCAAGTGTATCGGGACTCGTGGCCGGCGCCATGTCGATGTCTGCGGGTGAAGACGTCGTGGTGATTTCGCAAGCGGATTTTTAACGTGCCGCTCGCGCACGCGAACGCGCGGAACGCGCAGACGCTCCGGGAGCGCTGAACGTTGATCGACGTCGGATCGTGTAAGATCGCCTACCGCCCCGGATCGAATGGTGGCGTATACTCAGTCGATGATGACGCGTCGTATGCTCCTCGCTATCATCGCCGCGATCCCTTGCATTCGTTCGGCGGCATCCGCGCGATCGGCGAAGCGCCTCGATCCGATCTTCGAGGCCGACGCCTGGATTGACGTGCGTCTGACCGCTGCGCGGGCGGCGGGACGCGTCGTCCTCGTCGACGTCTTCACGTTCGAATGCTCCAACTGTACGCGCGTCACCCCGAATCTGCAGGCGCTCTATGCGCGGTATCCGCGCGCGCAGCTCGAGATCGT
>JAYTXC010000122.1:0-11498 GCA_043743145.1 Rhodospirillales bacterium
GTCGTCGAAGCGTTCATCAATAGCGGCAACAAGCCCGAGTGGATGATTCTCTCGGCCGTTCCCGTGATCGCACCCGAACTGCGCCCGATGGTGCAACTCGACGGCGGGCGATTCGCCACATCCGACCTCAACGATCTGTATCGTCGCGTGATCAATCGCAATAACCGTCTGAAGCGGTTGCTCGAACTTTCCGCGCCGGAAATCATCATCAAGAACGAAAAGCGCATGCTGCAAGAAGCAGTTGACGCACTTATCGATAACGGCCGCCGCGGCCGTCCCGTCACGGGCCCGAACAACCGACCCCTCAAGTCCTTAAGCGATATTCTCAAGGGCAAACAGGGCCGTTTCCGTCAAAATCTTCTCGGCAAGCGTGTCGACTATTCCGGTCGTTCGGTGATTGTCGTCGGTCCCAATCTCAAGTTGCACCAGTGCGGTCTGCCAAAAGAGATGGCGCTCGAACTCTTCAAGCCCTTCGTAATGAAGAAGCTCGTCGATCGCCAACAAGCGCACAATATCAAAAGCGCCAAACGTATGGTCGAACGCGTGCGTCCGGAAGTCTGGGATGTTCTCGATGAAGTGATTCGCGAACACCCGGTGTTGCTCAATCGCGCACCGACGTTGCACCGTCTTGGTATTCAGGCGTTCGAACCGGTTCTCGTGGAAGGCAAAGCGATCCACTTGCACCCGCTCGTCTGCGCGCCGTACAACGCCGACTTCGACGGCGACCAGATGGCCGTCCATCTTCCGCTCAGCGCCGGTGCTCAAGCCGAAGCACGCATCCTCATGCTCTCGAGCAACAACATCTTGCAGCCGTCGTTCGGGCAGCCCGTTTCGATTCCGCAGCAAGATATGGTCCTTGGGCTGTACTACCTGACGTTCCAAAAAGACGAATATAAGGGTGTTGCGAAGGCCGACATCCCCGAAGACGCACTCATCGCATCGATCGGCCAGCGCGCTTACGATGCGGGTGTCGGGACCGTGAGCCACGGCCACGGCTCGAACGTCACCGCGGAGGGCATGGTCGCACCGGAAGGCGAGAGCCAAAAGCTGACGGCGTTCGGCGATGCGAGCCAAGCGATCATGGCGTACAACTTCAAGCAGATCGGTCTCCAACAGTGGATTAAAGTCCGCTGGAACGGCGAGCTGATCCGTACGACCGTTGGCCGCGCGATCTTCAACGAAGCGTTTCCGGCGAAGTGGGGCGAGAAATTCCGCAACCACACGATGGACAAGTCGGCGCTCAAAAAGCTCGTCACCGAGTGTTACCGTCGTCACGGCAATGCCGAGACCGCGGCGTTCCTCGATGCCGTGAAATCGCTCGGGTTCCGCTTCGCAACGCAATCGGGCACCACGGTATCGATCTCTGACATCGTCGTCCCCGATGCGAAGTTCAAGATCCTCGACGACGCGCAAGCTGAAGTCGATAAACTCCATGAATTCGTTGCGACTGGCTTCATGAGCCAGGAAGAGCAGTACAACAAAACGATCGTCGTTTGGTCGAAGGCCTCGGAAGAAGTTACGGGCGCGATGCAGGCCGCGCAAAATCCGCTCAACCCCGTTTTCATGATGGCGACCTCGGGCGCGCGCGGTTCGATCAATCAGGTCAAGCAGCTCGGCGGGATGCGCGGACTCATGTCCGACCCGTCAGGTCGCATTCTCGAGATTCCCGTAAAGGCGTCACTCAAAGAAGGCCTTACCGTTCTCGAGTACTTCATCTCGACACACGGCGCACGGAAGGGCCTAGCCGATACCGCACTGCGCACCGCAGACTCGGGCTACCTCACGCGTCGTCTCGTCGATGTCGCCCAAGATGTGATCGTCCGCGAAGACGATTGTGGTACGGCGCAAGGCATGACGGTGTACGACATCGGCACGGCCAAGGAAATTATCGAACCACTTTACGACCGTATCATCGGACGTCGAGCGGCTGAAGATATCCGCGATCCCGCCAATACCAAGAAGAAGCTCGTCGTCCGCGATGCCGAGATCAACGAAGAGGTCGCCGCGACCATCATTGCAGCCGGAATCAAGACGGTCAAGATTCGATCGGTGCTCAATTGCGCCGCTCGCGTCGGCGTCTGCGCGATGTGCTATGGCCGCAATCTCGCCACGGGCAAGCTCGTCGATATCGGTGAGGCCGTCGGCATCATCGCAGCACAGTCGATCGGCGAACCGGGGACGCAGCTCACGCTGCGAACCTTCCACACGGGTGGTGTCGCGACCGAAGACATCATTACGGGTCTCCCGCGTATCGAAGAAATCTTCGAGGCGCGCAAACCCAAGGGCAAAGCCACGATCTCGACCGTCGGTGGAACGATCCACATTACGGAAGAGAAGGGCAAGCGCGTCATGGTCGTTACCGACGACGCGGGAGAAGCGCATGAGTTCGACGTCCCCTATAATACGCGCAGCTTCGTCCAAGACGGCGCGCGCGTAGAGGCCGGCGATCCGCTCAACGAAGGCTCGCTCGATCCGCACGAAATTCTCGAATATAAGGGCGAGAATGCGCTCCAGCAATACCTCGTGCAAGAAGTGCAAAAGGTCTATCGTTCGCAGGGCGTCGACATCAACGACAAACACGTCGAGACCGTCGTCCGAGCGATGCTCCGCAAGGTCAAGATCGTCGATGGTGGCGATACGCGGATGCTGCCGGGTCAGCTCATCGAGATGGGCGTGTTCGCCGAAGAGAACGAGCGCATGAAATCCGAAAAGAAAAAGCAAGCCGAAGGCAAGCCGGTTCTTCTCGGGGTTACCAAGGCGTCGCTCGCGACCGAGTCGTTCCTCTCAGCAGCGTCATTCCAAGAGACCACGCGCGTCCTCACCGATGCCGCGATCAAAGGCAAGCACGATCCGCTACTCGGGCTCAAGGAAAACGTCATCATCGGCAAACTGATCCCGGCAGGAACGGGCATGCAGCGGTACCGCGGCGTGACGATTCAACCCGAGGGTCAGGATCTCGACGAGGACGGTCGTCCCAAGACACCATTCCTCGACGGCGCGGAATACGGTCTCGAACCCGAACCCGCAATGGTCGGCAGCAAGCTCGTTTCGGGCTTCCAAGATCGTCGCCCACCACTGGAACAAACGGTTCACTACGAGGGAGATTACGATGGCGACGTCGCCGTGGTCGCGCCTCCGAAAACGACGCAGTACAAGCCCAAGGGCATCAACCCCGAAGACTTGTAAGGACACGGAGTAAGGTAAGGGAGCGGAGCGAAAGCGCCGCTCCCTTTCTGCGTGCGCACGTCGTACATTCTTGCAAATAAGCAACAACGAAATTATCGTGCGGTCGTTTGCGTGAGAGGATGGCTTATGTTAACCAAATACTGACGAAACTTTGGCGTACGTAAAGTTGTTCACAGGAATCGCGCGATCGCGTGCACGCGCGGTATGAATGTCGTATCATGGGAAATAGTCGTCGGCCTCGCGATCTCTTTGCGTTCGCGGTGCCAGGAGTTGGGCGAAGAATTTTCATATATTGGGGTCGTATGTCTTGTCAAACAATGTGGAAACGTAGCAATCGAGCAAGCAAGAATAATTCTTGTTATGACTCGTCTCTCTCGGCCGTATCACGATGAGTGCGACAACGATGCCCCGCCGTCGCGAACGCGCGAGCGCAGGAACGAACGATCCGTTGACACTTGCCGAAGGCGCATTCGCGCGCGCCGAATATGCGAGTGCGAAACTGATCCTGCGCGCCGTGGAGCCGCGAACTGCGGCGCAACGCGGAATGATTGCCTTGCTTGAAGCGCGTTGCGCGCGCGCGCAAGATGACGTCGAAGCGCTGCTCGCCGCGGCCGAACGCGCCGCAAACGATCATCCTGATGCCGCTGGGAAACTCGAAGGCGTTGCCTTGCGCGGCGTCGCGCATCGTCTCGCCAATCGCACGGCACCCGCCGATCGCGATTTCGAGCGCGTGCGTCAACGTCTCGAGCGCGAGCCCGATGTCGCAGCTGGTCTCGCCACCTACTATCTCGCGCATGACGCGTGGACGCGCGGCGATTTCGACGATGCCGAGGCATTGCTCGCGACCAATCTCGGTTTCGGCAAGTCGACGGCATACGATACCGCACTTTTGGGCTGGTGTGCCGTCAAGCGCGAGCGGTTCGGCAAAGCCGGCGCCTATTTCGTCGAAAGCCTTCGCTTAAACCGCACATCGGAGCAACCGGATCTCCGCGTCGCAGCTTCGACGCTCCATGGGGCGAGCATCGTCGCGAGTGAAACGGTCGACCTCAAACTCGCAAAGAAACTCCAGCGCGAATTCTCTGCGATGGAATGGCCCGCGAGCCTGGCCGTCTATCGCTTCAATACGATCACATGTTTCCGTTTCATCGCGCTTCTCGAAGGCGACCTGGAACGCGCGTGGATTCTCTCCCGCGATGCGGTTTCGTGCGCCCCCGACACGGCATATGCGGTCACGGGCGAGACCAACGCCGCCGTTGCGAGCCGACTCCTGGGCGACGAACGTACGGCGATGCTGCAATTGCGGCGCGCTTGGGAAATCCTACGCCAACAGCGCTGGGGCACAGCCGATAACGAAGCGCGTATCGCGCTCGCAAATTTCGCACGCGAAGCGGCGAGCGATCTGCCCGCCGAAGCGCGCAAGGCGATGACGATGTACGATTCGCTCACCCCGCGTGAAAATCGCGCAAACGCACTCAACCGCGATCGCCGCGTGCTCGCATTCGAGCTCATGGCGCAGGGACGCGTCGCCGAAGTGCGCGGCAACTACGATGCCGCCTACGATCGGTACCGCGCTTCGTTCGATCTGTGGCGCGAGTTGCAGTACGATATGCGTGCCGCGCTCGTCGCCATCGATCTCATGCGCTTGGCACGCGATCCGATCTATGACGAAACCCTCGACGCCGTTCTCGAACGTGCGCCTTCGGCATGGTTCGCGCCGCAAGCGTCGCCCGCGAACGAACTGCTCGAGCGAATCACCCCCGCCGAGACGCTGGTCCTCTCGGCATTGCTCGGCGGAAAAAGCGCGCGCGCGATCGCCGAGGATCTCGAACGCAGCGTCCACACGATCAACAATCACACGCGGAAGATCTTCCAGGCCTTTGGGGTTACGTCGCGCGCGGCCGTGCTCGCACACTGCGCCGAACTCGGCATTACACCAAAGAGCCTGGATCGTATCGCCTAGCGCTCGCCCCGGGCATCGTCAGCGTATCGTCGTGTCATAACCGTGACACGGCGATGCGCTATCATCACGACAACGACATTGCCATGAGGAGAGAGATTGCTCGGCATCTGTTTCGATGTGAGGCGCGATCGACGCGCCCGCGCGTCGGTTTTGGCGATTCTCGTCTTCGCGATCGTGCTCTCCATCCCACGTGAAGCACGTGCCGCGAATGGTGCGCCACCGCCGGGCTCATTTGATGCGCGGGTGACCATTGCGGAGATCTGCACGCTCGGCTTCGCACGTCGTCATCGTCGCGTGCCGTATCGCTTGCGCGATGCCGTCTACAACCGTTACGGGTTGCGCCGTGGATTCCGGCGTGGCTATGTGATCGATCATCTCATCCCCCTCGAACTCGGCGGCCGCAACGATTTGGCCAATCTCTGGCCGCAATCGCGCCCGCGTTCGTACCGCAAAGATCGCGACGAAAATCGACTGCACGACGCGGTCTGCGCGGGAAACGAATCGCTCGCCGATGCGCGCGCCGAGATCGTGCGGCTGTGGCGTCAATAATCCGCGGGAACCTTTGTGAAGCTTCGGCGCTCCTCATAGCGATATGATCGAACCAACCCGTTCCGCCGCTCTCGCGCAACTGACCGCATTCGTGCCGCATGCCGGCCGCGCGTATCGCGATACACGGAACGAAGATCGTGGCCCGGGCGACCGAAGCAACGTCTCGATGCTCTCGCCGTACGTACGTGCGCGACTCGTTACGGAAGAGGACGTTTTGCGCGCCGTACTCGCGCGCCATAGCGCGGCGGCGGCGGAGAAATTCGTGCAAGAAGTCTTTTGGCGCACGTATTGGAAAGGGTGGCTCGAAACGCGGCCGATCGTGTGGACGCATTATCGGCGCGATCTCGATGGCGCATATGGCGCGGTCGCGCGCGATGCCGATCTCGCGCGTCGGTTTGCCGAAGCGATCGAAGGCCGCACCGGCAACGCCGCGTTCGACGCATGGTCGCGCGAACTCGTCGCGACGAACTATCTGCACAACCACGCGCGAATGTGGTTTGCGAGCATCTGGATCTTCACGCTCCAACTGCCGTGGGAACTCGGTGCCGACTTCTTTATGCAACACCTGCTCTGCGGCGATCCCGCGTCGAATACGCTTTCCTGGCGTTGGGTTGCTGGCTTGCAAACCAGTGGCAAGACCTATCTCGCGACGCGCGAAAATATTCGCCGCTACACCAACGGCCGACTCGATCCCGGCCCGCATCTCGCGACGGAGGCAACGGCGATCGTCGGCCCGTCGTATGGGCCGGGTAGCGTACCCGCGCTCGATCTCGCGCCGCGTGGCGATCGGACGGTCTTGGTCGTGCACGACGATGATGCGGGAGTCGAATCGCTCGCACTCCACGGTCTCGACATCGTCGCAAGCATCGGTCTCCTCGCAGCGCGCGGCCGCTCGCCGCAGTCCGTTGCAGCCGGTGTCATTGCCTTCGCACGCGGTGCAGTTGCCGATGCGCTCGCGCGCGCACCGCATGGCGATGGCGAAACGATCGTCGATCTCGATCCGCTCGTCTCTACCGACGTCGAAGCGGCGGCACGCGCCGTGCTCGCTTGTGCTCGCGCCCACGATGCGCGCGTCGTCGCGTTTCCGTTCGCGCCCGTCGGCCCGGTGCGCGATGCGATTCGGGCGCTCGCTCCCATCCTCGCGCGGGAAGACGTACGCGTCATCGAGATCGGTCGCACGTTCGATGCGACCGTGTGGCCGTACGCGACGCGTGGCTTTTTTAATCTCAAAGAGAAAATTCCGCGCGTGTTAACGTCGCTCGGGATCGCCTAATCGCGTAGCGAGAGGGTGCCCTTGCCGTCTGCGATGCGAAGCGTGCGAATCCCGTGTGCATCGTAGTCGCCGATGTGACGATGTCCCGCAATCGTGAGTGCGGCGGCGTGTTTTCGGCCGGTGAGATCGTACGTGCGAGCGATGAGTGTGCTTGGCGTTCGGAGATCGCGCCGGAGCGAGGCGAGGGCGATCGTTCCGTCGATTTCGAGAAAGCCGCGTTTTTGTGCGTCGGTGCCGTCGTGCACCCCAACCCACATCGCGGGAAATACGCGGTCGAGTCGTTCGGCCTGGTGCGCGAGAACCATCGGATCGAATCCGCCGGTATGGAGAGCGAAGACCGCACGCGCCTCGCCGTAATCTTGGAGTTGATCGGGCGTGTATGCGGCGATGTTTTCACTCACCGAGATGTACGGGCCCGTCCGCAAAAGATTGATCCCGATTCCACTTGCCGCCGCCCAAAACGCTTTCGCCCCCGCCCCGATGAGCGCGAGCGATGTGACATTTCCGACGTTCATCCACGACGTCGCCGGCTTCACGAACTCCGAGAGATCGCGCACGACGCGACCGAACGGCACGTCGTAGGTCGCTGCCGTGTAGGCGAAATTCGGCTTGACCGAAAAAGCGAGTCGCGTTTGATTCTCTTGCCACTGCGCGTGAAGCTCGCACCGGAGCGTCGATTCGCCGGGCGCGAGCGACCAGTCTTGTCGGATCTTCGACGAGCCGTACGAGAGCCAAACGCGTAAGACGCTGCGCGACGGGCCGCGTTCCATGACGCGCATCTGGTCGACGGTCGCGTTGCCCGCGAGATCTTCTGCGCGCACGGGCACGCCGAAACGGCCCCACGAGTCGCCGTGATCGGTATAGACCGCGAGCTTCCCGGCTCCGGCGAGCAGTTGCTCGCCGCGTGCATCGACGATCGACGACGGTTGCCCCGTTTTTTCATCGAAGGTGACCGAGATCTTGTCGTTCTTGAGTTCGCGCGAGAACGCGGGAGCTTCGCGCGAGAGAACGGTGCCCGCAACTTTGCGGAAATGCACGGTCGTATAGCCGAAGGCGGGGACGCGGACGCGGGTGACGAGCGGATAGACGGAGCCCGAGAAGAGGCCATCTTCGGCCCCGGCAATCTGCAACGGGAGCGCCGTTCCAGCGGCATCGAATGCCGCGGTCGGCACATCGCGCAGCGTGTAGTCGGCATCGTGTGAGAACGAACCCGCGCCGACGATCTGTACGACGGGCGTTTCGACGTCGTGCTCGAGCGGATTAAAAACCGCCACCACGTAATCGTTTGGATCGGTGTGGGGGATGCGATCGACGATCTTTTCCAGGACGCGCATCGCCGTGCGTCGACCGATGAGTCCGACGCCGTCGAGATCCTCGCGCGCGGCGCGCATGCTCTCTTGCGCCGCAGTCCCCGAAACGGTGTCATGATGGCAACGTGCGAGTAAGGTTTGCCACGGCTCCGTGAGATCTGGCGGTGGTGCCGCGCTTCCCGACGCGAGATGCCACATCACATCGAAACGCTCGGCATCGACGAGCGCGCGTTCGGCGATCGTAAGCGCGCGTTTGAGGTTCCCCGCGTTCACGTACGAGCCGACGAGATCGCCTCCGAGTTCGCCGCGAAAGTGTTGCGGTGCGATCGTCGCGCGTTCGAAAAAGTCGTCGATGCGCGTCATCTTGAGCGTGACGGCATCGGTCGTTTTGCGATACGTTTCGATCGAACGCATCGCCGCCCGCGACGGGCCGCCGCCGTGATCGCCGAGGCCGAACACGACGAGCGGAGCGTCGCCTGCGATCTTGAGCGCAGCGAGCTCATTCAACTTTGCGGGAACGTCGTTCGAACCGTTCCAAAGCGGTAATTTGTAGGCAGCGATCGTCGCCGAGCCCAGGCCTTGCCAGGTGAAGCGCGTCGGCGGCGGCGTCGAGCCGTCGGCAAAATCGCCACGCTTGAGCACGTAGCCCGTCATGCCTTGTGCGCGCAAAATCGTCGGCAGGTTTGCCGACGATCCGAAGCTATCGGGTAAGAATCCGATGGTCGATCGCACGCCGAACGATTTTTCGAATTCGGCCTGACCGTACACGGCTTGGCGCATGAGCGATTCGCCGGAGGGAATGTTCGTGTCGGCTTCGACCCACCAACCGCCGAGCGGCTCCCACGCCTTGCGTGCGACCGCCGCTTTGATGCGCGCGAAGAGCGCGGGATCGCTCTCGCGGACCCATTTGTAATGCACGGCGCTCGACATCGAAAAGCGCAATTCGGGAAATTCGTCGAGGATGCCGAGTACCGAACGGAAGGTCGAATGCGCCTGTTGTTCGCCCTCTTGATAGGGCCAGAGCCAATCGGGGTCGACGTGCGAATACGTCGCGAGATAGACGATGGATTCGGACGCTGCCGAAGCTCGCTGCGCAAGCGACGCGAGATCGGCTGCGCTCGCGATCCCGAATGCACCGAGGACGCGAAGGAAGACCGAACGGCTGGGCATCGCGCAACGATTCTCACGGCCGAGGTAAGATACCTTACGCGTTCGGATATCCGGTTTCGGCTACGCTTGCAACCGATGAAGCTCAAGATCGCATGCGCCCTCGTCGTATCGCTCGCGTTCGTGCATTTCGCGCGTGCGGCCGATGCCGCGCCGCTTTCGGCCGCCGCGATCGCTCCCGCACGCGCGGCGCTCGACGCGATCGAAGCACGAGATCGCGCGAAATTCATCGCCGCGTTCGCTGCAGATGTCACGATCGTCGATGAAATCTCACCGTTTTACTTCGCCGGCGAAGATACGGCCGGGCGTTGGTTCGATCGCCTCGCAGCCGTCAATCGCGCTAACGCGATCTCGGGCGAACATACGACGATCGCGCGTGCACCGCGCGGTGCAGTCGAGGGTGATGAGGCCTATGCCGTCGTCGACGTTCGCATCGGGTATCGCGAACATGGTCGGGCGATCGTCGAAAACGGGGCCTGGACCTTTGCCCTCAAGAACGATGGCGGAACATGGAAGATCGTCGTGGCCGCATTCGCTCCGATGCCGACGGCAACGCCGCAGACGCGGTAGCGGCGACTCTTGGTGGGATACTGGTGTATGCCGTCGCCGCGGTTCTCGGGCACGTCAGTGCGGCCGGTGGCTCGGTTCAAACCGTCGGCTTGCAGATCGCACTCGCGCTCGCCGGTCTCGGAGGTGCGATGGCGCTCTGGAAGCGCTCGGGGTCGCTCACACTCGCGTGGATCATCGCCGTCGGGCTCGGTGCGCGACTGGCTCTCTTGCCCGCGGCGCCGTTGCAATCGAACGATCTCTATCGCTATCTCTGGGATGGGCGTGTCCTTGCCGCGGGCATCGATCCCTACGTCGTCGCGCCGGATGCCGCGCAACTCGCGGCGATGCGAGGCGCGGATTCGCTCTACGCGCACATCGATTGGAATCACGTTCCGACGCTCTATCCGCCCTTCGATCTCGCACTCTACACCCTGGGCGCGTGGCTCGGTCATTCCGCGACCTCACCATTCTTACCGCTCAAAGCGCTCTTGGTCGTGGGTGACGTGTTCTCCATGGCGCTCATCGCAGCGCTCTTGCACGCGTGCAAATTGCCGATCGGGCGACTCGCGCTCTACGCCTGGAACCCACTCGTGATCGTCGAGTTCGCCCTCAACGGGCATGAAGAGAGTTGGGCGATCGCGTTCTTGCTCGCGACGATCCTCGCTTTTCGTGCGGAGAAGACGACGCTTGCGGCGGTTGCGATTGCGGGCGCGGTGCTGGTGAAACTCTATCCCGCCGCGTTCGTCCCGGCGCTCTTCGCGCGCCGCTCGTTCGCGCCCAAAGCCTTACTCGTTCCCGCAATCGTGGCGGTTGCGTACGCGCCATTCGTCCTTTGGAATTCCGATGTCCTCGGATTCCTACATGCCTTTGCGTTCGAGTATCACTTCAACGATTCGCTGCATCTGTTGCTCGGCACGTTTGGGTCGGCCGCGATCTTCGCACTCGCACTCGTCGTCGCAGGCGTCGCACGCTATCGCGGTGCGAATGCGATCGTGGTCGTCCTGGGATGTGAGATCGCCTATCTCTTACTCTCACCCAACGTGTACCCGTGGTACGTCGCGGTGTTTGCCGCGCTGCTGCCGCTGCTGCCCGATGCGTTCGCCGGTACGATGCGGCCGCTCGCCCTCGCACTCATCGCATGGACGGTGCTCGCACCGCTTGCGTATCTCGCACCATGGATCGTGCCGATGGGATCGCCGCTCGATATCGTCGCGCATGTCGTGGAATACGTACCGATCTTCGCGGTGCTCGCATACGGTGCGTTCGCCCGGCGTCGCGGCATCGTTGCGCTCGTTGCGAGCGCCGTCGCGCTCACGGGATGCGCCACGACTCCACCTGCGACGCTCGTCGCACGCGGCGAGCACGTTTACGCGACCGACTGCGTCGTCTGTCATCGTCCCACGACCACGTCGTTCATCGGTCCCGATCTTACCCACGTTGCCGGGCGCCGGTCGCAGGCGAACCTCGCGCATCATATCGCCACCTCCGTTCCCGGCGGCACGAC
>JAYTXC010000123.1:0-2421 GCA_043743145.1 Rhodospirillales bacterium
GATGCGAAGACGAGCGAAAACTTCAGCAACACGAGCGCTTCGCGAACCGTGAGGCCGCGGATGGCGTCGGCGACACGACGGAGTTTGCGCGGTCCGACGCGAGCGAATTTGAGATGCGCGAGTGCCTGCGAACGCGGAGCGGTTTCTTGCGTGTCGGCCATTACTTCACCGAACTCTTTTCTTGACCCGAGTGGCCCTTGAAGAGACGCGTCGGCGAAAACTCACCGAGCTTGTGTCCGACCATATTTTCGGTGACGAACACGGGGATGTGCGTCTTGCCGTTGTGCACGCCGAGCGTATGACCGACCATCTGCGGCACGATCGTCGAGGCGCGCGACCACGTCTTGATGACGCGCTTCTCGCGCGTGCTGTTCATCTTCTCGACTTTGGCGAGGAGATGATCCGCAACGAACGGACCTTTTTTTAGTGAACGACCCATTTACTTGGCACTCCGCTTGCGGACGATCATCTTCGTGGTGCGCTTGGTACGGCGCGTCTTTTTACCCATCGTCATCTGGCCCCACGGCGTGGTCGGCGGGCGACCCGAGGTCGACCGCGCTTCACCACCACCATGCGGGTGGTCGACGGGATTCATCGCGATACCGCGGACCGACGGGCGTTTGCCCATATGGCGGATGCGGCCGGCTTTCCCGATCACGACGTTTTCGTGATCGAGATTGCCGAGTTGACCGATCGTCGCGCGGCAGACCATCTGAATTTTGCGAACTTCACCGGAAGGCATACGCACCTGCGCGTACTCGCCTTCCTTGGCCATCAGCTGCGCCGACGAACCCGCGCTGCGCACGAGTTTGCCGCCTTCACCGGGGCGGAGTTCGATATTGTGAATGACGGTACCGAGCGGGATGTTCTTGATCGGCAAGCAGTTGCCGAGCTTGATATCCGACGCTTCGCCGGAGAACAAGATCTGGCCGATCTCGAGGCCCACGGGCGCGAGGATATAGCGCTTTTCGCCGTCTTTGTAGTGGAGCAACGCGATGCGCGCCGAGCGGTTGGGATCGTATTCGATCGCCGCGACTTTGCCCGGGATTGCATCCTTCTGGCGTTTGAAATCGATGATGCGGTACTGCTTGCGCGTGCCGCCGCCCTTATGACGCACCGTGATGTGGCCGTTGTTATTGCGGCCGCTGTGCTTCTTCTTGACCTCGACGAGGGCTTTCTCGGGCTTCTTCTTCGTGAGATCTTTCGTATCGATCGTCGTGATGAAGCGCTGACCGGCCGATGTCGGGCGATAACGTTTAACTGCCATTGTATCCTACTGCTCGAACGGATTCACGCCGCCCAGTTCGATTTTCTGGCCGGGCTTGAGGGTGACGATGGCTTTTTTCCAGTCCGACTGCTTGCCGGCCGTACGCGTACCCTTACGCGCGAAGTTTTTGAGCTTTCCGAGCATATTGACCGTGTTGATCTTCGTGACGTCGACCTTGAAGATTTCCTGAACGGCGTGCTTGATTTGCGTCTTACTCGCGCGTGCGTTCACTTCGAACGTGTACTGGCTCACGACCGTGTTGGTCATCGATTTCTCGGTGATCAACGGCGCGATGATGATGTCGCGTGCGTCCATCAGGCAGCCACTCGCACTTTCTTGGTGACGACGGGGAACGACGCTTCGAGTTCGGCGAGCGCTGCAGTCGTAAGGATCAAGCGCGCGTACCCGAGCACATCTTTAATATCGAGGGCGCCCGTGTGTGTCACAGCGACTTTTTTGAGGTTGCCGCCGATACGAACGAGCGTCGCGCCGACGCCTTCCGCTTCGGTTGCCGCGTACACGACGAGTGTGCGCGGGCCGACCTTCGCGGCTTTCGCCGATCCGAAGAGCAGGTCGGCAAATTCGCGTGTCTTCGCAAGATCGAATCCGTCGACCGCGAGCAGCGTGACGCAATCACTCGTGAAGCGATCGGAGAGCGCGGCGCGCATCGCAGCCTTGCGCTCCTTCTTGTTGAGGCTCGTGATGTACGTGCGCGGCTTCGGACCGAACACGACGCCACCATGGCGCCACTGCGGCGAACGCGTCGACCCCTGGCGTGCGCGGCCGGTGCCCTTCTGCTTCCAAGGCTTGCGACCGCCGCCACGAACTTCGTCGCGACGCTTCGTCGACGCCGTTCCGGCACGCGGATTTGCGAGCTCGCGGAAGACCGCGCGGAACATGACGTTCGTCTTGCCGACGGGCTTGGAGGCGAAGGCCTCGGGGGTCGCGTGGTCGCGAACGGTCGCGCCCTTCACATCGATGACTTTGGCCATTATTTTTTGCCCTTCGCGGCGGCCTTGACGGTCGGCGCTACTTTGGCGACCTTCGGCGGCCGGACGGCTGCCGACACGATCACGAGCGCGTTCTTGGCGCCGGGAACCGGGCCCATGACGAGCAGCAAGTTGCGCTCGAGGTCGGCCCGGACGATTTCGAGA
>JAYTXC010000124.1:0-11369 GCA_043743145.1 Rhodospirillales bacterium
CGACGGTGCCATCGACGAGTGCGGCGAGTTGTGCTTTATCGCAGATATTGCACGGAATCGCGATCGCGATGCCGCCCGCCGCGACGATCGTGTCGCGCACGGCATCGCATGCATCGGCCTTGCGACTTGAGATCACGACGCTCGCGCCACGACGCGCGAATTGTTCCGCGATCCCACGCCCGATACCACGGGTGGAGCCCGTGATGACGGCGACTTTTCCCGTAAGATCGAAGAGATCGTCGCTCATCGCGACGCGAATGCGGGTTTGCGCTTTTCGAGAAACGCCCCGATGCCTTCCATCAAATCGCCACCCGTCGCCGCTTCTTCTTGAATATCGGCTTCACGATCGAGCCACGCGGCGAAGTGCGGCATGATCGCTTCGTTAAATGCGCGCTTCGTCAGACCAGCCGCAATCGGCGAGACTTCGGCGAGGCGTCGTGCGAGCGCGGCCGTTTCCTCGACGAGCGACGCTGCGGGAACGACGCGATTGACGAGCCCGAGTCGATGCGCCTCCTGCGCATCGATACGATCGCTCAGCATTGCGAGCTCGAGTCCGCGTCCAAAACCCGCGAGCAGCGGCAACATAAAACTCGCACCGCCATCGGGCACGAGGCCGATCTTTGCGAAGCCGAGCGTGAGTTGCGAATCGTCGCCCGCGATGCGGAGATCGCACGCGAGTGCGATGGAAAGACCGACGCCCGCCGCGATGCCGCCGAGCGATGCGACGATCGGTTTTTCGATCGTCCGAATCCGCATGACGAGCGTGTTGTATCCCTTGCGCAAATGCTCGGCGACCGAGACGCGCGTGGCACCGGGCTTTTGAAGCTTCATGAAAGCTTCGAGATCTTGACCCGACGAGAAGCCGCGTCCGGCTCCGCAGATCACGATCGCGCGGACGCTCCGATCGGCAGCACCGCGTTCGAGCGCGGCCAAGAGTTCCGTCGCCATGGCGTCGTTGAACGCGTTGATCTTCTCGGGCCGATGCAACGTGAGGGTCAGGACAGCGCCTTCTTGCGCTGCGAGGACGACGGATTCGCTCATGCGCCGCCGCTTCGCGCACCGCGCGTTCAAATGCTTTTCGTAAGCCGGCCCACGTCCGAGCGCTCGCGCGATTCGTTATAATCAGTGCTATGCAAAAACCGATGACGCGTGCGACCTCGCTCCTGGGACTCGCGGCGATCGCCGCCGCCGCATTCGCAACCACCCGCCGATCGGCCGCTGCGGCCGAGGCCGCGCCGCGCGCCTTCGAAATCGCCCTTAGCGACGATGCGTGGCGCAAACGCCTCACGACCGATCAATTCGCGATCTTGCGTCGTGCGGGGACGGAAGCGCCCGAATCGAGCTCGCTTTTACGCGAGCATCGACCAGGTACGTTTGCATGCGCGGGCTGCGCTCTCGCACTCTTCGACGGCTCGACGAAATTCGAAAGCGGTACCGGTTGGCCGAGCTTCTTTCGCCCGCTACCCAAAGCGGTCGAAACGATGACCGATACCTCGCTCTTCGGAACCCGCACCGAAGTGCATTGTCGGCGATGCGGCGGTCATCTCGGCCACGTCTTCGACGACGGTCCGAAGCCCACGGGTTTGCGCTATTGCATGAATGGCGCGGCGCTCGCATTCCGACCGCGCAGCGCGTAGCACGACCGAACTCGCTTCGCGGTTTGGCAAGCGGCGGGTCGGGTACGCATCGGAATGATGCCCCCGCCCTCCACGTTTACGATGCCATTCGGCGCCAAGCTTCTCGCGCGTGAGGGCGTTCGCTTCCGACTCTACGCGCCGAGCGCGACCCAGGTCGAGCTCGCCCTCGATGGCGCAGCGCCCGTTCCGCTGCGACGCGACGACGAGGGATTCTTCGAACTCGTCGACTCGCGTGCTCGCGCTGGATCGCGCTATATGTTCGTCGTTGACAGCCTGCGCGTGCCCGATCCCGCGTCGCGATTCAATCCCGATGGGCCGCATGGTCCGAGCGTCGTGGTCGACCCGGCCGCGTTTCCCTGGCCGCACGACGACTGGCAAGGCCGGGCGTGGCACGAACACGTTTTTTACGAGATCCACATCGGCACGTTTACTCCGGAGGGCACCTACACCGCGGCGGCCGCGAAACTGCCACTCATTGCCGACCTCGGCATCACGGCAATCGAGCTCATGCCCCTCGCGCAGGCGCCCGGGGCGCGCAACTGGGGCTACGACGGCGTGTTACTCTACGCGCCCGCGCATGCGTACGGAACGCCGGACGACCTCAAAGCGCTCGTCGCGCGTGCGCACGCACTCGGCATCGCCGTGTACCTCGATGTGGTCTACAATCACTTTGGTCCTGAAGGAAACTACCTCCAAGCCTACGCGCGCGAATTCTATAGCGATCGCCACAACACGCCGTGGGGCGCCGCGATCGACGTTCTCGAGCGCGCGCACGTTCGCGCGTTCTTCATCGAAAACGCGCTCTATTGGCTCGAAGAATTTCGCTTCGACGGCTTACGCCTCGATGCGGTCCACGCCATCTACGACGGCGCCGATCGCGCGTTCTTGCGCGAACTCGCAGCGACCGTTCACGATCGCGCGACGCGACCCGTACACCTCATCGTCGAGAACGATCACAACGAAAGTGCGCTCCTCGAAGCGGGTTTCCGCGCGCAGTGGAACGACGACGCCCATCACGCCGCCCACGTGGCCATCACCGCAGAACACGACGGCTATTACGCCGATTATGCCGAGTCGACGACGGCACTCCTGGGACGGACACTCACGAAAGGCTTCGGCTATCAAGGCGAGCCATCGGGCGTGCGCGGCGGCAAGCGACGCGGCGATCTCAGCGAGCATCTCGCGCACGCGTCGTTCGTAACTTTTCTGCAAAATCACGATCAGATCGGGAACCGGCCCTTCGGCGAACGCATCACCGCACTCGCGCCCGATAACGCGGTCCGTGCGGTTGTCGCCTTACTGCTCCTCGCGCCACCCGTGCCGTTGCTCTTTATGGGCGAAGAATGGGGCGCGAGCACGCCGTTTCTCTTCTTCTGCGATTTCGAACCCGATCTCGCACGCGCGATCTCCGAGGGTCGCCGTAAGGAATTCGGCACGTTTGCGGGTTTCGCCGATCCCGCGATGCGCGCGCGTATTCCCGATCCGAGTGCCCCCGCCACCTTCGCGCGCAGCATCCTCCGCTGGGAGGAACGCACGACGTCGCTACACGCTGCGTGGCTCGCGTATTATCGTCACCTCTTGCACGTTCGTGCCACGGAGATCGCGCCGCGTAGCGCACGGGCATGCGGACGCGACGCCGATTACGCCACAATCGGTGCGTTCGGTTTGCAGGCGCAGTGGCGTCTCGATGACGGGCATACGCTCGTGCTCGAAACCAACCTCGGTGCGAGCGCGCAAGCCGGATTTTCGTCCGATCCCAAAGGCTACGTCGTCTTCACAACGCACGCTTCCACGTTTGCCGACGGCATCGCGCCGCCGTGGAGCGTGCGATGGACGATCGATTGATCTCGCACGTCCCCCTCTCGACGTATCGCTTGCAATTCGCGCCGACGTTTCGCTTCAACGACGCGCGCGCGATCGTACCGTATCTCGACGAGCTCGGCATCGGGCATATCTATGCCTCGCCCTACTTACGCGCCCGTCCGGGAAGCACGCACGGCTACGATGTCGTCGATCCCAATCGTCTCAATCCGGAGATCGGCACCGCAGCCGAGCACGCCGCGATGATCGATGCCGCGCAAGCCGCGGGACTCGGACATCTTCTGGACTTCGTGCCGAACCATATGGGGATCGGTGGCGGCGAGAATCCGTGGTGGCAGGACGTCCTCGAAGTCGGCGAAGCGTCACCGTATGCGAAATACTTCGATATCGATTGGGCGCCGCTACGCAGCGAGATGCGCGGCAAAGTG
This sequence comes from Rhodospirillales bacterium, assembly GCA_043743145.1. GTDB lineage: Bacteria > Vulcanimicrobiota > Vulcanimicrobiia > Vulcanimicrobiales > Vulcanimicrobiaceae > JANYGA01. Next base: position 3,887 of record JAYTXC010000124.1, read on the forward strand.
CTCGTGCCGTTTCTGGGTGACTACTACGGCCGCGTGCTCGAACGCGGCGAACTCGTGCCGACGTTCGATGCGTCGAGCGGCAGTTTTGCCATCGCTTATTTCGAAAGTCGCTTTCCGCTCGCGACGTCATCGTATGCGGGCGTGCTCGCCCTCGCCGTCGATTGCGCGATGGGCGATGCGTGGTCGCTTCGCGCGCTTGCCGCGGAATTCGCATCGGCGTCGCCCGATCGCGCGCGCGAACTCAAAGGCGAACTCGCGATCGTCGCACGCGAACCGGCCGTCGCCGCCGCTATCGACGCGGCGCTCGAAACCTTTACGATCGGCAACGATGCGGCCGCGATCGATCGGCTCGATGCGCTCTTAACGCAGCAGAATTTTCGCCTCGCGTACTGGCGTGTCTCAGCCGACGAGATCAACTATCGCCGCTTCTTCGATATCAACGATCTCGCGGGCTTGCGCGTCGAAGACGCTGAGGTCTTGGGGCAGACGCACCGCCTCGTCTTCGAACTTATTGCGGCGGGACGCGTCCAGGGTTTGCGCATCGATCACGTCGATGGCCTCTTCAATCCGGGCGGCTATTGCCGATTTCTCGCCGACCGGGCGGAGGCGCTCGGACAACCGCACTACCTCGTCGTCGAGAAAATTCTCGCGCGCTTCGAAACGCTTCGTGACGATTGGGCGATCGCGGGCACGACCGGGTACGATTTCATGAACGTCGTCAACGGACTCTTCGTCGATTCCACCGCCGAACTCGCCTTCGATCGCATCTATCGGCAGTTCGCGGGCATCGCGACGAACTTCGACCAATTCGCGTACCGCGCCAAAAAAGACATCATGCGATCGTCGCTCGCGAGCGAACTCGAGGTGCTCGCGACGATGCTCGATCGCATCGCGGGGATGGATCGGCGATCCAATGATTATACGTACAACGTGTTGCGCGATGCGCTCACCGAAGTGCTCGCCTCATTCCCCGTTTATCGCACCTATGTCACCGACGAAAACATCGAATCCGAAGACGCGCGCTTTATCGCCCTCGCGATCGATGCGGCGCGTAAACGCAGCGAACTCGGCGACGACCGCGTATTCGACTTCCTCCGCCACGTTCTCACGACCCAAACAACCGGGCAATCGGAGAATTACGATCGGCGCGAAGTCGTGCGATTCGCAATGAAGTTTCAACAATACTCGAGCCCCGTGATGGCAAAAGCCGTGGAAGACACGGCGTTTTACCGGTACGTTCGCCTCGCATCGCTCAATGAAGTCGGCGGCGATCCGCGGCATTTCGGCACGAGCGTCGCAGCATTTCATGCAGCCAACGCCGAGCGGGCTGCAGCGCATCCGCATGCCATGCTCGCGACGGCGACGCACGATCACAAACGCGGCGAAGATACGCGGACGCGCATCGACGCGCTCTCCGAAATGCCGGGGCTTTGGGAACGCACGCTCGATCGCTGGTCTCACCTCAATGCGTCCCACAAGGACACGGCCGACGCGGCGCCCGCGCCGACGGAGAATGACGAATATCACCTCTATCAAACACTCGTCGGCACGTGGCCGATGGCGTGGCTCGATCTCGCGCCCGAGGCGATCGATACGGCCGAGCTCCGCGCGTATACCGAACGCATAGCAGCGTATTTCCTCAAAGCGCTTCGCGAGGCGAAGTTCCGAACGAGTTGGACAAATCCCAATCTCGCGTACGAAAACGCGACGCTTGCGTTTATCCGCGCGATCCTCCAACCGCAGCACGGCAACGCCTTCGTTCTCGAATTGCAAACGCTCGCACGCGAACTCGCACCAATCGGGGCGATCTCCAGCCTCGCGCAAGTCGCGCTCAAACTCACCGCACCCGGCGTTCCCGACATTTACCAGGGCTGCGAACTCTGGGATTTCTCGCTCGTCGATCCCGATAATCGCCGCGCGGTCGATTACGTCGCGCGGACGCATATTCTCGCCGAGATGCGCTCGCGCGTCGAAGCGGGCGAGCATGCCGATTTCTGCGACGACTTGCTCGCGACGTGGCATGACGGCCGCATCAAAGCCTACGTAACGTGGCAGCTCTTGCACCTACGCCGCGAACGCGCGGCAACGTACCTTGGGTCGTCGTACCGTCCGCTCGCGACAACGGGCACGCTTGCCGATCACATCGTGGCGTTCGCGCGCGAAGACGTTGTGACGATCGTCCCACGTCTCGCGCGGCGCTTACTGGTCGCCGATCGCGTCGATCTCCGAATGCACTGTGCCGCGGTCGGGATTCGACTTGGAAACGAAGCAGCCCAACGCTATCGCGATCGTTTCACGGGCGCTATCGTCATCACCGATCGTGACGACGACGGGTTCTTCCTCACCGCGAAGGCAACGCTCACGCCATTTCCGGTCGCGGTGCTCGAACCGATCGCGGGTTAGGTCTTCGGTGGTGGATCTGGGATGACAGCGTCGGCCGTAATGAGCCACGATCCATCTTTTTGTTTTCGCCACGTCGTGAGATAGTGTCCGGTAACGGTCGCACGCGGCTGACCCTCGATATCGACGATGAACGTAAATGTCCCGAGTTCCGAGGCCATGTCTCCGGCCACGGCGACGCTCGTCGTCGTCACTGAGACATCGATGTATTTTCTCGTCGCGAAGCGTTTGGTATAGTACGCAACGATTGCCTCGTGCCCGACGACGACGATTCCCGGAGCGATGATCGTGGCGTCGCTTGCGAATATCGACGACGCCACGCTAGCGTCGCCGCGCTTGAGAGCGTCGGCATATTTTGAAAGCGTGGAAGAGATCGCGCTTCGAACGGCGTCATCGTCGGCGCGCGCCGGCAAGGCGAGGCTCGTCGATGCGATAATTCCCGCCGTCGCGGCCAGTAAGGTAGAACGGTTCATGCGTCATACTCCGAGCGATTTGGCGGGCGAGCGCGTTCCAACAGGGGCTCGCATGGAATGCGTCATTCACTTCGGTCCTTGACTTGTTTCCAGAAACGGATACTAAGCCTGGACCATTCTCATGTCAAGCCCATGCCGCCGGTAGCGCCGATAGAGCAGAAGAAAAACGAGCGCCGTTTCCGCCACTCGTTTGGAGCTTTTTTAGCAATTACCGTTTAGTGTGCAGAAACTCCACTGAACTGTTCTTCTTCGGTCGATCCGTGAAGCGCGGTCGTCGACGACTTCCCTTCGCTGACAACTTGCGCGATTTCATCGAAGTAGCCCGTCCCGACTTCACGCTGGTGGCGCGTCGCCGTGTAGCCATCTTTCTCTGCTGCGAATTCGTCCTGCTGGAGCTCCGAGTACGCCGCCATACCGCGCGACTTGTACTCTTTGGCGAGCTGGAAGAACGAATGGTTGAGTGCGTGGAAACCCGCGAGCGTGATGAACTGAAACTTGTAGCCCATCGCGCCGAGTTGCTGCTGGAACGTCTCGATGTCGCTCTGCGAAAGTTTGAGCTTCCAATTGAACGACGGCGAACAATTGTATGCGAGCCACTTGCCCGGAAATTTCGCATGCACTTCTTCGGCGAAGCGGCGCGCTTCTTCGATATTCGGTTCGCTCGTCTCGCACCAGATGAGATCCGCGTAGGGGGCGTAGGCGATGCCGCGTGCGATCGCGGCCTCGATGCCGCCTTTGAGTCGGAAGAAGCCCTCTTCCGTACGGTCGCCGAAGATGAATTGACGGTCGATGTCGTCGACGTCGCTCGTGATGAGTTGCGCGCCGTTCGCATCGGTCCGCGCGACGATGAGCGTCGGCACGCCCATAAGGTCGGCTGCGAGACGTGCGGCGACGAGATTACGCACGGCGGTCTTCGTCGGAATGAGAACCTTGCCGCCCATGTGGCCGCATTTTTTTTCACTCGCGAGTTGGTCTTCGAGATGAATTCCGGCGGCGCCGGCCTCCACGAACGACTTCACGATCTCGTGGACGTTGAGTGCGCCGCCGAAGCCGGCTTCCGCGTCGGCCACAATCGGCAGAAAGTAGTTGAGGTTTTCTTTGCCTTCGCTCTGTTGGATCTGGTCCGCGCGCTGCAAAGCATTATTGAGCCGCTTCACGAGTTGCGGTGCGGAGTTGGCGGGGTAGAGGCTCTGATCGGGATAGGTCTGCGACGCTCCGTTTGCGTCGGCGGCAACCTGCCAGCCCGAGAGATAGATTGCGTTGAGGCCCGCTTTGGCGGCTTGAACGGCTTGGCCACCGGTCATCGTGCCGAGCGCCGCAACGTAGGGCTCGTTGGAAAGATGCTTCCACAGAAGTTCCGCGCCGCGACGTGCGAGCGTGTACTCGATCTGCACCGAACCACGAAGGCGTATGACATCCGCCCCGCTGTAGGGGCGTCGGATTCCGGCCCACCGCGTGTCGGATTCCCACATCAACTCGAGTTGCTTGGCATCGCTGAAGTCTGGCACGTCAAATCCTTATCGAACATCGGGTGGAGAGTTTTTCCAAATTGGGTGACCGGCCCACGACCGATGGCGGGTGGCGTTATGCACCTATGTCTGGATTTCCCGTTACCGATCGACGTTTGGTTCCCGGAGGACGAAAAAGAGCGACTTCGTGCCAAGGCTACGCTCGCGATCGGTGCATCCCCGTTCTCGCAAGCATCGGCAATTACGCCGGGCGCTAGCGTGTAAGGCCCGGCGGACGATCCGTACCGGTCGGAACACAACCCCCGACAAATTATCCACTCACTCAGCCGAGCAGAAGATTCTCGTACTGTTTGCGCAGATCGCGCTTGAGAAATTTGCCGACACCCGTGCGCGGAATCGCGTCCACGAACACGATGCGATCGGGCACCATCCACTTCGCGATTCGCTCTGCGAGCCACGCCTGCACGGCGGATTCCTCAACCGCTTGACCTTCGCGGAGGACGACGACGGCGACGGGTCGCTCGACCCATTTCTCGTGCGGTAAGCCGATAACGGCCGCTTCGCGAATCGCCGGGTGGCCCATCAGCGTATTCTCCAGATCCACGCTCGAGATCCACTCACCACCGGATTTCACGAGATCTTTCGAACGATCGACGATCTGCAAGAAGCCGAGCTCGTCGACCGTGCAAACGTCACCCGTGTGGAAATAGCCGTCGGCGAAACATGGCAAATCGCTACCGACGCGGTAGTACGCCTCGGTCACGGCCGCACCGCGCACCCATAAATCGCCCGGCGTCTTGCCATCGCGCGGCACCTCGTTGCCGGCTTCATCGAGCAATTTCCACGCGACGAGGGGCGTAAAGCGACCCTGCGTGAGAAGCTTCTGGCGCTGCACCTCGGGCGAGGCATCGACGAGCGACGACGTCAGGCGTGAGGTCGTGCCGATGGGCGACATCTCGGTCATACCCCAGGCGTGAATCGTCTGGATACCGCGACGCTTGAGATCGTCGAAGAGCGACGGCGGACATGCCGAGCCGCCGATCACGAGATTCTTTAGCGATGGCAAATACGCGTCGCGCTTTTCGAGTTCGTCGCGTACGGCGAGCCACACCGTCGGCACGCCAAGCGACATCGTGACGCCCTCGGTCGTAACGAGTTCGATAATGCTCGCGGGATCGAGCTTCGGCCCCGGCATCACGAGTTTCGCGCCGATCATCGGGACGAGATATGGCACGCCCCACGCGTTGACGTGGAACATCGGCACGACCGGCATCACCGTATCGGTTTGACCGATCCCGAGCGCATCAACCGTGCCTGCGGTGAACGCATGTAACACCGTCGAACGATGCGTGAATGCGACGCCCTTGGGATCGCCCGTCGTCGCCGAGGTGTAACAGAGAATCGCCGCGCTCTTCTCATCGATGTTGGGCCAATCAAACGTCGTCGGTTTACCAGCAATGAGCGCTTCGTAGTCGTGTGCGTGTGGGAGATCGGCGCTCTTCGCGCCCATCGTTACGAAAGGAATCTTGAAATTCGGTCGCGTCGCCATCGCTTTTGCGACGGCTGGCGCGACCGACGTGTCGACGAACGCGAGTATATCGCCCGCGTGCTCGAAAACCCAGCAGACTTGCTCGGGGAACAGCCGGATATTCGTCGTGTGCAACACCGCACCGATCATCGGTACGGCGTAATACAGCTCGAGATGACGGTGATTGTTCCACGCGAAGCTCGCGACACGATCGCCCGGCTTCACGCCGAGCTCGACGAGCGCGTGCGCGAGTTGCGCGACGCGCTTGCCGAAATCCGCATACGTATACCGAAAGATCGACCCATCGTCGTTCCGGGAGACGACTTCGCGACTCGCGTTGTTGCGCAGAATGTGCTCGAAGAGCATCCCGATCGTAAGATCGACATCCATCATCGTTCCCAGCATCGCCGGTGCGAGTTTCGCGTCCATCATCTTCATACGTGTAGCCTTTCGATCGTGCGGTGCGAGTCTTCGATGTTAGAGCAATTTCCCGTCGTCGTCCTTGCCCAAGAGCATCGGGCGCAGGAGAGGAATCGGCGGATCGCCGTGCGCGAGCAGTTCGTCGTGAAAACGTTGCAGCGTGAATTCCGAGCCGAGCTTCTTCTGCATGTCGGCGCGGAGTTTGAGGATCTCGAGCTTCCCGAGCGTATAGTAGCCATAGGTCGCATCTTGCGTCCCACGCAGCGCTTCGACGCGAGCGGGACCCGGCGCCATGAACGCGTTTGCGACGAAGAAGTGCGTCGCTTCAGCGACCGTCATGCCCGCCGTGTGTTCTTTCACGCCGACGATGTAGCGGCATTCGCGAACGAGCGCACCACCGAGTTGCGCGAGTCGCACGTGCGGGTCGCCCTTACCCCAGCCTTCATCGACGATCATCTGTTCGTCGTAATGTGCCCATCCTTCGGCGAACGACGACGAAGTAAGGATCTGTCGTGTCAGGCTCAGCGGCAAATGTTTATCGATTGTGAAATTCACGTAATGCCCGGGATAGACTTCGTGAGCGGAGATGATCGGTCGATTGTAGTCATTCAAGAATCCGAGAAATTCGTTCTGCTTCGCAAGCGGTAATTTGAGATCGACCGGCGTGACGTTGTAGAATGCGCGCGTCGCCGTCTTTTCCAAAACGCCGGGAGCGTCCATCGATGCGAAGGTCGTCTGGCGTTGGAAGGCGGGCGTCTCGATGACCTTGATATCGGCGTCATTCGGCAACGTGAGAAGCTTTTTCGCGATCACGAATTCGCGCAGCGCGACGAGGTCGTGTTGCGCGGCGGGGATCAGCATCGCAGCCGTCGGATGCACGCGTTTGAGCGCTTCGAACGTGACGCCGGGCGTCGTGTTCGGATTCACGAGTTTCGCCGTCTCGATGAATCGCGCGCGCGTGTCCGCAAGGGCTTTTTCGCCAATGCGCAGATACGCCGCGACCGACATGTCGAGGCCTTCCTCATATTTGAGCCGCAACGCATACGCCTTTTCACCAATCGCGTACGTCCCCGACGGGTGCGCGACGGGATGCGCGGCGAGCCACGTCGCGTAGCCCGCGATCGCGTCGTGCGCGATCTTGTCGGCAGCACGCAACTCCGCACGCAGCTTGGGATCGGCGATCGGGCCGAGCG
>JAYTXC010000125.1:0-1668 GCA_043743145.1 Rhodospirillales bacterium
AGTCGCAGGTTCGCTCCTCGAGCTTGCGGACGATTTCGGCCAGCCGGTCGCGGGCGGGGTGAAGCTCGATGTTCCGCTTTCGCAAGAAGATCTGGCGCGTCTCGCTGGGACGACGCGGGAAACGTGTTCCTCGACGGTTGCCGAGTTCGCTCGCCGCGGGCTCGTCCGTGGCGGGCGCCTGCGTGGCCTCGTCGTGCTCGATCGGGCGGAACTCGGGCGCCTCGCCGACGCGGCACTCTAGGGCCGATTGACACGACTGATCCGCTTCCGGTAAGATTCGGGGGTTGTCCCGGCCGTTCTCGGCCTCTTTTGCTCGTCGCTCCACCCGAAGGCCCGTTCATGCGCACCTATCAACAGAAAACGGCAGAGACCCAGCACGACTGGTTCGTGGTCGACGCGACCGGCCAGCGGCTCGGCGTGCTCGCCGTTCGCATTGCGAAGGCGCTCTCCGGCAAGATGAAGCCCACGTGGACGCCGCACATCGATAACGGCGATCACGTGGTCGTGATCAACGCCGATAAGATCGAACTCGGCGGCAACAAGTGGACGCAAAAAGTCTATCATCGCCACTCCGGTTTCCCGGGCGGCCTCCGCACGGAGACAGCGGAGCAGGTTCGCGCGAAGTATCCCGAGCGCTTGATCGAGCGAGCCGTTCGCGGCATGTTGCCGACCAATCGTATGCGCGACGTACAACTCCGTCGCCTCAACGTCTATGTGGGCGGCGAGCACAAGCACGAAGCCCAGCAGCCCAAGGAGCTCGTCTAAGTTGGATACCGAACATTTCGGCGGCACCGGCCGTCGCAAGCGCGCCGTCGCGCGCGTCAAGCTCACGATGGGCCAGGGCATCATCACGATCAATAAGCGCCCCGTCGAAGAGTACTTCCCGCGCCCGACGCTGCTCATGATCGTGCGTCAGGCACTCGAACTCACGTCGACGACCTCGCGCTTCGACGTCAGCGTCAAGGCCGAAGGCGGCGGCGTCGCGGGTCAAGCGGGCGCCGTGCGTCACGGCATCGCGCGCGCACTCCTGGAGATGGACGAGTCGCTACGCGGCACGTTGCGTCAGGGCGGGTTGCTCACGCGCGACCCCCGCGAAAAGGAATCGAAAAAGTACGGTCGTAAGCGCGCCCGCAAACGCTTCCAATTCTCGAAGCGCTAGACCCGGTCTCGCTCGATGCGAAAAGATTCCTGCGGTTTCGCGGGGATCTTTTTATTTGGTTTTTTTCGTTCATACGGTCGTCTTCAGCGACGCGGGCGTCGAGGCGTCGGTTAGATCGGTGTCGTGGAATCGTCGGGAAAGATTGCGTACGTCGTCACGAGATCTTCGCGCCCTTTGACCCGCGCCGCTAAACGATGCACGGGTCGGGCCATCTTCCCGGCCGCCGCAAAGGTCGCATCGTCGCAATAGATCGCGCCCGCCGGCGCCGCGCTCTGAAGACCGCTCGCAAGATTGACGGCGTCGCCGATGACGGTGTAGTCCATGCGTTGTGCGCTGCCGAAGTGGCCGGCGACGACGTCGCCCGTCGCGAGCCCGATGCTGATTTGCAGGGCGTAATCCAAACGCACGCGCAGGCGCGTGACGACGTCGTGCAAGGCGATTGCCGCGGCGACGGCACGCGACGCATCGTCGCCCCGCACGCGCGGTGGACCGAAGACCGCCATGAGGCC
>JAYTXC010000126.1:0-7596 GCA_043743145.1 Rhodospirillales bacterium
GACTCTACGGCGCACGGTGCCAAACCCCCGACGTTGAGGATACGAAGCGGGTGGTTCATCCGTGGAGTCTTCTTCACCGCCGGTTGTGAGAACCGAGTGGTTTTTTTTCGTTCTACGTTTCGTAAATCGGGTCGAAAGGGGGTGATGTTCCACAATGGATGATGGCAGGAGTCGCGTCGATCAACCCTTGCCTGCGTTAGGCAATTCGCACCAACGTCGTTCGTTGTACGGCGTTTTACTTAAGGATTAAACGATATGATGCACGTCAGATCGTGGCCGCTGCATGCCGCGACGAACTTTTTCTCTCACGTCCGCTTTGGCTTCTTCCAAGCTCTCAACGCAACTATCACGGCGGCGCGCACGGCGTTCGATGCGATGAACGGCGCGCCGACATGCCTTCCGCCGAGCGACGAGCATTTCCCAACCTCGCGGACGTGGATCCTCCACGCGCGATGATGGGAGGCCGTCTCGAGGTCACGATCGATAAGGTGACGTTCATCGCCTTGAACGAAGTCTCGCAGAGATGTTTATGAAGAGATCAATGTTTCCGACGTTTATCGGAGCCCTTATCGCGCTCGTTATCGGCGCGACGCCAATTGCGACGCGAGCGGGCGAACCCGCCGCGTCGAGCGTTCCCGTCACTTCAGCGAACCCTGCGCCCAGTGACGCGCCGAACGACGCATGTGGCGGCCCAACACGCCTTCTCGCGACCACCAATCGGCCGACGTTCGGGTATAGCGCGTGCGCCGTCCCGAAGGGTGCGATCCTTTTAGAAAATGGCTATCAAAATCAAGCGCAGGGCGGGGATTCTCCCGGCGTCGCGACGAGCATCGGCCAAGGCTTTCAACGCATCGGTGTCGCCGATCGGATCGAACTCGATCTCATCGCGCCGACGTTCAATCGCGCCTCGAGCGGCGGGACGTTAACGACGGGATATAGCGATCTCGGGCTCGGCTTTAAGGTCGAGCTCCCGCAACACGGCCGGTTTACCTACGCAATCGATGGCCTCTTTACCGCGGCGACCGGCACCGGCGGCTTCAGCGCGGGCGGCCCAAGCCAGACGTTAAATCTCGACATCGCCTATGCCGCAAGTCCCACGATCGGCATCGGCACGACGCTCGCATTCGCTTCGGTGGCGGGCAGCTACACGACGCCGACAACGTCGCGAGTCGAGCGGTATGGTTATGCGTTGCCCTCACTCGTGGTGACGGCACAACTTCCCCATGCCTACCAATTCTACGTCGAACTCGTCGGACAAACGAAAATCGGACCCGTGCAGGGTGGCCGCATGCTCACGGACTTCGGCGTGCAAAAATTGCTCGGGCAAAATCTTGAAGTCGATGCCGAATACGGCACATCGCTTACGCCTGTCGGTGGGTCACGTTTTCACTACATCGGGTTTGGGGCGGGCATTCGCGTAAAATAGGTTCATTTGGCGACGGTATCTAGCGTTCGACCATCGACATCATCGCCGCATTGTAGCGCGGGCCTGCCGTGCGCGCGGCGAGCGCTCCGAGTTCGGCGAGGTCGGCGGCCGCGAGCGCGATCTTCTCCGCGCCGACATTTTCTTCGAGATATTTCACGCGTTTCGTTCCGGGAATCGGCACGATATCGGCGCCTTGCGCAAGGACCCACGCAAGCGCGATCTGCGCGGGTGTCGCCTCGTAGCGCGCTGCGATCGTGCGAACGGCGGAGACGATCTCGACGTTGCGATCCGCATTTTCCCTCGCGAAGCGCGGATCGTTCTTACGAAAATCATCATCGGGCAGCGTCGCGTTGCCGGTCACGGTACCGGTGAGAAAGCCACGGCCGAGCGGACTAAATGGCACGAGTGCGATGCCGAGTTCGCGCAATGTCGGGAGAATTTCGGCTTCGATTCCGCGTTCCCATAGCGAATATTCGCTTTGCAGCGCGGCGATCGGATGCACGGCGTGCGCGCGACGAATCGTTGCCGATCCGACTTCGGAAAGACCGATCGCGCGAATCTTCCCCGCCTTGACGAGCTTGGCGAGTGCACCGATCGTCTCTTCGATCGGAACGCTCGGATCGCGGCGGTGCTGGTAAAAGAGATCGATCGTATCGATCCCGAGGCGCGCGAGCGAGGCATCGGCGACGCTGCGCACGTTTTCGGGCGAGCCGTCGACACCGACAATTTTTCGATCCTGCGATGCATCGATCTTGAAACCAAATTTGGTTGCGACGATGACGCCATCGCGTCGACCGCGCAGGGCTTTCCCGAGCAACTCCTCATTGTGAAATGGCCCGTAGACTTCGGCCGTATCGAAAAATGTCACGCCGAGATCGAGCGCGCGATGAATCGTCGCGATCGATTCGACGTCGTCGCCTTTGCCATAGGATTGGCTCATGCCCATGCAGCCGAGACCGATGCTCGAGACTGCTGGGCCGTTCGTTCCGAGATTGCGCGTAACCATCGAGCGTGCTACCCGCTTCGTGGCACACTTCCCCGCCACACGCGAGGTCCACTCCGCGGACGATCCACATTTCGGATGGCGCGTTCATCCCGAAGACGATCCCGTCGAATCGGGTGACGTCGTCGTGCCATCCTATTTTCTTGGCACCGTCGGCATCATGACGGCGCGCTACGCGAACACGAACACGCACGACGCCTCGATCCTCGAACGCATCGGTGCCGCCGTACGTGAGAATCTCGGCGATCCCACCCGCGAAGCATTGGGGTTCGTCCGGCACGGCGCTGCCCTTCTCGTACGGCAAGACGACGGCGATGCGTTGTTCGACGATCTGTTATGCGCGACGCACGACGATCGGAAACGTGTTGCCATTCGTGCGAGCGCTCGACCTCGTTGCCGAAAAACGGCGCGTATGCGATCGAGGAAGATGGCGCGCCTAAGAGCCCTTCGCTCTGTCATGGGACGGCCGGCAACGGATGCGCGCTTTGTCGATCGTGCCGAAGGGTTTGCGATGCACGATACGCTTTAATGGAATTCTTGCGGCGCGAACCGAACGCGCGCATGTCATGAACGCACAAGCGATCGAAGATGGCTCGCACGTCTTCCTCCACGTGAATCTCTGCGCGGCCGTCGTGCACGCAGCAGAACGCGCACCCGTACCCGTGCGCGTGCGGCTCATCGATCGCGTCGACGGGGTCGAATTCGAAAAAACGATCCACGTCGATCGCCGTGATGCGTCGCAGGCCGTCGTCGAGTTCGACGTTCATCGCGGTATTTTTCGCCTGCGCATCGATGCACCATCCGTAAATTGCTACGCGAGCGATTTTCTCGACTTTATGCCCAACAGCAATCGTACGATCACCGAGACACTCGAGCCAGGCCCGCTCGCACCAACGGAACCCGTGACATTGCTCGACGGAACCGCGCCCGTTTCGTTTCTCTACACGAAGCCGACGTTTGCGTTTTTCGCTCCCGGCCTCGCCTGCGATAAACCGATCACGACGCCGCTCGCCGTCAAGAGTAACGTCGAATACGACCAGGGTGCGTTCCATGTCTGGCTCTATCCGGGCTCGTTTCCCGCATTTGCGACACCCACGCTTACGACGCCGACGCCCGAACCGAACACGTCGCCGTCCTCGATCTTCGCATCGGAAGCCGCACTCGCGAACTCGATCGCGGTAACCCTACGCTTACGAACGCCGACGGGCCAAGCGCATTACGTCCGCGTCCCGATCGTCTTTCCGCTTCCGTGGCGGGGCTGGCCATCGCACGTCCAGTTCAACGTGAGTGAAGAACTCATCGATCAACTAGCGACGGAAAAGCCCGATGTTTTGCTTTGCACAAAGCTGTTACGCACCGTCACCCGTTAGCTTTTTGTATTGACAAACGTCAATATAAGCGTACGATCAGGGCGTGGCGATCGACCGTTGTTGTCCCGTGACCTCGCTGTTTGCTGGCGACCTTTCGCCTGAAGCGGCGCTCTTCAAAGCGCTCGGGGATCCGGCGCGCCTCGCGATCGTCGCGACGCTCGCACGGGCGGAAAATGCGGTGTGTGTCTGCGATTTTACGGCCGGCCTCGCGCTCAATCAGTCCACCGTTTCGCATCATCTCAAAATCCTACGTGACGCGGGTATCGTCGCGAGCGAACGACGTGGAACGTGGGTCTATTACACACTCGTCGACAGCATGACGACCCGCATCGAAAGCGCGATTTGCACCGCACTACCGCGCGCGCTCGTTACCCGATGACACTCGCACGCCGCGCCGTGGCTGAGGGCGTCGGCACCGCCCTCTTACTCGCAGCCGTCGTCGGTTCGGGAATCGCGGCGGAGCGGCTCGCGGGGGGTAATGTCGCGATCGCACTTTTAGCGAATACGATCGCTACAGGCGGAGCGCTCATCGCGCTCATCCTCGCCTTCGGTTCGATCTCGGGCGCGCATTTGAACCCCGCCGTTACGCTCGCGGACGCGTGGCGTGGCGGGATCTCGTGGCGGGACGTGCCGGCCTACGTCGCCGCGCAAACGTGCGGTGCGATCGCCGGGGTCGCCATCGCAAACACGATGTTTGGTTTGCCACCAATCTTCTTCTCACATCACGCGCGTACTGGTGGCGCGCAGTGGCTCGGTGAGTTCGTCGCGACCTTTGGATTGCTCGCGACGATCTGGGGATGTTCGCGCGTGCGCGCGGATGCGACGCCGTACGCTGTCGCCGCCTACATCGTGGGGGCGTATTGGTTTACCTCATCGACGTCGTTCGCAAATCCCGCGGTGACCGTCGCACGCTCGATGAGCGATACGTTTGCCGGAATCCGCCCGAACGACATCGTGCCGTTCGTCATCGCACAACTCGGCGGCGCGGCTGCCGCTACGCTGCTCTTTGCCTGGTTTGCGACCAAAGATCGTTCGGAGCTCGACTATGTCGCCGTCTAATTCCACGCCGTTCGTGCTCTTCGTTTGCAAACACAATACAGGCCGCAGCCAGATGGCCGAGGCGTTTCTCCGCGACCTCGTCGGCGATCGCGTTCGCGTCGCGTCGGCCGGCACGATCGCCGCCGACCGCGCCGACCCGGGCGTGGTCGCCGCGATGGCCGAGATCGGCATCGATATCTCAGCGGCGCGGCCGAAATTGCTCGATCCAAACGTCGCGGCCGGTGCCGATCGCATCATTACGATGGGCTGCGATGTCGCGGGCATCGCCAACATCGACGACGATTGGGGTCTGCCCGATCCAAAGGGCGAGTCGCCCAAACGCCTACGCGAAATTCGCGAAATGGTCCGCATCCGCGCGCGCACGCTTGCCAGTTCCTTCGCGTCGTATTTCCGGCATGGGATCGTTTCGCATTTCCGGCCTGGCCTCACGTGAATTCTCGCAGCTCTTCGGACTCGATGATGCAGCACTCTCGACGTTCGGTGCCAAGCGCTCTTGCGTCGACGCGAAACCGGGATTTCCCGATCGCATCGGCTTGCGCGAACTGGAGATCGGTGAATCGGCACTGCTCGTCCATTCCACGCATCAACCAGCCGATACGCCGTACCGGGCAAGCCATGCAATGTACGTCGCCGAAATCGATGCATCGCCGTTCGATCGTGTCAACACGGTTCCGGAGGTTTTGCGCACGCGCACTTTGAGTCTGCGCGCCTTCGATACGGCGCACCTTATGACCGATGCCGATCTCGTTGAGGGTAGCTCGGTCGAAACACTCATCGATCGTTTCTTCGCAAATCCGAACGTCGCGTACGTGCACGCACACTACGCGAAGCGCGGATGTTATGTTGCGCGCATCGAGCGAGCGTGATGACCACCTCGTATCTCGATGATGACGATCGTTATGCCGCCGTCGAACGACGCGATACGACGGCCGACGGGCACTTCGTCTACGCTGTCGTGACGACCGGAGTCTATTGCCGCCCTGCGTGCGGGGCGCGTTTCGCGCGACGCGGGAACGTGCGTTTCCATACGACGCCAGCCGACGCCGAGCGCGCAGGGTTCCGTGCATGCCGACGGTGTCGGCCACAAGGCCCGACACCGTTCGAACGCGACGCAGACCTTGTACGAGCAGCGCGCGAGCACATCGAACGACGTGACGCGCCGTCTTCCGCTCGCGCCGTCGCCCGCTCGTGTGCGGCCAACCCGATTGCGGTCGCCATTGCGTGTCATCGCGTCGTACGGCGCGACGGAGATCTCGGCGGATATCGTTGGGGACCAGAAAGAAAGCGAGAACCTTCCGATATACAAGTACCCTAGGGGGGTATAGTTCTTCGAGCACCGCGAAGACGGTGCGCGATGGGACATACGATCGCGCAAAAGAAGAAACTCCTCGCTCGCGTCCGGCGCATTACGGGACAGTGCCAGGCGATCGAACGCGCGCTCGAATCGGAAGCGGGCTGTTCCGATACCCTGCAGCTCATCGCGGCAGCACGCGGTGCGCTCAACGGCCTGATGGCCGAAGTCCTCGAGGAACACGTCCACGCGCACGTTCTCGACGGCCCGTCGGCGAGTGCGCGTCGCAACGCCGCGACCGAACTCGTCGACGTCGTGCGAGCGTATCTCAAATGATCGATCGTCGCGAGGTCGCGCGCGTCGGACTCGTCGCATGCGCGGCCGGGGCCGCATGGTTCGCGCTGTGGCCGCGCTTCGGTCGCGTCGATGTCATCGGCATCGCGCTCGTGCTCGTCGGTGGCTTTCCCATCGTACGCGAGGCGATCGCCAATATCGTCGCACGCCGGATGACGATGGAGCTCTCGATGACGATCGCGCTCGTCGCGGCGCTCTCGATCGGTCAGACCTTTACGGCGCTCGTCATTACGGCGTTCGTGCTCGCGGCGGAGATTCTCGAACATGCGACCGTCTCGCGCGGCCGCATCGCCATCGGCGACCTGCTCGCGTGCCTGCCGCAGACGGCGCGCGTTCGACGCAACGGCGCGATACACGATGTCGTCGCGTCGGATCTCGCGATCGGTGACGCTATTCTCGTCGATCCGGGCGCGCTCGTTCCCGTCGATGGATCCGTCATCGCGGGGCACGCGTATGTCGATGAGTCGCGCATCACGGGCGAAGCGATACCGGCCGAAAAGCACGCCGGATCCGCCGTCTTTGCGGGCACCGTCAATCGCAGCGGCGCGCTGGAAATTCGCGCGGACCGACTCGGTCGCGAGACGAGTTTCGGTCGCATCATCGATGCGGTGGAATCCGCCGAACGCGCGCAAGCGCCGATCGAACGACTCGCCGATCGCCTCGCGGGCTATCTCGTGTACGTCGCACTCGCGGCGGCCGCAATCACGCTCGCGATTACGCACAATATCGTCGCAACGATTTCGGTCGTTATCGTTGCGGGTGCGTGCGGGATCGCTGCGGGTACGCCGCTCGCCATCCTCGGCGCGATCGGTCGCGCAGCGCGCGCAGGCGCGATCATCAAAGGTGGCCGCTATCTCGAGGCGCTTGCGGCGACCACAGTCGTTGCATTCGACAAGACGGGGACGATTACGTTCGGCGCGCCAACGGTGCGTGAAATTCGTCCCGCACTCGGAATTGCCGAAGCCGAATTGCTCGGGATCGCCGCGCGCGCGGAATTGCGTTCCGAACATCCGCTCGCGCGCGCGATCGTCGCACGCGCGCGAGCCGACGATCTCGCGCTTGACGAGCCAGACGCGTTCGAATTCGCACCCGG
>JAYTXC010000127.1:0-14199 GCA_043743145.1 Rhodospirillales bacterium
GCATCTGGGCGCACGCGAGTGCCGCCGCGCGTCCGCGCACGCCGCGAAAGAGCAGTGCGCGTTCGCCGATGCGCGCACAGCGATCGTCGTCGGTAGCGGCTGCGTACCACGCATCCGCCGCATCGCACGCAAGATCGTGCGCGCTTCGCCTGCGCCCCAAGCGCATCGCGTGCGACGCATCGACCACGACGGCGAGATGGAGCGCGCGATCTTCGAGCACGACGCGCGTTTGCAAGCCACCCGCGCGCGCGGTCGCGGCCCAATCGATGCGGCGCGGATCGTCGCCCTCGACATAACCGCGTAATTCCGCGAATTCGTACCCATCGCTCCGTCGCGCCGACGCACTGCCAACCCCACGCACGCCCGCGCGATGCCCCGCGAGAAGCGCCCGTCGCAACCGCGCGCCAAATGCCGGGTGCGCCCCGCTCACGACCGTTGGTCGTTGAGCGCTAATTGCGGCTCGTCAGTCGCAGGCGGCTTCGGGAATCCCGCGCGCACGGCCGGCGTGTACCGCACGATGAGAATCGCAAGATCGTCGGTAATTCGGCTCGACCGACGCTGCAAACGCTTCACGATCGCATCGGCCATGCGTTGCGCGGAACCGGAGATTTCCGAGAGCCACACGGTCACCGCGTCGGCACCGAGAAACTCGCCACGCGCGTCGCGCGATTCCGTGAGCCCGTCGGTGCTCACCGCGAGCGCGTCGCCATAGTGGAGGTGCAACTCTCGCGTCTCATATACGTGATCCGATTCGATCCCGACGATCGGTCCCGTGGCGGGCAGCGATGCGACGTCTTGACCGATGATCGCCCACGCTGGCTCGTGGCCCGCCGATGCGTAGCGCAAGTGGCCCGTCTCGAGATCGAGCACCGCCATGAACATCACGACGAACGATTCCGGCCGATCGACGCTCTGCGCGTAGAGCTGTGCGAACTTCGAGAGCACCACCCCGGGATCGCGATTTTCTGAAAAGAGCGTGCGAATCGAATACGTAACGAACGCCGTATCGACGGCCGCATCGATGCCCTTTCCACTTGCGTCGGCCACGAGAAACATCGCGTAGCGGTCATCGAGTGAGAACGCGTCATGCGTATCGCCGCCGACGTTCGACCCGCGCGTCGCCGAAAGCAAAACGGTGCCAATTTCGACGTTACGCATATCGCGGCGTCGCGAGAGAAACGCCGCCTGTAACCGCTGCACGAGCGACCGCCCCTCTTCGACGGCGCGACGTAGCCGTCCGACGATCACGACGAAGAGAAGCGCCACGATGGCGAACATCCCATTGGAGAAATCGCGCGTCTGGGTATTACGCGCGACGATTCCGTCGAAGCGGTCCTTGCCCAGATCTTCGCGCACCTTCAACTCGCGCGTGAGCCGATCGTAGTCGGCGTTGCTTGCGGGGAAAACGAAACTCGGCGCCCGTTGCGCGACATCTTCGGCGATGCTATCGATACGCACGAGATCGCTTGAGAGAAGTTTTTCGTAGGACCGCAACGCATCGCGCCCGGCGTGATGCTCGACCTGTTCCACTTGCAAAAGTTCGGAATCACGTTGCGCCGCAACGACCGCCGATTGGTACGAGAAGGCGTTTGTGATATTGATCGCCCCGTAATACGAAAGTCGCGCCGCAATCATGAACAATGCGAGCAGACCCAGTACCAAGAGCAGGGTGATCACGGTTTGACGCGGCAGCGCCGCCAACCGCGATCGCCCGAAAAACCGCATCCTGGACGCTAGGCTAAAACGCGGCCCAGTCCCTCCGTTCGAAGGGGAGTATTTTCTCCCACCACACGTCCCACTTTTAGGGTGCGAGCGCGAATTCCGACGTGCGGTCGCGCGCGACCGCCGCGTCGCTGAAGGGAAATGGCACCAGATCGCCCCGGAGCCAGAGCGGCGCCGCATCGCGATAGTGCGACGATCCCGGCTTCCCAGACTCCCCCTGGGGAATCACCATACCCCCGCCGTCCCAGTTGCCAATGTCCCAAACGGCACGAAAGCTCTGGGCATTGCCGGGTGCCTGGACGTGGGGTGAGTACGCGCTCCCGAGCCCGGGAAAGCGGATGCCGTTCCACATCTTGAGCCCGAACGCCGCGAGTGGATGCGCCGCGACTCGCGCGCCGACGTCGCCCCAGCGCAGGTCGCTCTCGTGGCGCCTTTGCAGACCCGCCATCGCATCGCGCGTCGCCGCCACCAAGAACGCATCGTAGTCGTCGTGCTCGACCCAACCACGGGGCTTCTCACGAAGCATCCGCATCACGGCGACGAACGCGGGCCCCGCTTCCGCCGAGAGGTAGCGCCGCCCGAGATCCCCCGGCATGTGGCCGCGCACCAGACGTTCGGCCGCCGCCCGACGTAGCGCCGACGCGATCACGGCCGCGCGCGAATCACTCGTGAAGCGCCCATCGAATCCGCGCAGGGTCTCGCGCGCATCGCGCAGCGACGCGTCGCCATCGACATGCCCGCGCTCGAGTGCGACAACGGTTTTGCGACTGAGTTCGCGCTCGGCAAGCGACGTAATATCGCCCTGCACCGCGGCGAAGCGCGCCACATCGTAGGGACCCGATCGCAGATCCTCGGCGATCCGCGCGGCACGATATGGCGGCGAAAACGCCGCGCTCAAGCGATAGGGATAGCCGCGACCGTAGACGCGCGCGTTTGCCGTGAGCACGAACGCGCTTCGCGACGAAGCCACATGCGGCAAGGCACTTGCGGGAACGTCACGCTCACGCGCAACGGTGGCTCCTGCGGCGCCGTCATGAATCGCCAAGCCCCACGCGTCGTCGATCGGAATGTCGCCTGCAAGTGCATAGCCCGCATTGCCCGCATCATCGGCGAGCACGAAATTTTGCGGCGGGCCCGGATAGTGCGCGAGCACGTTCGAACCGGCGCGAACCGACGTCGCGCGCGCGAGGCCGTCGAACTGTTCGAACGACGAACGCCGATCGAGGTCGCCCGTCCACGCGGCTGCAAGTTTGGTCATTCCGCGATCGTCGAAGACGAAGCCGTGGCGCGTTCGCAGATACGTTCGGACGAGCGGCTTGCCAAACCGCACGAGGATCGTCTCGACGCGTCTTTCCGCACGCGCGTATCCCGTGCCCGCGCGATACTCGTCGGAATCGTTCGAGCGGAAGTGCTCGCGAAACACGCGCACCGTGGCGACGGTGCCGTTGGTCGCGCCCCACGCGAGATGCGCGTTATGGCCGAGCACGATGCCCGGCACGCCGCCGAGTGTTACGCCCGCGACGTGAAGCGTTGGTGCCGAAAGATCCGCCATCCACCAGACGCCCGGAATTGAAAGATTGAGATGCGGATCGTTCGCCAAGAGCGCGCGATGCGTCGACGTCAGGGCCGCACCGGCTGCAAAATCATTGCTGCCGAGCCCGGCACGCGCGTCCATATCGGCAACGAAGAGCGGCGATGCCTGCGGATCGGGTGCGGTGAGCGACGGGAGCGGCGCAACGGCTGCCACCGACGCGCGTGCCGCCGAACCCGCGGGCGTATCGTAGGCGGGATCCGAGATCGAAAAGAATGCGTCGCGCGCGTGCGGGCCGAGCTTTGCGAGGACATCGGCACGCGTCGCGACGTCGGTCCACGAATCGGTGAGCGCGAGCACGGTTGCAAACGATGCGGCGAGCGAATCGACGGGTTTCCACGGTTCGGGGCGATACGCGAGAAAACGAAATTCCGGCGGCAGGGGTCGCGTCGCAATCGCCGCGTTGACGCCGTTTGCGAAGGCTCCAAGATTCGCGCGTTGGCTCGATGGCAGTGCGGCGAGTTGTGCGGCGGCGATACCCGCGACGTCGATCGTGCGCGCGTCGACATCGCTATGAAGCGTGATCGAGCCGAGCACTTCGGAGAGCCGTCCCTCGACGGATCGGCGGTAGAGATCGAGTTGGAAGAGCCGATCGCTGCCTTGCAGATAGCCTTCGGCGAAATAGAGATCGTGTTCGTTTCGTGCACGCACGTGCGGAATGCCGCGCCCGTCGCGCGTGACCGTGACGATCTCGCGAACGCCTGTACCGGCGATCGTCCCGCTCGGCTCGGCTTCACCATCGTGCACGCCGAGTGCGACGTACGAGACGAAGACGATGGCGAGAAGCGCGAACGGCACGAGTGCGAGACCGAAGAGTGCCGCGATGCGTCGGAGGAGTTCGGCGCCACGCGGGCCCTTTTTCACGCGCGTCTTCAAAACGGGCGATCGAACGTGAACTTCGGGATTTCGGTCGGAAAGTGGAAATCGACGAAGTCGAATTCGAACTTCGGCAGCGTCGTGTCGAGCCCGAAATGGAGCGGCTCGTCGGCGACGACCTGTTGCACGTATTGCCGGCCATCAACGATCACGTAGTGAACCGTCCATGGAATGCCGTCGTAAGGTTTGTTTTCGAGGATTCCCTGGACGCGCGATTGGACGGTGCGATACGTCGTGGGGTCGAGCCAAAGATCGCGTAGGCGATTGAGCTTCGGATCGCGGATGGGAGCGAGAGCCAAATGCAGCGCGGGCTCTCCCGCGACGGTCTCGGTGCCAACGATGCGAATATCGTACGCGCGCGTGCTCGATTCGATTCGGCCGATCTCGCGCAGGTCGTCGGTCGGGAGCGGAATCGGCGTCGCAAACGGCGTCGCCCGTCGTGGCGACGCAGCGACGCGCGGAACGATCGTCTTTCCGAAACGCGTCACGATGCCGAACGACGATGCGATGTCGATGCGCGGATCGTCGAGCCGGATCGGCGCGGCATCGCGATTGGTATCGAAAACTTGCAAACCGAAAATCGAGAATGGCACGCCGCGCAAACGATGATTCTCTTCTTCGGCGTCGTGGAGCGGCGTGAGCGCGAAAGCACCATCGGCGGTGCGTTGATAAATATCCCACCAATTGTCGAAAACGTGGCCGTTGTGGAGGTAGCGCACGAGCGCACCATAGCGCACGTATGGCGCATCGGTGCGCGCGCGCCACCAATCGCGCGCGCGGATGAAATCTCGTTCGGCTTCGGGATCTTGCACGGGCGTCGCGGTCGGGACGGGCTCTACGGCACGTGCGGGGCTCGCGTGCGGGCCGATCGCGCAGCCGAATGCAAAGGCACCGAGTGCGAACGCCGCGCCGCCCAGTTTCCGCACGAATCCCATCGCTGCGTCGGTTCGGCTCATGGGACCGAAACGCTTGCGATGAGCTCGGCAACGATCGTTTCGCGGTCGATATTCTCCACTTGCGTGCGATAATTGTACGCGAGACGATGGCGCATCACGGCGGGGGCGGCGGCGCGCACATCGTCGGGCACGACGTACGATCGTTCCTCGCAGAACGCGCGCGCACGCGCGAGTGCGGCGAGGGCAAGCGTCGCGCGCGGGCTCGCGCCGCGATCCAGATACGCATGCGTTTTGCGCGTCGCACGCACGAGCGCCACGATATACGACGCGATCTTCGGTTCGAGAAACACGGTGCGTGCATCGGTGCGCCAACGCACGAGATCGCTCATCGCGGCGACGTCGTGCGGCAACGCGGGCGTTTCGCCGCCGAAGCGGGCGAGGATCCCAAGCTCTTCATCCGCACTCGGGTAATCGACGAGCACGTTGACGAGGAAGCGATCCATCTGCGCGAGTGGGAGCGCGTAGGTGCCGTCGCTATCGAGTGGATTCATCGTTGCGGTCACGAGAAAGGGATCGGGAAGCGGAAAACTTTGCGGCCCGATCGTCACTTGCCGTTCTTGCATCGCTTCGAGAAGCGCGGACTGTACTTTCGCGGGCGCGCGATTGATTTCGTCGGCGAGGACGACGTTTGCGAAGATGGGACCGGGTGAGGTTGCGAACTCGCCCGACCGTTGATCGAAGATGCGCGTGCCGACGATATCGCTCGGCAAGAGATCGGGCGTGAACTGCACGCGTTTGAAGCTTCCGCCCACAGCAGCCGCGAGCGCGCGGCACGCGAGCGTCTTGGCAAGCCCGGGCGGGCCTTCGAGCACGACGTGCCCGCCCGCAATCGTCGCGTGCACGAGCGCTTCGAGCGTGGCGCGCTGGCCGACGACGGTTTCCGCAAGCGCATCGATGAGCGCCGCCGGTTTTAGAAGTTCAACGATGGCAGGGCCTCCGCAACAGCGTGCGCGACGCGTTCGTCTTCACAGAACGAAGCGCGCTCGATCGCGCGCATGGCTTCGAGAACGCGTACGCGGTCGGTCATGTCGCGCCGAAGCGCGAGATCGGCAAGCGTTTCGTCGTCGCGCGCACCGACGAGCGCGCGCAACGCCGCGCGGACCGCGAGCGCGCGCACACGCGTTGGATCGCGTGTGAGATCGGCAACGAGTCCGCGAAGACGCTCGGCGGGATCGACGAAAATCGCTTGTGCGGGCGGCTGTCGCGGAGCGACGATCGGCATGCGTGCGGTCCCGCGTTTGCCGCGCCCGAAGCCCCAGATCAGCGCCCATGCCGCGAGCGCAACGAGTACGAGCGGGAGGATCGCAAGCACGATCGACCAGAGCAGCGGCCACACCCACGTCGGCAGATGCGGTGGCGCGGGTGCGACGCGCAGCGCGACCGTGTTCGTCGAGAAGCGCGACGGTTTCCCATTGCGCGCGTCGATCGCATCCATGATGGCTGCCGCGATCGTGCGATCGCCCGCAACGGTTGGTTCGAGCGTGATCGTCTCAGTGCAACCGCTGCCGCGATTCGCGGCCACGCACCGGCGCTCGTCGCCGAGCGTATCGAAGCCTGAGAGATTGGGGAGCGTCACGTTATCGAGTTCGAGCACGCGTTCGTCGACGTGCGCCGTAATCGTGAGGTGGAGCCGTTCGCCGACGCGCATATTCGTGCGATCGATCGCCATCGTAAAGCTTCGCACGTGAAGCGATGTGAGCGATTGCGCGCGCGCTTCGAAGGGGGCGACAAAACTCGCGACCGCCGCGCCGAACGCAACGGCCCGCGTTACAGCGTGGCGATCCATTCGGCGAACAGAAACCGCGCATCGAAGGGTCCGGGCGAAGCCTCGGGATGGAATTGCACGGCCGAGATCGGCAACGTCGTGTGCCGAAAACCTTCGTTCGTGCCGTCGTTGAGGTTGATCATCGTCGCTTGCAGATCGTTTGGCAGCGAGGCACCGTCGACGGCGTAGCCATGATTGTGCGCGGTCACGAGCACGCGATCGTGAAGTATGTCTTTGACCGGTTGATTTCCACCGCGATGGCCGTACGGTAATTTGTACGTTTTCGCACCGAGGGCGAGCGCGAGCATTTGGTGCCCGAGACACACGCCGAACATCGGCATGCGTCCGACGAGATTACGTAACGTTTCGATGGTCTCGGGAAGATCCGTCGGGTCGCCGGGCCCAGGTGAGATTACGACGGCATCGGGCTTGCGTGCGAGAATTTCTTCCGACGAAACGCCGTACGGCACGACGGTAATGTGCGCGCCGAGTGCCGCGAGATCGCGCACGATCGCCCGCTTCACACCGCAATCGATTACGACGATATGCGGCCCCGTCGCCTGCGGCGTCGGGCTCTGCACGGTGCGCGTCGCGACGTCGGCCACGAGTCCGACCGTGCTCGTTTCACGCGCGTATGGTGTGAGCGCCGCTTCCATCCGTTCGATCGATGCGGCGCCGACGGCGAGCGCCGCGCGAATCGTGCCGTGTTCGCGCAAGACCGTCGTGAGCGCGCGCGTATCGATCCCGACGAGCGTAGGGACGCGTTGCGCCGCGAGCCACGATGGTAAGTCGTCGGTCATTGCGTGATGCGACGGATGGCGTGCGATGCGTTTGACGATCGCGCCCGCGACGCACGCGCGATGGTGTTGCGAGGCCGTGCCCGAGATGCCGTAATTGCCGATCATCGGGTAGGTGAACGTGAGCAGTTGGCCCGCGTACGACGGATCGGTGAGTGCTTCTTCGTAGCCCGTCATGCCGGTAAAAAAGACGGCTTCGCCAAGAGCGAGCGCATCGTAGCCGATGCCTTCGCCGTCGAAGCGCGTACCGTCGGCGAGAAGCAACGAGGCCGGTTTCATCATGTCGAGAGGCCCACATTTGGCCTTGTGACGGTACGCGCCTCTCTTAAAGCATGCGTTGGAACGTCATGATCGGGAGCGTGGTCGGGAAATCGTAGCCGACGAAATCGAACGTCAGGCCCGTCACGGCGCGATCGAGCCCGAAGCGCAGCGTATCGTCCGTATGGATCTGCTGCACGTAATAGCGGCCCGCGATCGCGGTGTACGCGACGATCCAGCGCGCATCGTCGTAGGGCTTGCCCTCGAACATACCTTGAATCGCGAGTTGCACCGTGCCGAAGGACGCCGTTTCGACCCACAGATCGCGCAGTCGGTAGAAGCGCGGGTTGCGTAGCGGTGTCAGCGCGAGATGGTAGGCCTCGACGCCGCGGATCGACTCCGTCCCCGCGAGCACGATCGCGTAATCGCGCGCGACCGCCTCGATGCGCACGAGTTCGCGCAGTGGCTTCTCGGTTGCAAGCGCGGATGGTGCCGCCGTTGGCGTGGCGGTCGGTGCCGGCGTGGGGCTCGGCGCTGCAACGAGCGTGCCCAAACTCGAAAGCGGAGCCACGTTGCCGACGAGTGCGGCTTTGGGTTCGCGACGGACGAGCCCGAACGAGGCGTTCGGTTCGATCTGCGGTTCGAGGATCGGGAAGGCGTCGGCATCGGGATTCGTATCGAGCGAATCGGCGTGGACGTTGCCCTTGTGAACTTTAAGGTTGAAGGTGATCGGCGAGCCACGCAGGCGTTTGGCCTCGTCGGCGGCGACGATCGTTCGGCGCAAAGCGAGCGCGCGATCGCGATCGCGATAGGCGACCTGCCACCAATTATCGTGCGTGCGTCCTCGCCATTCGTAGCGCTCGCGCATGTTGTAGGCGACGAACGGTGCTTCTTGCCGGGTTCGCCACGCGTCTTTCGCACGAGAGAAGATCGCTTCGGGCGAGGGCTCCTCGGCCGCGCTCGCAACGGCGCCGAAGAGCGCGGCACACGCCATGATCGATGCGGAGACAATCGGCAAGCGCATACGCGGGCAACGCATAGCCGCACGAAATAATCTCAGACTACGCCCAGGATCGCCGTGCCGACGCGGCCATTGCGCATGGCGAAACGTCCGCCGACGATCGTTGCGATCGGACGCCGGGCGAAGGTTTCGCCTTCAAAAGCCGTGTTTTTCCCGAGCGAATGAAAAGCGTTCGAATCGACGCGCCACGGTTGCTCGGCAAAAATCGTGATGTCGGCCACACTTCCCACGCGCAACGTGCCGCCGGGGACATTGAGGATGCGCGCGGGATTGGTCGAGAGGAGCGCGACAAAGCGCTCGAGCGGCAGATCGGGCAGGGCATGCGCGTAGGCGCCGACCGCGGTCTCGAGGCCGGAGAAGCCGACGGGCGCATCGGCGAGGAGCTGCGCTTTTTCTTCGCGCGTGTGCGGGGCGTGATCGGTTGCGAACACATCGATCGTGCCGTCGCGGACCGCCGCGCGCAGTGCCGCGATATCGCGCTCGAGGCGCAGCGGTGGATTCACTTTGGCGTCGGCGCGAAAGCCTTCGAAATGGTCATCGCTGTACAGGAGATGATGCGGTGTGACTTCGCATGTCACCGCAATCTCTTGCGCGCGACCGAAGCGAATGAGGTCCGTGCTCATCGCCGTGGAGAGATGCGCGATGTGAAACGGCTTTTTCGTATCGCCGCCGATGAGGACGTCGCGCGCGATGTGCACTTCTTCTGCGAGGCCCGGCGAACCGGCGAGCCCGAGATCGAAACTGCGCGCACCTTCGTTCATGACGGCATCGCCTTTGAGATCGCCATCTTCGCAGTGCGAGATAAAGACGCCGGGGACGTCGCGTGCGTAGAGCGCGGCTTGGCGAAGCACGCGCGCGTTCTTCACGGCGAAGCCATCGTCGCTGAAGGCGACCGCGCCCGCATCGTGCAGGCGCCAGTAGGGTGAGAGTTCGTTGCCCGCACGTGCGCGTGTAAGCGCGGCGATCGGATAAACGCGCGCGAGCCCCGCCGCCGCGGCGAGCCGCAAGACTTCCGCGATGAGCGCGGGGGAATCGAGTGCGGGCTCGGTGTTGGGCATGCAGGCGACGGCCGTGAAACCGCCAGCGACCGCGGCCGCGCTTCCGGTCGCGATGGTCTCTTTGTGCGTTTGGCCCGGTTCGCGGAGATGGACGTGCATATCGATGAAGCCGGGCGCGACGACGGCGCCACGCGCGTCGTACGTCTCGAAGTTGGCGCCTTCGATTTCGAGATGCTCGCCAATTGCGGCGATCACGCCATCGCGAATGAGTACGTCGCGGACGGCATCGAGGTGTTGTGCGGGATCGACAACGCGTCCGCCGCGGATAAGAAGGTCGTTCACGTGGGCGAGGCCGTTCGGTCGCAGCATGAGCAGCACCCGCCGTCAAAAGGATCACATGGACGCTCTATGATCGGTAAGGCTACAATTGACATCGCATCCTTTATTTGTTGCACAAATAGCTTCGATGCCATGCTTTGTGGCGGAAACTCAACTTTGCAATCGACCATTCTTACCAGTTTACTACGTTGGCATTACTCAGTGCTTGATGACGACGGTCTCTTACTCATCGGGATAGGAGACAGGGCCTCTTAAAACGCGGCCCCCCGCCTCTGCCGAGGGAGGCTGGCGAAACTCCGACGATCCTCGCGTTGCCCGCCTAACTTTCCGCCGAACCGATATGGCGAATTACTCTATCGTCGAAACTCCTAGCGCAAGAACAAGGGTTGATCTCGACTTCCCGCGGTCCGGCAAACCTGCCGACTATGCGTTTTGCGATTCGTTTAACGGCTCATCCGGCAACAAAAACTCAACGCCGGATTCAAACGCTCGATGAGGTCCGTGCGATGTCTACTGCGTGACGCCTCGTCTAGAATCACCATCGGACTACCACCGAGCTCTCGCAAGATACTACGCCGGCGGAGTACGATCGAACGAAATGCCAAGGCAGCTTACTAAGCCTTACATATTCATTCAATCCGATACCGCCAGATGGCTTCAAGGTCCCGTTATTTCGGGGCTAATTTTTATTATGATTTCACGGCTCTTTAGAATGAGCATTGCGTCTATTATGACCAGCGATCCAACCACAAACCACGCAAATATCGGGCCTACAATCCATTGCGGAACAGGCGACGCTACGGTCAAAGACGGTAAAATGAAAAACAAAACAAAAATGGAAACTCCGAGCGGTAACAAGCACGAAACAAGCATTACCACTTTACCAACAAGTGAGCTCATGATACCGAACAAAGGTGACTCGGACACGGGCGCTCTCTGTTCGGGTAATGCGCGGCAAACTTGTAAGACTTGGGCGAGTAAATACACCATCAGGCAAAGCTCTACAATAGACGCAAATATTATCGTAAGGCTGGCATTGAGTGACTCGCCGAGAATGTCGATTTTTGTCTTTGCTTTTTCTTCTTCGTCTTGTTGCTTCTGTTTAATAAATGCGGTCGTAGCCGGAACAGGGCGGCTCCCAATCTCCGTCCACAATTCACGCAACGCAGGGATCTGCACACTCTGGAGATCCTCGTAGTCGCCGAGCCCAAGATCTTTGAGAATACCTTGAGGTTCGAAGTCGATCCACTTTGAGCCCGCCGCCCCTACGGCGATAACATCGACGGCAATGGTTCGAACGTCGAGTGTTGCGCTACGAATAACGGTGAACATGCCTACGCGCGCCTCGTATTGCAGATCCACTGTGCAGCGATACTGCGCGTTCATAGCTGACCCAGAGTGCGAACTGCCTAAGTAGACGTTGAGCTGTCTAAGCTTTAGTTTGGTTGAAAAGTCTAGCAATGAGTCCAGAGCGCGAAAGATTTCACGGCGCTGGACAGCGCATAGTAGGAATGGATAGTCTTGTTCCCGAAAAAGATCAACCCACTTGACTTGGTCGTTTAGTGTCACAAATGCATTTTGATTAGCGCCCGGAACTCGAAGCTCGTCGGCCAGGACAATGTTAACGTTAATTGTTCTTTGAGCCGCGTTACGTTGCCGCAACCATGCGAGAGCAGAAAGTCTAAGTTCAGAACTGTCGTAAATTATCGCGTAATTTGAATCGATTTGATCCGATATTTCGTCAATAGCGTCTTCAAGAGTTTTAAGTTCGCTGATGGCCTCATTGTATACAGCGCTTGGATGGTGCAAAGAACACCCTACGACGAGCAAAACAAGAGCTATACCCATAATTAACCGGTATAGGACTGCCGTCGCGTCTAATGTCTTTTCCATCGATTGTCGCCTTCTCCAGCTGATCGCGCTTGATAGCTGACTTGCAAGTTGTCAAATCTTGGGAGTGCTTGCAACTAGTAAGAATTTAGTTTTGGCGGTCGTCGATGTGAATCGATTTTCGTGTTTCTAGTTTATAATCAGTCAGGTACATGATTGATTTACATCAAAGCCTTTTAAATCATAAGGAGCTGTAATGCCGCTTTTCTGCCCGATTATGTCGGTGTCTTTGGCTCATATCCCGCACTACGGAGATCGCTTTCCATTTGTTCGATCTCGCCACCTCGGAATAATCCACGAAACTCGATTGATTCCACCACGGTAGCCTCGAGCGAATGATCGAGCAATTTATGCATAGCCAAGTCTGTCCAGCCGCTTGTATCGTCGGAGCGTAGGCGACGCCACGATTCGACGACGCCATATTCCGACAACATTTGGACCATCCGAGTTCGGTTTCCGATAACCTTGCCGGCCTCGTCAATGCGTTCGCGAACCTTGTGGAGACATTTGACCGCTAAGGCGTGATCAGATTCGTTTGCCATCTTGCAAAAAGTACGCGGGGGACGGGTCGGGCCCTCCGTTCCGACCAATTCGGTTGCCTCGAGCAATCCTATGATGCAAATCGAGCTTGCGTCTGGCCGCGGGATTGTACAAAGACAGTTTTTCCAGCGTATTCCGCTACTCGTGGTATAAATGAGGAATGCTCGATGAAGCTCGGTCGCAGTCAACCCTGGGAAGCGATTCCGCCACTACAGCCCTTGCCATTCGAAGGGCTGAGATCGTAGAAACTTGCGAGCTCGTCGAAAGTCAACTCACAGCTCTCCAGCTCGATCAAGCTACCTTTCGTCGCTTTGCAGATGCCGTAGGTCGTAGTCCCCAAACGGCGGCGACGCATTTCCCACAGAGCGTCGCGACCTGGTACGCGCAGTCCGTGCTTATCCGTTTGCGACGTATCGGCGATCGGAATAAGAATTCGCACTCGCTACACGCGCTGCTAACGCGTATGAAAAGCGAGCCGGGAGATTGGACATTGCAGTCGATCGTAGACCTCTGGGACGATGGCAAGCATCCTTATAGTCCGCAAACCTTGAGATTTCTGGCCGAAAGCACGTACCATTTTGTTTCTGACCTATCAAACAAACACCTAAACATCGGTCGAATAATATCCGACATTCAGCGCCTAGACGACTCCCTACAAACCGTTAAGCATCTCGTCGATCGCACTGTCGCCCACGTTGATCGTCGCGGTGCAAATGAATTGATAATGACTTTTGAAGATATCGGAAGCGCGATCGACAAGTGTGAGAATATCGCATTGCCATATATCTCGCTACTAACGGGGCGCAGCTACGTTACGCTCACGCCCGTCGATCAAACTGAATGGTGGAAGATTTTCGACGGTTTGAAGTAGCCTGAATGAACGATACTTTTAAACCAATCCATTTAGGTAATCGCTTCATGTATCGCGCTGCTGATCAATCGATTGATGATCGAATTTATTACATCTGTTCACTTGAGGCACTTCACCGTCACGAGTTGCGCTTTGATGAGACCCCTAGAAATCTAAACTCACATCGAATATTTGCTGAAAGTCAGCGAATTCAAAAAAACCCTGCAGAAGTTCGTTTGCTTACTTCGCTGCAACATTATCGTGATAGGATTGACTGGGAATGGGAGTGGCAATCGCAACGTTTCCCTTTCTTTGGCTGGTTTCCAGATTTTTATGAACCAAGTGCACGGTTAATTATTGAAATTGATGGTCCGTCGCATTCTGAAACGAGAAATAAGGATTTTAATCGCGATTGTGATTTTAATGCAATCAGCGTCTACACGCATCGAATAAAGCGGGATGATATCTACACGTCCCTTTTTCAAGTAATCAAGGACATTGAAGCGCTATATCGGTGGCGTACTCTATCTTTGGGAACTTATCAAATTAGTGACTTATTACTGCTGCCACTGAGAAAATACGTTCCACTACCAGAC
>JAYTXC010000128.1:0-8149 GCA_043743145.1 Rhodospirillales bacterium
GCACCAACGGCAAATTCATCTACGCAAAGCCCTTCGTGATGGCGACGTCGATCAATGGATTTTCCGCCGACGGCACGCCGCAGAGCAACGCGCTCAACCGACCGCATCTCGGCAAGTCGATCTTCACGTGTCCGAGCTTCCTCGGTGGCAAAAATTGGTGGCCAACCGCCTACGATCCGGGTACGCAAACGCTTTTCGTCCCGACGAGCAAATGGTGCATGTCGATGAAAGGCACCGGCACGGATTACAAAGCTGGCCTACCGTTCTTAGGCGAAACCTTTGAAGTGCAACCACAGCCCGGCAGTTCGGGATACGGCGAACTCCAGGCAATCGATGCAAATACCGGCAACAAAAAGTGGGCGTATGAAACGAAGCTTCCTTGGAATGGGCCCGTGCTCGCAACCAAGGGCGGAATCGTGTTCAGCGGTACGGTCGATCAGCGCTTCATGGCCTTTGACTCGGCCACCGGCAAGGCACTCTGGACGCAGAAGATGAGCTCCGGTGTCGTCGGTGTCCCGACCACGTACAAAGTCAACGGCAAGCAATACGTCGCGGTCTATGCAGGCTACGGCGGCGCGACCCCGATTTGGGCAGGACCCGCGGCGAAAGCCACGGCAAATATTCCGCTCGGCGGCAAACTCTACGTCTTCGCTCTACCCGACGCGAAGTAACGTTCGGTTCGAAACAGAATGGCCGGTCGCGCGAAAGCGTGGCCGGTTTTTTCTTGCGTTTAGGTCAGGACGTGGCTCATGAGCGCCCGCAAACGTTCGACGCGGACGGGCTTATTGAGATACCAGTACCCTTGCGATGTAACGCTCTCGCGAATCTCGGGCGTGCGATCGGCGGTGAGGACGACCGCGGCAACGGCGCGGTCGCATACATCGCGGACACCCGCGATGGCTTCGAATCCGGTGCGACCCGCCGCGAGGTGATAGTCTGCCACGATGAAATCCGGCGGGACGCCGAGGCGGGTTGCGCCTTCGATCGCCGCACGCGGGGAGTCGGCTTCGATCGTGCGACACCCCCACGCACCGAGCACGAGCGTCATGCCTTCGAGCGCATCGAGGTCGTCATCGACGACGAGGATGGTCTTGCCCGCAAGCGGATTGTCTCGCCGCGTCTCGACCGTCGCGGTCGCGCGAACGCGCGTGGGATCGCCGAGGGGAATATCGATGCCGAAGACCGTTCCGCGCCCGATTTGGGACCGTACGTGGACCTTCGCATCGAGCAATCGCGCGATCCGTTCGACGATGGCGAGCCCGAGACCGAGGCCGAGTGCTCGACCGTCGCCACCACCGGGATCGAGCTGGCGGAATTCCTCAAAAATTTCGTCGAGCCGCTCGACCGGAATGCCGATGCCCGTATCCCAGACTTCGACGCGTAGCACGTTCCCGCGTTTGCGACAGCCGAGCAAGACGCCACCTCGCACCGTGTAGCGCAGCGCGTTGCTAATAAAATTGCGTAAGATTCGATCGAGAAGACGAAGATCCGTTCGCACGATCGCGTCGCTCGGCACGATCCGCAAGCGCAACTCGCGCTCCTCGGCGCCGAGCGCGTAGTCGGAAGCAAGTCGACGTAAGAGCGGATCGATCGCGACGTCGTCGATCTCGACGGTCATGCCGCCAGCGTCGATCCGCGAGATCTCGAGGAGCGTCGTCAGGAGTGATTCGGCTGCCTCGAGTGATGCATCGACGCGTCCGAGCAGGCGCGACGTTCCCGCCTCGCCTTCGCGAAGTTTGATCGCATCGAGAAAGAGTCGCGCGATATTGAGTGGTTGCAGCAAATCGTGGCTTGCGGCGGCGAAGAATTTTGTCTTGCTCGCGTGGGCGCGTTCCGCTTCGCTCTTTGCGGTTTCGAGTGCGCGTTCGATCTCCGCGCGCTCCGCGATCTCGCGCCGGAGTTGGGCGTTGACGCGCTGGAGCTCGCCCGTCCGTTGCTGCACCATCTTTTCGAGCGTGATCGCGGCTTGAAAGAGACCGAACGCGTTCCCTTGCGCGTCGGTGCTGCGTTCGACACGATCCATGAGAACGCGATTGATTTTTTGCAGCTTCTCGAACTCGCGATCGAGATCGTTCACCGGGTCCGTCCGGGTGCGCCGCCAAATGCTACGCCACTAAATGTTTGATTAAGGTGCATCGCGCGATACTGTTCGCCGTATGTCGAAAAGCCCACGACGTTGTTATCGGCCAGCAACTTGGAAGCGGTACGCTCGAGGCGACGTTCTTGAAGTTCGAGTCGGCGGAAGATACAGTCGAATCCCAAAATCGCTTCGGGTGGACCGATGTCGGCGACGATCTTCGTGAAGAGTCGATCGAGATCGGCGATCATATCGGCGCCGCTGCCGGCGGTGAGCACGATCCCTTCGTCGATCGCGCAGTAAAACGTCATGCTGCGATCTTCTTCGTTGACCTCACGGATCGAACGCGTGTAATCGTCACCGCCGACGCGCACGAGGAGCGGATGCGTCGCGAGCGTCATCGGATCGAGCGGCCTGCCCGCCACGCCCATCAACCGTGCGTATTCTTCGGAGGCGGGCTCGGCGTTGATCTCGGTCACGATACGCTTGACGGGATCGGCTTCTGTAACGACCATCTTGCGATCTGATGCGACGATATGCTGCGTTTTAAAGACCTGAAAGGGCAGCCATGTGTGCACGAGGACGATTACGGCACTTCCCGCGCGAAACTCACCATCGTTGAAGACGACCGTCTCGCGAAAACGCAAGTTATCGCCGGCCGAACCGCCGACGAGGGGAATCTCGCCGAGTTCGCGCGCGATGGCACTGAGAACCGGTTCCTCGATACCGGACATGCCGTCGATAAGCAACATGGCGAACGTATCCGCAGCCGAGGCGGAAGGGGCGCGTAAATGCAGACGACGCAAGAGGGACTGCACTTCTTCGTACACGCGGACGAGTGAAGTCGCGCCGAGATGGTCGATGTGCCCCGCGACCGTGATGAAATCGTCGCGTGGAAGCGAGAGCCCGACGAGCGCCCCGTCAATGTACCCCTCGGCGCCGATCTCTCCGGCCGTGGAGCATCCCACGAGCGAGACACCATCGAATCGGCGGTTCATTTCGGCGCCGAGGCGTTCGAGATCGTATCGTGCCGAACAGAAAAAAACGACGGTTCCCGTGGCGGGCGTTACGAGCTGCTCGGCGAGCTCGCGTGCGGCGACGATCGGATCGGGATGATGCGACGCTCCGCGCCGGATGCCAGCCATCGGAGGAATATTCCGTCTTCTCCTCCGGGGTCCCGTCGCACGCAGGGTAGAGGCGGTAACCAGTTGCCTTCACGATCGAAGTCAACGTCGGACTAGCCGACCGTAACGCTTGATGTTTCGCTTGCCCGACCGATTGGCGCGCAACGACAAGTCGGCATCGCATACGGCCGGCCTCGTGATGCACGCGTTTTTACGCGCTGGGAAACTCAGCGCCGACGATTATGGCGCGGTGGTCGCGAACGCCAAGCCAAAGGTTATCGTGCGTGAGCGAACGGTTCCGTCAGCGAACGGTTCCGATCAGCTCACTCAGTGAACGGCGGCGGTTATGCGTTGCGCGCAAAATTTGGCGAATGCCCATTCCCGCCCATAACGGCGCGCGAAGAGGGCTGAAAAGCACGTCATTCCATTGAGGCGTTAGGTCGAATGGCCCGAACCCGGCGTCGGCATCGGACGGAAAGGGCGGCCGGATCCGCCGGGATGTGCGGGTCCCTTCGGTTGCGGTCGACGCGGACGCGCGGGAGCGTTCGCCATCTCGCGCGGTGTCGAGGTGCGCTGGCGTTGAACCCCTGATGGCATCGGTGCAGTTGTCGATACGGCCGGAAGCTCCGGCGTTTTCGCGCGGTCCAAACGTCGGCCCAGAGCGCGCTCGATCTGCGAAAAATATTTCTCTTCGTCGGCCGCAACGAAGGTGATCGCATCGCCCGTTGCCTTGGCGCGCGCGGTGCGGCCGACGCGGTGAATGTAATCTTCGGCGACCATCGGGACGTCGAAATTGATGACGTGGCCGAGTTCGGCGATATCGATGCCGCGTGCCGCGATATCGGTCGCTACGAGGACGCGATACTTGCCGCGTTTGAAATCTTCGAGTGCGCGCGTGCGTTGGGCTTGCGAACGATCGCCATGAATGCGATCTGCGGGCACGTCGTGTTTCGCGAGCATCGCGGCGAGCCGATTCGCGCGCGACTTCGTGCGCGTGAAAGCGATCGCGCTGAAGATGTTATTGTCCTTGAGTAATTCCAAGAGCAGATCGGCTTTGCGCTGTTGGTCGATCGTGTAGATCGTTTGCGTGATGCCGACTGCGGGTGCACCCGTCGGTGCGAGATCGACGCGTACGGGGTCGTGCAAAAGCTCTTTGGTCAGGGTCGCGATCGCGGGTGGGATCGTTGCAGAGAAGAAGAGCGTTTGCCGCTTCGTTGGGAGGCGTTTAAGAACGCGACGGACGTCCGGCAAGAAGCCCATGTCGAGCATTCGGTCTGCTTCGTCGAGCACGAGCAAGGTGATATCGTCGAGCGTTGCCGTGCCCTGCGAGAGATGATCGAGCAAACGCCCTGGCGTCGCCACGATGATATCGGTCCCGCGCCGGAACAATCCGACCTGTGGCCCGAAACCAACGCCACCGTACACGGCCGCAACCTTCACGCCCGTGTGGCGCGCGAGCGACTGCAAATGCTCGCAAATCTGAGCGGCAAGTTCGCGCGTCGGCGCGAGGATGAGACAGCGCGTTTTACCGCGCGGGAGTTCGGCGAGAACATGCAGGATCGGTAATCCGAAGGCAGCCGACTTTCCGCTCCCGGTCGGCGCGCTCGCGAGCACGTCGCGGCCCGCGAGGGCAGGCGGAATCGATGCGACTTGAATCGGTGTGGCTTCGGTGAAGCCCATGTCCGCAATTGCACGCACTAAATGCGGTCGCAGACCGAAGGTGTCAAACGTTGAAATTTTCGTAATCTTTCTCGAGCGTGCGCAATTCGATCGTAACGGAGCTCTCGAAAGATCGCGCGTGGTTGCACAGATTATCGCACGAATCGATCGTCGTCGTCAAAGACGTACGTCGGGCGGCGTTGCCGTCAGACCCCCGTTTTTACCATCTCGTCCGCACGCGCGACGAGGTCGGCCGTGATGAGGCCGAATGGTGCGAAGCGTTCGTCGGCCGTTTGCCCGCGCACGTATCGCGCGTAAATTTGCTGCGAGATTGCGGCGTAGCGGAAGACGTTAAACGCGTGATACCACGTGGCTCGCGAGCAATCGCGGCCGGTGGCCGCGGCATATCGCGTCACGACTTCTTCACGCGTCGGAAAGCCGGGCGCGCCTGTCGGCATCGTACTGCTGCCCATGGCGGGCGCCTGGCCAGGATCGGTCCAGAGCGAGAGCACGTTGCCGAGATCTGCGAGCGGATCCCCGACCGTACACATATCCCAATCGAGAATCGCAACGATACGCGTCGGATCGGCGGCATCGACGATTGCGTTTTCGAGCTTGAAATCGTTGTGCACGAGGGCGGGCGGACCCGACTGCGGCCGCGTGGCGCGCAAGCCCGCGATCGCTGCGGTCGCATCGGGAAATTCCGGCGTTCGCGCGGCTTCCCAGCGCGCGACCCAGCCGTCGAGTTGACGTTCGAGATAGCCGTCCGGGCGACCGAGATCGGCGATCCCCGCGCGCTCGTAATCGACGCGGTGAAACGCCGCGAGCGTGTCGACGAAGGCTTCACCCAGGCGCCGACACGCCGCGGGATCGGTCGCGATATGCGGTGGTAATTCGCGCAGGATCACGATCCCGTGCTTGCGTTCCATCACGACGAAATCGACACCGAGAATCTCGCGGTCGGTACAGAGCACGAACGCGCGCGGGGCGGGTGGATACGCGCGCCACAGCTGTGAAAGCACGCGATATTCGCGCGTCATGTCATGGCCGCCCTTGGGTAATGGCCCGTGCGGAGGCCGCCGCAAAACGTACTCGGTTTCACCAAAGGCGATCGCATAGGTGAGGTTCGCGTGACCGTTGCCGAATTGGCGAACCGTCATCGGTCCCGTCGTTTCGGGCAGATGCGCGCGAAGATACGGTTCGAGGAATTCCGTTGCGAGGACTTCGCCCGGGCGCATTTCGATCGTGTCGTTCACGCACGCTCTTTCGCGTGAGTCGTTCGCGAACTCTTTACCTTTAGCGGCCGAGAGCGCCGAAGCGTGCGGCGAGCGCGAGTGTCGCGCAGAGCCAGCCCGTGCCAAAAAGCAACCCGCCCGCGACATCGGTCGCGTAATGCGCCCCGAGCGCGAGGCGCGACCACGGGATCCCAACGACACACGTTGCCGCAAGCGTCGCGAACGCGATAGCAAGCGGACGTGGAAGCGCGGGCGCGCGCACGGCGAGCAACGCGATCGCCGCGAAAAAAACGACGGCGGTCGTCGCGTGCCCGCTTGGGAACGAGAGATCTTTTTCCCGATAGAGGAGCCAATGGTCGGGCCGCATGCGATGGAAGAGCGGTTTTAGCGCGGCGACCACGCCTTGAGAAAGGACCTGCGAGACGAGGATCGCGAGCACCGGCACGACGGTCGCGCGAAGGGCGAGTGCGACGATTGCCGCGACCGCAGCAACGATGAGCACCGGGTACGTTCGGCCGAGCGCGGTGAAAAAGGCGGCAAGCGGGGTAAGAGAGCCGCGCAGTGCCGCTGCGGCGAGATCGATCTTGGTTGGAGGCCGGGACGACACGAATGCGCCGACGGCGAAAAACAGCACGAAGCAAATGACGGCGCAGATCCACAACCGCACTTCGAGCGAGCTAATCGCGCGCATCGTCGAAACTCGCCGGAACGCAGACGCGAAGTGCGCGTGGAGCGACACCGAATTTTGCCGGCGTTTTTCCGAGCGTATTGCCGTCGATACTGATGAGTTGCTTCGGCGCGGCCTTAACGACGATCTCTCGCGATGAAAACACGAGCGCATCGGGTAATTTCGTTTGTAACCCAACCGCAAAGGCAACGTACATGCGCGCGACTTCGAGATGCGAGACGCCGGTCGTGGTGAAGAAGGCGAGCTTGCGATCCGTAATCGTGGCATCGGGCGTCACGGGCTGACTGCCGAAATAGCGACCGTTCGCAATAACGATTTGTTGGGTGTGAATCTGTGTCTTGCCGTTATCCCATCGGATTTTCGCGCGAAACGGTTTGTGTGTAAAAAACGATCGCACTCCGCCGATCGCATAAGCCAGGCGTCCGATAATCGCTTTGAGCGCGTGCGGTGCTTCGTTCGCGATCTCCGCCGAAAGGCCGATCGTCGCGAAATTCGCAAAGTGCGTGCCGTTGACCGTGCCGAGATCGACGTTAATGATCCGGCCCTCCGCAACGACGTCGAGCGCGCCTGCAACGTTGTCGGGAATCCCGAGCGTTAACGCGAAACTGTTCCCCGTCCCCAACGGGACGAGGCCGAGCGCGCACGATGTGTGTGCGAGCACGTCGCATGCTGTCGTCATCGCTCCATCGCCACCGCCGATGATCGCGAGGGTCGCGCCGTCTTTCACGACGCGTTGAAGCCGTTTCCGTAACGCCTTTTCATGCGGCACGACGGTAAAGGAGTCGATGTCGATCCCGCGCGCAGTGAGGAGGCCAGGCAACTCGGCAAGATGCTTGCGCGAACGGCTCGAGCGCTCGTTAATGATGACGCTTGCTCGCATATCGGTTCGGAATACCCACCGTGACGCAAAGTTAAGCATCGGACGCTATGTGGACGGGCGATACCTACAATGGCGACATGAATACGACCGCATCGGTACCCCTCGCGTTCGCCGGTCTCGTGCTCGGGACGATCGCGTTCGCGCTCGCCCTGGTTTCAGGTCCATCGCATTGGGATTTGCCCCTGGCGGCGATCGCCGTGTATTGCGGTGGCGAATGGTGGCTTGCCATCAATGGCATTGCCGAGAGCGGCGACAATCCACCGCTCGAGGCGCGTGAAGAGAAAAAAGAGCGCGCGATCGTCACCGCGCGCTCCCTCCGAGCCGTCCTCGTCGCGTCAGACGCGCGCGCCGCGTCCGGTCAAGAGATTCACAGCAACCATAATAACGGCAACGACCAGAAGTATGTGGATGAGTCCGCCGCCGAGATGCAGCGCAAAACCAAGAAGCCAGAGAACGAAAAGGACTGAAATAATTCCCCAGAGCAAT
>JAYTXC010000129.1:0-5521 GCA_043743145.1 Rhodospirillales bacterium
TTCTCCGCCGCGCAAATCGGGCAGAAGACACGATCCACGACACATCGATGCGTGTTTGCATGCCACTATCGCTTGAGAAGCGCAATCGCCGCGGTCACGTAAGCGCTCGACGGGCAGGGGGCTTTTTCGGCGAGGAATGCACGAATGTCGTCGATGTGATCGGCGAGGTCGGGACCTAGCTCTTCGACTACAGCCTTCGGGCCTTGCACGCACACCGACATGTCGTCGTGGAGATGCAGGCGCAGTCCGCGCGCCGATGCTAGCGCGACGATCTCGGCGGTGGTCATGACGTGGACGCCTCGGCGGGCTTCGCGAGACGCCGACGCGCATAGGCGAGCAGATAGTGCGGGCTCGCCGGGTCGCCGAGTTCTTCGAGCGTCGGCTCATACGTCGCTCCGCCGTCCGGTGCTGCACCATGTGCACCATGTTGCACCATGTCTGCCGGAGACTTATATATAGATCCCTCACTTTCGTTTTCGTATAGGTGTGTAGACGCGCCGACAGACATGGTGCAACTTGGTGCACATGGTGTAAGCCTATAGGCATTAGCGGCCCTGGGCTTCACCCGGTGCTCGATGCGGTGCCCGCCGAAGATGCGATCTCGTTTCGACGCCAGGCGTTTCCCGAGTCGTTTTGCGGCCGTCGACGCATCGAGCGTTCCGAGATCTAACCCCGCGCGTTCCGCGACTGGTACAAGCTCGGTAGCCGTCACGTCGTCGGATCCGTACTCCTCGAACCACATCTCGACGAACGTAAGCCATTCGAGCCCCTCGGCATCGGCGGTTTGCATCAGGCGTTCTCGGTTGCCGAGAAACCCACGTATGCCGACGCACTCAAGGATGCCGCCGACGACCTCCGACCAAGCTTCATAGCTTCCGAGCGGTCTGATGCTACTCTGCGGTTTCCCGGCGGCGATCCACGCGGCGATGATCGTGCAGGCGGCTTCAATGAGCCGTCGGCGATTTTTGCGTCCGTACTCCGGCAGGCGGTGCCGGAAGGCGGAGCGATTCTCAGGTCGTTCGAGATTCGCGTCGATGCGGATGCTTACGGATCGTCGAGCGATCTCGGTTGAAAACGACACGTTATTCGCGCTCGCAGCCCAAATCATCTTATTTTCTACGGTAAAGACGCTGTTCGTGCCGAGTCGGCGATCTGACCAAATCGGACCCGTTAAGATCGCCGCGAGACTTGTGCTCTGGACTCGACCCGACAGATTGTCTAGGATGCACGCTGCTGTCCCATCGACCAAAATCGATGTCAGATGCTTACGGGTCTCCTCATCCTCGCGTCCGAGCGTTCGAACCGGGACAATGCCGCAACCCGGGCCAAGAAGCGTTTCGAGCAACAACGTCTTTCCCGTCCCCGGCGTCGGAGCGTCCGCAACGTGTAGTGGGGTTGGGCCAGAAATCATGTCCCGGATAAAGGGCAGCAGAAGCAGCGCAAACGCGTGCGCGCGGTCCGCTTGTTGGTCGACGAATGGGAAGTCGGCGATGAGGTCGTCGATTAACCCGACGGCTTCGCGTACCGCAGCGCCATCCGGAGCCTGATTAACAGTCAGAGCCGCGATTCCAGGGTCCATCGCGAGATATAATCGCGAGTTCGGCGTGTAACCGAATGCGCTGACGAGCGTTCCGTCGGCGGAGAAGAACGGAGCCGAGCGGATGCCACGCAGTATTGGAAACGGCGGCTCAGGGGTCGCAAGGACGTTCTCGACTATCGACCTTTTTGGTTCTACGGGAACGGCGACGTCTTGCGAGTTGCGCTCCCACGAAGCCGCCCTCGCCATCTCGTGACGCAAGACCGGCACCGTCGCTTCTCTACAA
Organism: Rhodospirillales bacterium; assembly: GCA_043743145.1. Classification (GTDB taxonomy): domain Bacteria; phylum Vulcanimicrobiota; class Vulcanimicrobiia; order Vulcanimicrobiales; family Vulcanimicrobiaceae; genus JANYGA01. The sequence goes on from JAYTXC010000129.1 coordinate 1,824, forward strand.
ACGGGCATGCCGTTCTCGTCGTCCTCGATCCGTACGATAACGCCCGCTCGACGGAAAAGACGCGGCGGATCGTTTTGCGCGACGAGTGCGGCAATCGCAGAGCGTGTAAGGACGTCGAAGTCTTCGCCGGTTACGTTGATGGTCGGCCGCGATTCCCCATTCGATGCGACCTCTGCTACTCGCGCAACGACGGGCGCGTCGGCGGCAAGCCGCTCTAACTCTTCGCGGGTGTGCCCAGCGGCGAGCCAGTCGCTCACATCGCCCTTCGGCGGTACGCCCGGCATCGATTCGATCAGCCGCACGTCGTCGCAGACCTGCGCAAGCGCTTGAGCGCGTTCGTGCGCAATCGCGCGCCCGGTCTTGTCGTTGTCGCCGAGTACGACGATGTGATTCGCGCCTCGGAAGTGCTCGACGAATACGGGGGTCCATTTCGTACCGCCCGCGCTTGTCGTCGCAACAAGCCCGAGTGCGGCGACGTTATTTGCGTCTCGTTCTCCCTCGACGACGAAGACGGTCTTGCCCTCGGAGATGCCCTGAATCATCTGCGTCAGGCGATACGGCACCTTAACGTCAGTGAGCTTGTAATCGCAACCACCGCCGGGAAACACGCGACGTTGCGAGAATTTTTTAGGATCGTATCGCAAGACCTCGTAGAGCGGTCTGCCGTCGGCATCGTCGTACGCATAGGTCGCGACGAGCCGCCGTTGCGAGCGAGTCTCTTGCGCCTCATCCCTGGGGCATAGAAGCGCCTCAGCCTCTTTCGAATCGCGCGCTCGTCCCGAATGTATAGCGAGCGCAATGGAACGGCCACCATCGACGCCCCGGGCCGCGCACGGATCGCACCGCCAGTTATCTTTCGCGAGGTTGATGCGGAGCGATGGGGTAGCATCCGCGTGGTTGTGATTCGCTTTGCTAACGCATGGAACGACGAGGTCCGGTCCGACGCGTTTTCCGATGGTGTGCGCATCGCGCCCAGTGAGTATGCAATAGGCTTTTACGGTCGTCGGAAGCGGACGCTCATCGATCACTCGTCGTAGCCCGCGTAACGCGCCAGCGCGTTGATGCTAACCATGCGGCGCTTGCCGTGCGTGCGGATCGTTGGAAGCCGGCCTGCGTTCGCGGCTCGGTAGGCCGACACGCGCGTTAACCCGAGGATTCTCCCTGCGTCGATAATCGAAACGATCATGCGATCCCCGGCGACTTCATTGCACCTTCGCCGGAATTTCTGCGTCGGCGAAACGATGTGTTCGTCGTCGGGTCGATTAACGCTGAATTCTTTTTCCATGGGCAATATAATGCGGTGAATCAGGGCCCGTGGGAAGGGGCGTTATAGGCATGATAGCGCCCACACCGGGCTCATAATTTCATAATAAGCCCATAGGTTTCTTGTTACAGATAGGGCCAATGTGCTAGGAAATAAGATTAGGAGAGCGTAAAGAGCCCGGCGTGAGCAACAACTCCAAAGCAGATCAGAAATATATACGACCGAGGTGGAGTTGGTGGTTACGCGAGCTGAGAGATCATGGCTTCACTGCGGACACCTTACGCGTGGGTCCAGATGACTATACGGACCACCGCAAGAATGTTAGGTTGTGGCGTAACGAGACGCGCACCGTCACTGCGGACAGCGCGTTCTTCGTCGGAAAATGCCTCGCGGCTCACCCGAAACTAAAGACGTACGGCGATCCGTGCATCGCGCTTTACGTTGCCGGCTATAAGAGCGTGGCGGCGGCGGGCTTGCAGAAAATGATCAACCGTGCGCTCCGCGAGTATCCTCATAAGGCGCGAGTCGAGCGCGACGGGCTTGGCAAAACGAATGCCCCCTCTGTGCGCGCCCTTCGCTATGCGCTTTCGGCAATCGCCGGATTGCCGTATGCATTGGCTCGCGTCGACGGTCTTACCGCTGAGCAGATCCCAGACGCCGAATGCGCGGGCACGCTCGCGCTCTTCTTAGGGCGACACAACACACTAGGTGGCAAACGACTCGTCGATATGCCCATAAACGAGGTGTCGTTGAGCGATCCGAAATTTTTCGACGACAAAGAAACGTGGGCGCTCGACTCGCCGCGCCAAGCAGTTACGGACGCGCTCACCCGTGGCGATGAGGAAACGCTCGCGTGGACCGCGCTTGCGAATCGCATCTCGCTCCGCGCACGAAACGACCCAATTCTCCAGCTCCATTTCTCCATGATGCGCCCGCTCATTGACGAGTATCAGCGCATCGTCTACGCCGTTCCCCACCACCGGCCGACCTAGAAAGGCACCCATGACCGACGACCCGATCCCAAAGAAAAAAATCCGACACCGACAGCACGGCACCGGATCACTGCGCGAGATGTCGCCGAATCGATTTCGGCTGGGATATGAATGCGCGGCCGAGGGCGAGGCGCGGCGTCAGCGATTCGAGGTCTTCCGAGGCACGAAATCAGCCGCGAAGGCTCGGCTCGCAACGCTCGTCGAGAACGCCAAACGAGGCGGCGTTGCGAGCGACGACGGGCTTACGTTCGAAGACCTCGCAAAACGTTTCATCGAAGCGAAGAGCGTCTCGCGCGAAGGAACGACGATCCAACTTTACCGTCGCATGCTTCGGTGCCACATCATCCCGGCCATTGGCGCGATAAAGGCACGAAAACTCACGGCCGCCCACATCACCAAGTTGCTCGTTACCGCGACAGATACGTCGCCCAGGAAGAAGACGCGCGGCCAACCGCTCGGAGCGACCTCGCGGCGCAGCCTTCGAACGCTCATCTCAAGCGTCTTGGAATACGGCGTCCGCCAGGACGTTGTCGTGAGGAACGTGGCGAAGCTCGTAGAGACGCCCGCCTCCGCCCACCGGGAACATCTCAAATTCACGCGCGAGGATGTGGAAGCGTTCATTGGCGCATCGGCGGGAACGCCCCTCGGCCCTATCATCGTCTTTGCCATCGGTACCGGGCTCCGTCGAGGCGAAATCTGCGGCCTGCAGTGGAGCGATATCGACCTCGCCAGCGGGGTGTTCACCTTGCAACGCTCGGCGAAGAATCTCGGCGGGGAGGCGATCCTCGGGAAGCTCAAGACCCCCGCGAGTCGCCGGACCGATTCGATGCCAGCATTCGTACTCGCCTCGCTCAAAGAGCATCGGCGAACCCAGCTCGAACGTCTCTTACGATTAGGGATTCGGCCCGAAGGCGGCGGCTTCGTGTTTGACAATGGTGCCGGGGAAATGATCGATCCCAACGACCTCTCGAACGACTTCGGGCAATTCGTGAAGGCGAAGGGCTTGCGACACATTCGCTTCCACGATTTAAGGCACGGATTTGCGACCCTCGGATTCGACGCCGGGATTTCGCTGAAAGCGATCTCCGAACGCATGGGCCACGCGAACATTCACATCACGTCGAGCGTATACGTCGCCTTGCTCGACGCCACTAGGGCGGAGACGAGTAAGGCGATTGACGGCTACCTCGGCGAGGCCGTCTCCCGTGGGCTACGGTCCGGCACCACCGACGCCTAGCGGCGATACACATGCCCGGCTACGGCCGCAATGTGTATCGAATGAACATTTCTGGAGCCTAGTGCCGCGCAAACCCGCATGGATAGGGCACCCGCGCATCGTCCCAAGGAGAGAGTGGGATTCGAACCCACGGACGCTTTAACACGTCGGCAGTTTTCAAGACTGCAGCCATAAACCGCTCGGCCATCTCTCCGCGCTAAGCCTT
>JAYTXC010000130.1:0-9999 GCA_043743145.1 Rhodospirillales bacterium
CGCTATCGAGCGTGAAGGTGTCGTGTGCGCGCGAACCCGGAAGCGACGCGACGTCACGGCCCGATCCGACTTCCACGGCCTTCACCGTTTGCATCGCCATGAGCGCACCCGCGAGCACGCCGTCGAGACGTGTATCGGGTTGACGATTCGAGCCGATGCCCACGGGCATGCCCGTCACGCGTACGGTGAACGTTCCACCGAGCGTGTCGCCCGCGGCTTTGGCCGCGTCGATGTGTGCGATCATCTTTTGCGCAGTCGCGGGATCGGGGCAACGGACGTCGCTCGCGTTGGTCGCAACGGCATCCACGCTGTCGATATCGGGTGCGATGATCTCGCCGATCTGCGAAACGTGCGCGGTCGTGCGAATACCGAGCGCTTCGAGAAATTGCGCGCAGATCGCCCCGAGGGCGACACGCATCGCCGTTTCGCGCGCGCTCGCGCGTTCCAAGACGTTGCGCAAATCGCGCTGGCGGTATTTCATCGCGCCCGCATAATCGGTGTGCCCGGGGCGGGGATTGGTGAGCATCTTCCCGCCGCCCGTGAGCGGATCCATCAGCGCGCGAACGTTTTCGAAATCTTTGTTGCGCACGAGAATCGCGATCGGCGACCCGAGCGTCTCCCCGCCGCGCAGACCCGCGAGAAATTCCACCTCATCGGTCTCGATTTTCATGCGCCCGCCGCGACCGTAACCGCCTTGGCGCGCGCGAAGTGTTGCGTTGATGAGCTCCACATCGAGCTTGAGATGGGCGGGGAGGCCATCGAGGATGCCCACGAGCGAGGGGCCGTGCGATTCGCCTGCGGTGAGATACCGGAACATCCTCGTCGATTTCGCCGCGCGCCATGCGATGTCCGCGAACGCACCAGGCCCGCGCGATCTTTCTTTTGTACGCCACACGCGATGGATTACGAACGCTCGATCACGCTCGCGCACGATATCGAGACCGTCTTCGCTTTTATCGGCGATCAGGCAAATCTCGTTCGCTGGCGAGCAGGCCTGCGCGAATCGAAACGCCTGACGCCGGGTGTGGATCTCGATGGCGCGCGGTACGCGGAGACGGTCGAAACGCCGCTCGGCGTCCGGACCCTCACCGTCGAACTCGAAGCGCACCCCCCAAGCGCGCTCGCCTTTCGCGTCGTCGATGGTCCCATTCGTCCACATGGAGCGCTCGCGCTGCGGTCGGTTGCGGCGGGAACGGAATTGACCTATCGCGTGGAATACACGCCCACGCTCCGCATCGCAACACCGCTCGATTTGCTGGTCTTCGCATCGCTGACCGCGGCCGTCGATGCGAGCTTAACGAAGCTCGCATCGATCATCGGAACGTAAGCGACGGAGTTCGCGCGAGCGAAGCGAACGCCCGACCACATGCAGCGCGCAACCGTGCGGATCGACGCCGTCGCAATCGAAACGCGCGCCTTGGGTCTCGCCCGCCGGTCGCTCAAGGCCGAGTCGAAAACCGCGGCGATCGACCTTGCGATCGCGTGCATGGATCTCACCACACTCGAGGGCCGCGACACGCCTGCGACCGTGCGCGACCTCTGCGCGCGCGGCAAATCGCCCGCACCAGGCGCACCGCCGGTCGCGGCGATCTGCGTCTATCCACGCCTCGTGCGTGCGGCGAACGATGCGCTTCGCGAGTCGTCCGTTCGCGTCGCCTCGGTCGCGACGGCGTTTCCGAGTGGTCAATCCTCGCTCGAAGTCAAACTTCGCGAAACGCACGACGCCCTCGCCGACGGTGCGCGCGAGATCGATATGGTCATCGATCGCGGAGCGTTACTTGCGGGTCGCGACGACGACGTGGCGCGCGAGATCGCATCTATCCGCAAAGCCTGTGGCGATGCGACACTCAAGGTCATTCTCGAAGTCGGCGAACTCGGGTCGTATGCGATGATGCGCCGCGCGTGCGATCTCGCGCTCGCAAACGGAGCCGATTTCCTCAAAACGGCAACGGGCAAGATCGGCGTGTCGTCGACGCCGGCAATCGCGCTCGTGCTGTGCGAGGCGATTGCCGAGCACGCGCGCCGCACCGGACGCGAGGTCGGGATCAAGCTCGCGGGTGGGATTCGCACGACGAAAAGCGCGTTTGGATACGTCGCGATCGTGAACGAAACGCTCGGCGATGCGTGGCTCCGACCCGAGCGTTTCCGCATCGGGGCATCATCGCTGCTCGACGATCTGCTCTTGCAACGCACGAAGCTCCGGACGGGCGCCTATGGCGATCCCGCCCGTGCCGCGATCGCCACGTGAGCTTCACGTATGCGCCCGCCCTCGAATCGATCGCCGATATCGGGTTGCGCGAACGATACGGGCTCTTCATCGGCGGCGCGTGGGTCGCACCCGACGACGGCACCTATTTCGCGTGCAATAATCCCGCGACGGAACTGCCGCTCGCACTCGTCGCGCGCGTATCGCACGTCGATATCGAACGCGCCGCGCGCGCCGCACGCCGCGGGTACGAGAAATATTGGCGCAAACTGAAGAGCCCGCAGCGGGCGAAGTATCTCTTTCGCATCGCGCGCGCGCTCGGCGAACGAACGCGCGCGATCGCCGGACACGAATCGGTCGCGAGCGGCATGCCGATGCGGTTCGCGCGCGACACGGTTGCTGCAGCCGCAACCGCACACGCATTTTACGCTGCCGGTTGGGCCGACAAACTCAGCTGGGCCGTCCGCGGTCACGAACGCGCGCACGCCCTCGGTGTCGTCGGTGCCATGGTCCCGGCATACGCGGCATTCTCCACAACGCTCGCATTCGTCGCACCCGCGCTCGCGTGCGGAAATTCAGTCGTCCTCGTCCCCGACGCGCTGGCACCGCTCGGGGCACTCTTCCTCGCGCAAATCTGCGCGGATATCGATCTTCCACCCGGGGTTTTCAACGTGGTCACGGGCGATGCGACCGCAACCTCGATGCTCGTCGAGCATCCCGATTTCGACGTGCTCGCGCGCGCCGGAACGGTCGCCGATGGTGTGGCGCTCCGCCGTGCCGTCGCAGGTCGACACATGCGGGTGCATCTCGCCCTCGACGGTGTCTCCACGATCGTCGTGTACGACGATGCTCCACTCGATGCGGTTATCGAAGCAATCGTCGCGGCGATGTCGCTCGGCGGGTCGCGCGCGACCCTCGCGGGCGTCCGCATCCTCGTGGCGGAGAGCGTGGCATCGGAGCTTCTGGCACGCGTCACGGCACGTCTCGCGATGCTGCGCCACGGCGATCCGCTCGATAAAAATACCGACGTCGGCGCATGCCCCTCGCGCGCACATCGCGACGCGCTCGTCGCCCTGGAGACGGCGGCGATCGCACAGGGGGCCACGATCGTCGCGGCACCCTGGAGCGCGCCCGAACGCGGGTACTGGCACGCGGCGAGCCTCGCGATCGACGTTCCGGCAAGCTTCGATGCGTCGCCGCTCGATGGTCCGGGGCTCGCCACGTTCGGGACGTTTCGCACCCCGAGCGAGGCCCTCGAACGCGCGAATAGCGTGCGTGGTGCGCTTGCGGCGAGTGTCTGGACCTCGAGTGGTTCCCTCGGCCTCTTCACGGCGCAACGGTTGGCGGCGGGCACGGTTTGGTGCAATACGTTCGACCGCGTCGATGCCAGCGCGCCATTTGGCGGCAGTGGTGAAGCGGGCTTCGGACGATCGGGCGGTCTTGCGGGGATTCGCGCGTTTCTCGAGACCTAAAACCGACCCGCCGCCACCTTCGCCGAGGTACGCCGTGCAACGAACTGAGCCCACCACGATCGACCGGACCGCACTGCGGATGTGGTATCTCGCCAACCGCAATCGGACCGCAGAGATCTTCGCGATCCCCAAACCGGCGGCATACTACGATCGACCGATCGCGCTACGCAATCCGATCGCTTTTTACGACGGGCATATTCCGAATTTCACGTACACGAAGCTCAATCGCGAAGGTCTCGGCGCGCCCGCGATCGACACGGGCTTCGAAAAGCTTTTCGAGCGCGGCATCGATCCCGAGAGCGAACGTGAAGCCGCCTCGCTCGGTCAGGCCTCGTGGCCCGAACGTCAACGCATCGCGGCCTACGGCGCTGCCGTCGATGCGGCCGTCTTACAGGCGTTTGCGATGGCCGATCTCACCGACGCATCGGCTTCTCCCTCGCTCGAGCGCGCCGAAGCCGCGTTCAACATTCTCGAACACGAAGAGATGCATCACGAGACGCTCCTCTACATGCTCCACCGCATGCCGTACGATCGCAAACGCTCGCGCGGTCGTACGGGAGCTTTTGTCGAGCGCCCGCCGCTCGCATCGGGACGCGTGACGATTCCCGCAGGAACGGCAACGCTCGGCGCGCGGCGCGACGCCATCCGCTTCGGCTGGGATAACGAATTCGACGAGCATCGCGTCGACGTCGGCGCGTTCGAAATCGACGTCAACAACGTGACCAATGGCGAGTGGCTCGCGTTCGTGCGGGCGGGCGGACCCGTGCCGTCGTTCTGGCTCGCGCGCGACGGCGGGTTCCACTTGCTCGGGATGTTCGAGGAGATGCCGCTGCCGCTCACGTGGCCGGTGTACGTCACGCAGGCGCAGGCGACGGCGTACGCGGCGTGGCGAGGATCGCAGATTCCGACGGAAGCACAGTATCATCGCGCGGCTTACGGCACGCCCGAGGGAATCGAACGCGCGCAACCGTGGGGCGATCGCGCGCCGAACTCCACGCATGGGAACTTCGATTTCAAACGCTTCGATCCCGAACCGGTCGGGCAATATGCGGCGGGTGCGAGTGCGTTCGGCGTCTACGATCTCGTCGGCAACGGCTGGGAATGGACATCGACGATTTGGGGACCCTTTGCCGGCTTCACACCGATGGTCACCTACCCCATCTATTCCAAAGATTTCTTCGATGGTCAGCATTACGTCATCAAGGGCGCATCGCCGGTCACCAGTCGCAACTTGATAAGACGCTCGCTACGGAATTGGTTCCGCCCCGAGTATCCGTATCTCTACGCGACCTTCCGAACGGTTCAGAACTAAACGATTCGGTCTCTTTTTTCGATATTCTTTACAATGGGTTGATACGGTATGTCCGCGACCGACGGACGCGTAAACGACTCCACATCCGTGATCATGTACTATCAGCCCATCATCGAGATCGACACCGGGCGAACGTCGCGCGTCGAGGCTTTTTGCCGGACAGGTGACGGAATCCAAGGGCTCGCGGCTGCAGACTTCATACCCAGTGCCGAAAACGGTGGGCTCATCGGAGCCGTGACGTCGAAAGTCGTCGAGTTGGTGCTTGCCGATCGCGCGATTTTCGGTCGCTCGACCGCATTCTCACTCAACCTCTCTCCGGCGAGTTTGCGCGAACCCGATTTTTGTGCGTGGTTTCTACGCGCGATCGCGCACGCCCAAATCGATCCGACGACGATAACGCTCGAACTGCACGACGACGCCGAAACGCGAACGAATGCGACGACGCGTGACTCGATGGAACGGTTACACGCGCGCGGCATCCGATTTTCGATCGACCGCTTCGGGCTCGATCTCTCGCAGTGGAGCCACGTAGAAACCGTTTACTCGAGCGTCTCCGAGATCAAAGTGTATGGAGATCTCTTCGCAAATCTCGGCAAGTCGAGCAATGCTCTCATGATGCAGAGCGTCACGGATATCTCCACGCGTCTGGGGCTCGACATCGTCGCAAAAAACGTCGAAACGCGCGAGCAACTCGCATGTGCACGTACGGCGGGCTGCCGCTACGCGCAGGGCTACACGATCGCGCGACCGATGCCCGCAGTCGACCTCGTCCGATGGCTCGCGTCGCGACCCGTCATGCCACCGACGGATACCGCCGACGACGCGCCCCGAGCAACGCGACGCTCCGCCCAGGATCGCGCAAAGGCATAACGACTACCCGACGGCCGAAGCGAACGTCCACGCCATGCGGTTCTGCAACTCGTCGTCGAGCGCGCCAAGGAATGCCTCGGTCGTCATCCAGGGTTGATCTGGGCCGATGAGCGTTGCGAGATCTTTCGTCATCTTGCCCTGCTCGACGGTATCGATGCAGACGCGCTCGAGCGTCTCGGCGAAACGCACGACATCGGGCGTATCGTCGAGCCGTCCGCGATGCGCGAGACCGCGCGTCCAGGCGAAGATCGAGGCGATCGGATTGGTCGACGTCGGCTTGCCCGCTTGATGCAAGCGATAGTGTCGCGTGACCGTCCCGTGCGCGGCTTCCGCTTCGATCGTCTTGCCATCGGGTGTCATCAGCACCGACGTCATCAAACCGAGCGATCCGTAGCCTTGTGCGACGGTATCGGACTGCACGTCCCCATCATAGTTTTTGCACGCCCAAACGTATTTTCCCGACCATTTGAGGCACGAGGCCACCATATCGTCGATGAGGCGATGTTCGTAGGTGAGCGCGAGCGCTTCGAACCGCACGCGAAACTCCGCATCGAACACGGCTTGGAAGATCTGCATGAACCGGCCGTCGTAGACTTTCAAAATCGTATTCTTGGTCGAGAGATAGACGGGCCACTTGCGCTGCAGGCCGTAGTTGAAGCACGCGCGTGCGAAGCCTTCGATCGATTCATCGAGGTTATACATCGACATCGCGACGCCGGGCTTCTCGAACGTATAAACGTCGCGCGTGACCGGCTCGCCGCCATCGGCCGGCGTAAACGTCATCGTCAATTTGCCCGCTCCCGGGATGCGGAGCTCGCTCGCACGATATTGATCGCCGAACGCGTGGCGGCCGATGACGATGGGATCCGTCCATCCCGGCACCAAGCGCGGAACGTTGCGACAGATGATCGGCTCGCGAAAGACGGTGCCGTCGAGTTCGTTGCGGATCGTGCCGTTGGGCGAGCGCCACATCGACGAAAGCGCGAACTCCGCGACGCGCGCTTCGTCGGGCGTGATCGTCGCACACTTCACGCCGACCCCGTATTCGCGAATCGCGCGAGCGGCTTCGATCGTGACGGCGTCGGCCGTGGCATCGCGATGTTCGATGCCGAGATCGAAATACTTGAGGTCGATGTCGAGGTACGGTAAGATCAGCCGTTCGCGGATCATGTGCCAGATGATGCGGGTCATCTCGTCACCATCGAGTTCGACGATCGGGTGCGCGACCTTGATTTTTTCCATCGTTGGCAACAGCGTTACGCAGCCGGAAGTCGAACTCTTTCGGCAAGTCGTTACGCAAAAAGATTGGACGGGTCGTGGTCGATTCATGGGTGGTTCCGGCACGAGGACGGATCGTCAGCCTCTTGCCGAGCGCGACGGAGATCCTCTACGCGCTCGGCCTCGCGGGTCGTCTCGTCGGCGTAACGCACGAGTGCGACTTCCCGCCCGCGGCGCGCGAAAAACCGCATCTTACGGCGAGCTCGCTCCCGCACGCCGCTCGCGCGAACGAGATCGATCGCCACGTTCGCGAGAGCCTCCATGCGGGCTCGAGTCTCTACGCGCTCGATCGTACGCTCCTCGAACGTTTAGCACCTGACCTCATCATCACGCAGGAGCTGTGTTCGGTGTGTGCCGTGTCGTACGAGATCGTCGATGCCGCAGCCAAAGGTCTACGCGGCGATCCGCGCGTGATCTCGCTCGAACCCACGTCGCTCGACGACATCTACGCGAACATCGCGACGATCGGTTCGCTCACCGGAACGGACGACGAAGCCGCCCGTTTCGTCGCGTCGCTACGCGCGCGAGCCGAGCGTCTGCGGGCGGCCGTCGCGGGGAAACCGCGACCGCGAACGCTCGTGCTCGAGTGGACCGATCCGCCCTACAATGCCGGACATTGGACGCCCGGCCTCGTCGATCTCGCGGGCGGCGAAGCACTCCTGGCGACGCCCGGTGCGTATTCGCAGACACTCGCTTGGGATGCAATCGTCGCGTCTGATCCCGACGTCATCATCGTGGCACCATGTGGTTTCGATCTCGCCGCAACGCTGCGCGCGATCGACGATCTCGCCGCGCACGAACCCGCTTGGAAAACGTTACGCGCCGTGCACGACGGGCGCGCGTATGCGATCGACGGCAACGCGTTCGTGAATCGGCCGGGGCCGCGGCTCGTCGATACGGCCGAGCTTTTCGCAACGGCGATGCACGGCGACCCGATCGGCGCCGCCGCAGAGGATCCAGGCGCGCTCCGACGCCTCTAGTGTGCGGCCGATCCGGCGAGTGTGAAGTTGGGGTTGGCAGCCTTGAAGCGCTCGTGTGATTCGACGACCGACCGCCGCGCCGCAGCGGCATCCTGCCAGCCGTGGGTGCTCGTTTTCTTCCCTTCGAGCGTCTTGTACGTCTCGAAGAAATGCGAGATCGTCCGCAACGTATGCGGAAAAATTTGCGTCGCCGTGTGCACGCCGTTATACGCGGGCTCGCCGACGGGAACGCAGAGAACCTTATCATCGGGCTCGTCGTTATCGATCATCTTGAGCAGACCGATTGGCCGCACGACCATCAAACAGCCGGGAAACGTGCGCTGCACGACGAGCACGAGGACGTCGAGCGGGTCGCCATCTTCGGCAAGCGTCTGCGGCACGAAGCCGTAATCGCCGGGATAATAAACGGGTGAATGCAGGGCGCGATCGAGGCGAAAGACGTTGAGATGTTTGTCGTACTCGTATTTGTTTCGCGAGCCTTCGGGAATCTCGATGATGACGTTCATCTCTTCGGGCGATTTCTCACCGATCGGGAGATGCAGGTAATTCGTTATGGAAGTATCGGACACGATCTCTCGCTTACTCGTTAGCCGCCGCGCGAGCCTGCCCCAGCAACGACGGCGAGTACGGCGATCTCGACGATAACGATGATGAATCCGTAGGCATCACCAACGAGTCCGCCTCCGAGACGACGCGCGATCGAGCGGCCCAAAAGCCATGAAATCGCGATCGCAACGGGCACCATTACGACGTACGGCGGCGCGATTGCGAACGCGGCGATCGTGATGACGGTCATGATTGCCAAAAGTGGAACGATCGCCGGTCTCGAGACGAACGCACGCGCGACCGCACCACCTCGCGCGTATGGAAATGCGAAGGCGTTGGGAACGGCCGCCGCGCGCGCGAGGGCCCCTGCGAACGCGAGGATCGCGGGATAGCGTGCTGGCGGAATCGCCGCGAGCGACGCGTACCAAATCGTGCCTGCAACGAACATCCCGGCGACGGCGAAGGTGCCGTGACGCGGATCTTTGAGAATTTCGAGTCGGCGTTCGGGTGTCACCGTCGCGATAAACGCATCGCAGCCATCGAGAAAACCGTCGACATGAATGGCACCCGTGAACACGATGACCGCACCGAGTGCGATGGCCGCCGCGATGGCATGCGGCAACACGAACGATGCGCCGAGACCGAGCGAACCGGCGAGCGCGCCAACGACCGCGCCGACGAGCGGCAGAGCCACGAGCGTCGTGGCATCGGGTGCCGGGCCGGCGGCGAAACGGCCGACCGGCAAGATCGAAAAATACCCGAACGCCGCCCCGATCGTCGCGACGATGCGGCCTACGACGGCACGGCCTCCGACACACCGGCTTCGGCGAAGGTCCGCATCTCGCAGATCATGCGCGATGCCGCATCGACGAGCGGTAATGCGAGCGCCGCGCCGCTGCCTTCACCCAAACGCAATTCGAGATCGAAGAGCGGTACGCAGCCGAGCGCACGCAGGGCAATCGCGTGGCCGGGTTCTTGCGATCGATGCGAGGCGATGCAGTACCCGATCGCATCCGGCGCGATCGCTTTTGCCAACAGTGCGGCTGCGGAGACGATATAGCCGTCGAGCACGACGGGAATGCGATGCGCGGCAGCTGCGAGAATTGCGCCCGCTAAGCCGACGATTTCGAAGCCACCGACACCCGCGGCGATACGTCGCCAATCGGCACCCGCGAGACGCGCCACGGCCCCCGCCACGACGCGGCGCTTCACACCCATGCGTTCGTCATCGATCCCGGTACCGCGGCCGGTGACGGTTTTGGGATTGACGCCACAAAAAAGCGCGACGATCGCAGCCGCACTCGTCGTATTCCCGATGCCCATCTCGCCGAGTGC
>JAYTXC010000131.1:0-2911 GCA_043743145.1 Rhodospirillales bacterium
CATGCTTTACGCTGCAATGCCCGGTCGCAGCTTCGGAGCCGAGGTTTTACGTCGGTCGGTTGAGGAGCCCGGAACTTCCTTTACAAAAAACTCCGCGTCCCGTCGTCGGATTCACGGCGTAAAGCGCTCGCGCGAGGCGATCGTGGCGTAGCGCGAAGTTTTTATTGGCCGCCATGCCCAGAAGCGTCGCCGTATTCGTTCGCCGCTATGAGAGACGCCGCCGCGTCGGCCAGAGCGTCGACCCCATGTGCGTCCCAACAAGCGTATACGCAGGACGGTCCACGAACCGATTCGCGGGAACCTGGGCTGAGGCGGCCGTCGAAGCGAACATCGTGAAGCAAATCGCAATTTGGAGGAGACGAACGCACCTCTCCGATCGGCATCCCGGACGAGATGAGTGGCTCGCACGCATTCGTTCGCGAGCATTCGACAGACGATGGACGCGTACTCGCACTTGATGCCTGCATGCAACAACGAGCCGTTGAGCCTGTCACGGCCATGCTTCGAGTCACCCCGAAGTCGCCTTCGTCAGCTCCCGCTATGGTCGTTGCGGGTACGCTCGAAACCTACATGACCCAGCCACGACCCAGAACATACATGTGGGGAGTTCTCTCATGCAAAAAGCCCGCCAAATCGTACGATTTGGCGGGCTTTCGAATGGCTCCCGAATCTGGACTCGAACCAGAGACCCGCTGATTAACAGTCAGCTGCTCTACCAACTGAGCTATTCGGGATTGTCGTTGCCGACTCGCAAAATTCGCGGAGGCCCATTGGCGCCCTGCCGGGACCCTACGATCGCGATCTTCGAACGCGGCTTCGAGCGGGGCAGACCTCTTCGCGACCGGCGGCCACCCAGCCAAACGATTTGACACGTCCCCGGAACGCGTGCTACGGTTCCGCTCGAAATGCTCCGTCTCGCGTGTTGTCCCGTCTGTCTCTGCTGTCGCCCGCTCGTGGGTCGGCGCGGATTGCTTATCGGCTGACGGACGTACGAGTTCGCCCCCGACAAGCCCCCGCCGAGCGCGGGGGCTTCTTTTTTTCGCCGCTCACTTTTTTCGCACGGAGTCTTCACCGCATCGCCATGCTTCTCGATCCACAAATTGCCCTCGTCGGCCTCATCGTTGGAACGTTCGTCGGCCTCTCCGGCATCGGCGGCGGGTCGCTCCTCATTCCGCTCCTCGTACTCGTGCTACGCGTGAAACCAAGTCTTGCGATCGGGACCGATCTGCTCTATAGCGTCCCGACCAAACTGCTCGCATTCGGTCTCCACGCGCGACGTGGCAATGTCGATTGGATCGTGACACGCGCGCTACTCGGGGGCGGCATCCCGGGGTCGCTCGCCGGGCTCGCGACGTACGCGATTCTGCGCACACACGTCAACGAAGTCGCCCTCCAATCCGCACTCCGTCACGCGATCGGCATCGCGATTCTCCTGGCATGCGCCGGCGCAATCGTCTCGTGGATCGTGCGCTCGCGAGCGACCTCGCGCATCATCGTCGTATCGAACACGAGCACGGCAGCGCCCGCCCAAGCGGTCATCGCCATCGGCGCGATCGTCGGCTTCCTCGTAAGCATCACCTCGATCGGTAGCGGATCGATCACGCTCCCACTCCTCGCGTTCGCGGTCCCCGCGGTCACGTTGCGGCGCCTCATCGGCTCCGAAATTGCGTTTGCTGCATTTCTCGTTCCGATCGCCGCGTTCGGGCACGCGTCTTTCGGCGATGTCGACTATCGACTCGCGATCGGCTTGCTCGCGGGATCGCTTCCCGGTGTCTGGCTCGGCAGCCGCCTTTCAACCGTACTCGGCGATGACTGGTTACGACCGATCGTCGTGGGTGCGCTCGCCTTTGCGGGAGCGCGACTCGTATGATCGCGGCATCGGCACTCGCACGCGCGGAAAAAATCCTCGATGACGCGCTCGCGCGGTATTCCGGAAAGATCGCACTCGCGTGCTCGTTCGGTGGACCCTCCGGCATGGTGTTGCTCGATCTCATCGTAAAACGCGATGCATCGATCCCCGTCTATTTCCTCGATACGGGATTGCTCTTCGACGAAACCTACGCACTCGTCGAGCGCGTCCGCGGACGCTACGGTATCGAACCAATTGCCGTTCGACCCGAGCTCACGGTCGCACAGCAGAACGCGCGGTACGGCGAAGCGCTTTGGGCGCGAGACCCTGACGCGTGTTGCAATCTGCGCAAAGTCGTGCCGCAACAACAGTTTCTTGCGAACTTCGATGCGTGGATCACCGGCATTCGCCGCGACCAATCTGCTACGCGCACGAACGTCGACGTCGTCTCGCAAGACGACACGACCGGCCTCGCGAAGATCGCACCACTCGCCGATTGGACCTCTGAGGACATCTGGGCCTACGTCGTCGCACATGACGTACCGTATAATCCCCTCAACGATCACGGTTATCCGTCGCTTGGATGCACGCATTGCACGCGCGCGATCGCCGTGGGAGAAGATCCACGCGCCGGCCGCTGGTCCGGTTTCGATAAGCTCGAATGCGGGCTACATGCGAGCAATCCCGCGCACACGGAGAACGGAAAATCGTGAACCATCTCGACGAACTCGAAGCACGTTCCATCGCGATCTTACGCGAAGCATATTTCCGCGTCCAACCGCTGTGCATGCTCTGGTCGATGGGCAAAGACAGCACGGCGCTGCTCTGGCTCGCACGCAAAGCCTTTCTCGGCAGCGTGCCCTTCCCGGTCGTTTTGCTCGATACCGAAATGGAATTACCAGAAGTTTATCAATTCCGCGACGAGCTGAGCAAAGAGTGGGATCTCGATTACATCAACCAACTCTGCCCGCCGGAATCTGCGATGGACCCGACGCTACCACCCGCGACGCGAGCCGCCGCACGCAAGACAGTCGGCTTGCGCGAACTCGTGACGGAAAAAAA
>JAYTXC010000132.1:0-15587 GCA_043743145.1 Rhodospirillales bacterium
ATCTTGCGTGGGGCTTCGACGAGCGGCGATCTCAAAGGCATCGTCGGCTACAGCGAAGAGGAACTCGTCTCGATGGATTTCAAACGCTCGCCGTATAGCTCGATCATCGATTCCAAACTCAATGGCGCGCAGGGCGAGCTCATCCAGCTGGCGGCGTGGTACGACAACGAGTGGGGTTACTCGTGCCGTCTCGCCGACGTCACCGAGATGGTCCTCGCGAAGCTCCCGGCCGCCGTCTAAGCCCGCGATGCACTTCCGTACCTTGCGCGACCTCGACGTGCGCGGCAAGCGCGTCATCGTTCGTGAAGACCTCAACGTTCCGATGAAAGACGGCGTCGTGGGCGATCCCACACGCATCGTCGCTGCGCTCGAAACGCTACGCTACCTGCACGAGCATGGCGCTCGCACGATCGTGCTCGCGCATCTCGGCCGACCCGATGGCGCCGTCGTGCCCGCGATGTCGCTTCGACCGGTTGCGAGCGATCTCTCGAAGCGTCTCGGCATCGATGTCGCGTTCGCGGAAGACTGCATCGGTCCGATCGCACAGACCGCCGTTGCGGGCATGGACGACGGCGATATCGTGTTGCTCGAAAACGTCCGTTTCCACGCTGCAGAAGAACGCAATGACGATGCGTTCGCAACCGCACTCGCATCGCTCGGCGATCTCTATGTCAACGACGCGTTCGGCACCGCGCACCGCGCGCACGCATCGACGGAGGGAATCGCCCGTCATCTTCCCTCGGCTGCGGGATTCTTGATGGAAGCCGAACTCAAAGCACTCGGCGCGCTCACGCAAGCGCCGCAGACACCATTCGTCTGCGCGATCGGTGGCGCGAAGGTCAGAGATAAAGTCGGCGTCTTTACGGCGCTACTCGATAAGGTCAGTGCGTTCGTTATCGGCGGCGGCATGGCCAATACGTTTCTCGCGGCACAGGGTCACGATGTCGGATCGAGCCTCAAAGATGCCGATCTCGGGCCGGCAACCGCGATCATCGCGCTCGCGAAGAAGAAGAACGTCCCGCTGCATCTTCCAACCGACGCCGTCGTTTCATCGGCGTTCAATGCGGACCACGAAGCCGCGACCGTCGCGCTCGCCGACGTCGGCTCGCGCATGATCCTCGACATCGGGCCCGCGACGGCAGCCGCCTACGCCGATGTCTTGCGCGAGGCGAAAACGATCGTCTTCAACGGCCCGATGGGCGTCTTCGAAAAAGCACCGTATCGCAACGGCACGCAGACGATCGGCATGGCGATCGCCGAGGCGACCGCGCACGGCGCGACGACCGTCGTCGGCGGCGGCGATGCGGCGGCCGCCGCACACGACCTCAGTTTCGCGGGGAAGATGACGCACGTCTCGTCGGGCGGCGGCGCGACGCTCGAATTTCTTGAGGGAAAGACGCTCCCCGGTGTCGCGGCACTCGAACGCTCGGCGGCAACTTCCGGCGCGAACGCGTGAGCGCGAGCGCGGCGGTACGCCGACCGCTGATCGCGGGCAATTGGAAGATGCACAAGACGATCGCCGAGGCGCGCGCGCTCGCGCGTGATCTGCGCGCGCTGTCGCTTCCGTCCGAAGTCGACGTGGTCGTCGCGCCGCCGTTCACCGCTCTCGCGGCGGTTGCGGAAGAGCTCCGTGGTTCGGCGCTCGCGCTCGGCGCACAAACGATGCACGATTTCGCGCACGGTCCCTTCACGGGTGAAGTATCGGCTCCGATGCTCGCGGAGATCGGCGTCCGCTTCGTCATCGTCGGACATTCGGAACGTCGCGCGTTCTGCGGTGAATCCGACGTTGCGGTCAATCGGAAAGTGCGCTCCGCGCTCGCGCATGGCATCGTGCCGATCGTGGCGGTGGGTGAGACCGCATCCGAACACGAGCTCGGCGAGACGCATGCGAAAGTGACGTTGCAGACGCGCGCCGCCTTTCTCGGAGTCTCGAGAGACGACGTCGCGCGCTGCGTCGTTGCCTACGAACCGATCTGGGCGATCGGCACGGGTCTCGTCGATTCAGCCGAAAACGCGAACGCCGTGATCGCGCAGATCCGCGCGAGCGTCGATGGGCTCGCGCGCGCGCGCATCCTCTATGGCGGAAGTATGAAGGGCGAGAACGCGGTGGCACTCATGGCGATGCCCGAGATCGACGGCGGGCTCATCGGTGGCGCGAGCCTCACCGCCCCGGAATTTGCCGCCGTCATCGATGGCGCGCGTTCGAAAGCGAGCGCGTCGTGAGCGTAGCGCGCGCGCGCAAAGGCCCGCTCGTCCTCGCGATTCTCGATGGCTGGGGCCACCGCGACGAAGTCTACGGTAACGCCATCGCATCGGCGAAGCTCCCGAACTGGGAGCGCATGCTCGCGACGTATCCGCACGCGCTGCTCGAAGCGAGCGGCGAACCCGTCGGCTTACCTGCCGGCGTGATGGGCAATAGCGAGGTCGGCCACATCAATATCGGCAGCGGTCGCGTCGTACCACAAGGTGTCGTCGTCATCAACGAGTCGCTCGCGGATGGGACATTCGCCACCAACGCCACGCTCGCAAACGCCATCACGCACGCGAAAACCTCCGGTGGCACGCTGCATTTCATGGGTTTACTTTCCGATGGACGCGTGCACAGCTCGATCGACCATCTCTTCGCCCTCATCGACACGGCGTGTGCCGCGGGCGCGCGCATCGCCGTGCATGCCTTCGGGGATGGTCGCGACGTGCCGCCGTCGTCGATGCAACGGTATCTCGATCGACTCGAAGCGCGTCTCGTCGCTTCGGGCGCGGCTGGCGCGATCGCGTCGATCACCGGTCGTTTTTTTGCGATGGATCGCGACAAACGATGGGATCGCGTGGAAGCCGCGTATCGCACGCTCGCGCGCGGCGATGCGAAGCATCACGCGGCCACCGCGACCGAGGCACTCGTCGCCGCATACGCGCGTGGCGAGACCGATGAATTCGTCGTCCCGACACTCGTCGGCGAGTCGCGCCCGATCCGCGATGGCGATGCGGTCGTCTTCTTTAACTTTCGCCCCGATCGTGCGCGCGAGATGACGCTCGCATTTTCGAAGCCCGGCTTCGATGCGTTTGCGACACACGCGTATACCGATCTCTTCTTCGCGACGATGACGAAATACGAAGAAGATATGACCAACCCCGTGCTCTTCGGGCCGCGGCCGCAGAGCGACACGTTCGGTGAGATCGTCGCCGCGGCCGGGCTCACGCAACTGCGCCTGGCGGAAACCGAGAAATTCGCGCACGTGACATATTTCTTTAACGGCGGGCGCGAAACGGAGTTTCCCGGTGAAGCGCGCACGCTCGTGCCATCGGATCGCAGCATCGCGACGTACGATCTGGCACCCGAGATGCGTGCGAGTGAGATCACGACCGAGGCACTGGAAGATATTCGCGATCGCATCCACGATGTGATCGTCATGAATTACGCCAACGCCGATATGGTTGGACACACGGGGGTGTTGGACGCGACGATTTCGAGCGTCGAGACGCTCGACGTCGCACTCGGCCGACTCGAACGCGCCGTGCTCGATGCCGACGGAATCCTCGCAATCACATCCGATCACGGAAACGCCGAAGAGAAACTCGATCCCAGTGGCAATCCGCTCACCGCGCATACGACGAATCCCGTGCCGTTCGTGATCGTCTCGCGCGAACCGTATTGTGGCGCGCTGCGCGATGGCAAACTCGGCGATATCGCACCAACGCTCTTGCCGCTGCTCGGCCTCATCGCACCCGCCGTGATGACGGGCACGAATCTCCTCGCCCAAACGCCGCTCGAAGTCGGCGCGCATTAGCGCCGCAACGCGTCTCGCGACGGCCGCGCAGCGTCTCGTCAAGCGTGCTGGCGGCACCATCGATTTGGCGGTCGTGCTCGGAAGCGGACTCGCGCCCGCCGTGCTCGCGCGCATCGACGGCAGCGACATCGCTTATGCGAAGCTCGGAGCGCCCGAACCCCGAGTCCCGGGCCATCTCGGCGTCGCGCGCGTCGGCACGTGGGCCAATCGGCGCGTCGTCGCGTTCGCCGGTCGCGCGCATCTCTACGCGGGATATACTCCGCGCGAAGTCACGTATCTCGTTCGACTCGCGGCCGCCACCGGAGCGCGAACGATCGTCCTTACCAACGCCGCAGGCGGCCTCAACACGAACTTTGCTGCGGGCGACGTCATGATCGCGAGCGATCACCTGAATGTAACGGGCGAATCGCCGATCGTCCACGACGATCTCGACCCGTTCGTCAATATGCGCGACGCCTATGCACCGGACATGCGCGCGCTTGCGCGCGCAACCACGCTCGCGAGCGGAACGATACGCGAAGGCGTGTACGCGGGCGTGCGCGGACCGCAGTACGAAACGCCCGCAGAATCGGAGATGCTGCGCAGGCTCGGTGCCGATGCGGTCGGCATGTCGACCGTCCTGGAAACGATCGCCGCACGTCGACTCGGCCTCTCGGTGCTCGGGCTCTCGCTCATCACGAACGTCATCGTACCCGATCGCGACGTCTCACATGCCGACGTCCTCGCCGCATCGGCTCAAGGCAGCGAACGCATCGCCCACGTCATCGAGCACACACTTTGGAAGATGAACGCTACGACCTAATCGATCCGGTACGATCCGCTCGCATCGACCTTCATCGACCGGTCACCGATGACGATCGACCGAACGCGATGTTCCCAAACACCGATCACGTGGATCACGACGGGTTTGAGCGCGGCCAAGAGCGCACGCGCCCGCTGCGAAATCGAGACGGCATCGCGCAGCCATGCGGGGTGATCGCTCGGTAGCGCGGGCCCATCGTATCGCTCGTCGGGATCGATCGCGAGTGGCGCGAGCGCTTCGGGCGCAGGTGTGGTCGCCGTAAGGCCGAGAGCGAGCATACCGCCGTCGGGATCGACGCGCGCGTTCACGGTGCGAACGCCGAGCGGCGCAATCGTGCGAGGGCACTGAGATGGAGTTGCGAGACGCGTTGCGGCGAAACGGCGAGTCGCGCGCCGATCGTGCGCAAGCTGAGTTCGTCCGCGTAGTGCAGGGAAAGAATTCGGCGCTCGCGCTCCGGTAAGAGCGCGACGGCTTCGCGCAATGCCGCGCGTTTCGCGCGCGCGACGACGTGAGCGCTCGGCTCCAAACTCGAATCGGCGAGCGGATCGCGTTTGACGGGTGCGGCGACGTCGAGAGAGAGCGTGGCCTGCCGGTGCGCTGCGACGCGCGCGCGCTGGAGCGTCGGGTCGTCGCGTTCGAGCTCGACGAACGTCGGCATCGTGCCATGTTCTTGTGCGAGTTCGTAGCGTCGCTCTTCCGCGCGCCGGAGCGTGCGCCGAACGCGTTCGGAGACGGGATCGCGACGGCGCATGCCATTGAGCATCGCACCGAGGATGAGCCGCCGCGCGTACGATTCGAACAACGTCCCACGCGTTCGATCGAACGTATCGACGGCACGGATGAGTCCGAGCGATCCGTCACCGACGAGGTCGTCGAATTCAGCACCCGTCGCAACGCGCGCGACGCGGCGTGCGATCTGGCGAACGAGCGAGATGTGATCGCAGATCGCGTGTTCGCGAGCCGTGCTCGGAAGGCAGGTCATCGCGACACCGCTTCCAGCGACAAATCGGATGGTTCCGCAACGCGCATCGAACGCTCGAAGCGGTCGGTGAGTCCACCGCGTTCGCTTCGCGCGATCGCCTGCGCGGCCGCCGCCACGACGGTATCGCCGTATAAGCCCATCGCTTTCGCGAGCGGCGCGAAGGCTTCGCGCACGAGCAACGCTTCGAAACTTGCAGCCGCATCACGCACCGAACGACGGTGCGCGGGGTTAGGAACGATGGATGTTATTTGCGATCCGAAGCATTTCATCTGCGGCTTGCACTCCTTTCGCGTTGGCTTCGTAGGCGCGTTGCGCGGCGAGAATCGCCATCATCGACTCCACGATCGAAACGTTCGATTTCTCGAGCATGCCGAAGACGAGTTTGGGTTCGCGATCGCCTCCCGCCGGAAGTGCGCGCGCGTGACCCGAAGCGGCGGTCGGCCCGAACACGGCCGACCCAATCGGTCGCAATTTTTCCGGCACATCGATGGCCGCAAGGGCGATCCGAGCGATCGTGCGCTCCTTCCCATCGCGACCGCGAACACGAACCGCGCCATCGGGAGCGACCATCACGTCGACCACGTTTGCAGGAAGCCGAACGCCCGCAAGCGTCCAGCCCTCGCTCGTCCGTAGCGAGCCATCGGCCGAACGCGCGAACGATCCCGCGCGCGTGAATCCGGCTTCGCCATCACGGGAGACGCGGAAGAATCCGCCGCCATCGATCGCGACATCGAAAGCGCCGCCGGACTTCATGAGCTTGCCCTGCGCGAAATTTTCGCGCGTCCCCGTCGAAGCCACGCCGAGTTGCGCGTTGCCGCCGATCGCCGCGAACGTCGCCTGCGCGCCCTTAAAGCCGGCAACATCGGCATTCGCGAGATTATCCGCGACGACATCGAGATTTTGTTGTTGCGCCGCCATCCCGCTTGCGGAGGCGAACATCGCACGATTCATCGCTTACCCCTTGATCCGAATGACGTCGTTTGCGTCTTTCTGGCGCTCGTCATCGAGAGCGGCGAGCGTTTTCTGCGCTGTTTCGAACGCACGCTGTTCGCCGAGAACGTCGACCATCTCACGCACGCTATCGACGTTCGCGCTTTCGAGAAATCCGCTCTGAAGCGCCGTGCCGGGGCGCGTGGTGATCCGGCCGACGATCGTGCCCGCTTCGCGCACGTCTCCGCGCGCATCGATCATCGCATCCTCACGCACCACGAGCGGCCCGCGCGTGCCCAGCAAAACGTCGCCTCGCTCGTCGACGAGATGGCCTCGCGCGTCGCGATCGAACGATCTCGATCGCACGTCGACCGTCGCCCCATCCGTCGTACGCACGAAAAAACCACCAGCGCCGGCCGTTGCGAGATCGAACGTGCGCCCCGTTCGTCGTAGCGGCCCGGGCGTCGTATCGATATGCGCACGTACGACG
This sequence comes from Rhodospirillales bacterium, assembly GCA_043743145.1. Lineage (GTDB taxonomy): Bacteria > Vulcanimicrobiota > Vulcanimicrobiia > Vulcanimicrobiales > Vulcanimicrobiaceae > JANYGA01. Next base: position 6,990 of record JAYTXC010000132.1, read on the forward strand.
AGACCGCTCTGCGTGAGCGTCGCACGCCCGACACTCTTAAGAAATCCGTCGCTCGAGACGTTCGCGAGATTCGCAGCCGACACGTCGAGCCGCGCTTTGGCTGCGTGCATGGCCGTTGCCATAAGATGAATGCCGTCCATGGCTTGGAGTATGCGGCCCGGTCGTGAACGGCATATCGACGACGTGTTACCGTTTTGCGCGGAAAAAAATGGAGGTTTTACCGTCTCCGCAAAGGACAATCCAAGTAAATCTTGCCCGTTTTTGATAAATTTCCGCGCAAAGCCGGACGAATCATATTATACTGTGCCGAATTCGGTTCCATTATCGGGGCCGACGCTCGTAACCGAAAGGACCCATGACTAAAAACGAACTCGTGCGAGAACTCGCAGAAGACTTCGAACTGCCACGTAAGACCGTCTCGGAGATCGTGGAGTCGATCCTCGACAAGATGACCGAAGTCCTCAAAGCCGGCGATAAAGTGCAACTCACGCCGTTCGGTCAATTCAAAATTCGCGATCGCGCCGCGCGCATCGCACGCAATCCACAGACGGGCGAACCCGTGAACGTGCCCGCGAAACGCGTGCTCAAGTTCATCCCCGGCAAGCCCCTCAAAGAAGCCGTCGGCGCACCCAAACGTGGCGGCAGCGCGAAGAAAGCCACCGCGAAAAAAGCGACAGCCAAAAAGACCGTCGCGAAAAAATCCGCTCCGGTAAAGAAAGCCCCCGCCGCAAAAAAAGTGACGGCCAAGAAAACCGCCGCGAAGAAAGCCAAGCGCTAAACTCCAGATCGCACGTCATTGGAAATAGGGGCCGCATCGGTACGATGCGGCCCCTTCGATATTCCCATCTGGCGATTACTACGGCACCGTAGGTTCGCTCGCCGTATGCAGGGCGTGAACGATCGTCGCACACGGTCCGCAGAGGGTCGGGTGGAGGGCATCGCCCGAGAGCGGGAGCGTCTTGCGACAACGCGGACATTTCGCGCCGGTTGCTGCGGAGAGTTCGACGCGCGCTTCGAGATCGTCCGTCGTCGACTCGACGTGCATGGCGAGCGCCGAAACGACGAGTGCTTCGCGAGCGCCGTCACCGAGTGCCGTGAGGCGCTGCACGAGCGAGTCACTCGCGTAGACCTTCGCCGCGAGCGCGAAATCGCGTTCGCCGTCGCTTGCGGCCACGCTCGTACGCAATCGTTTGAGGACGTTCCACAGCTCGAGTTCGGAGGCCTCAGCCGTCCCACGCGCACGGCCATGCGGCAACGACAGGTCGAAAACGCTGGCGCGCCCACCACGCAGCGATTCCGGAACGCATTGCCACGCTTCTTCCGTGGTAAATGAAAGGATCGGTGCGAAGAGCGCGCAGAGCGACTCGAAAATTACGAAGGCGGCGCTCTGCGCGGAACGTCGGCGCGCGCCGTCGCGTTCGCCCGAGTAAACCGGATCCTTGAGCATCTCGATGTAGAAGCTCGAGAGATCGGACGTATCGAAATCGACGAGCGCGAGATAGACGTCGTGCAAGCGATAGCTCTTGTAGGCCGCAACGACGTCGTGCGCGACCTCGTCGAGACGTGCGAGTGCGAGGCGGTCGATCGGATGGAGCAGATCGCGCGGCACGAGATCTTCGGGGCGAAGATCGACCGTGAGATCGAGCAACATCTTGAAACGGTTACGCAAATTGCGATAGACCGCGCCGATCGATGTGAGGAGCTCGTCGCCAAGACGCATATCCGCCGTGAACTCGACGGATGCGACCCACAGTCGCAACACGTCGGCCCCGTACTGTTGCATTCCGTCGTCGGCGCCGATGTAGTTGCCCGTCGATTTGTGCATCGCGCGGCCGTTGGCATCGACGACCCAGCCCGTCGATACGACGTTTTTGTACGGCGGCGCACCGAGCGTTGCGACCGCGGTGATGAGATTACTCCGGAACCAGCCACGATACTGATCGCTGCCCTCGAGATAGAGATCCGCGGGCCAATGCAGCCCGCGTTGGCGCAACACCGCGCGATGCGTCACACCCGACTCGAACCAAATGTCGACGATATTCTTCTCTTTATCGAACGCCGTGCCGCCGCACGACGCGCACGAGAAGTTCGCAGGCAAGAACGTTTCGATGGATTCCGTCCACCACAGATCCGACGCGTTCGCGTCTGGTAGGCCCCGCTCGCGAAAGACCGTCGCCACCCTGCGCGCGACGCCGGCATCGAGAATGATCTCGTTGCACCCGCGACAGATCACGGCGGGGATCGGCGTGCCCCACGTGCGCTGCCGCGAAACACACCACTCGGGATGATTCTCGATCATCTGCAACATGCGATTCTCACCCCACGCGGGGTACCAACCGATCTCGGGCACGTGCGCTTCGATGCGCTTGCGCAAGCGGTTGACGTCCATCGCGATGAACCACTGCGCGGTCGAACGGAAGATGACCGGATTCTTGCAGCGCCAACAATGCGGATACGAATGCGTGTACGCGTGTTGTTGGACGAGCGCGCCACTCGCGGCGAGATCGGCGATGATGTGCTCGTTTGCCGCGAAGATTTCGAGCCCCGCGTAGGGCGCGGCTTCTGCGACGAAGTGGCCCGAACCGTCAACGGGGTTGAGGATCGGCAGACCGTATCGCGTTCCTGTCTCGAAGTCGTCGACGCCATGGCCCGGAGCCGTGTGCACCGCACCGGTTCCCGTTTCGAGTTCGACATACTCGGCGCCAACGAGCAACGAATCGCGATCCAGAAACGGGTGACGCACGTTCGCGCCGACGAGCGCGTTACCGAGGATCGGCTCGGCCACGGAATCCGAATCGACAATGCTCACACCGGACATGGCTTTGATTGCTTCAAGCCGAGGAACAACGTCGGATGCCAACGCGTCGGCTACGATGATGTACTCGGAGTCGCCGTCAGAGTATGCGACCCGATACATCGCATAGGTCGCATCGGGTTTGACGGCGATCGCGACGTTGGCGGGCAGGGTCCACGGCGTCGTCGTCCAGATGACGACCGAAACGCGCGCGCCCGCAACATCCGCGAGACCGAAGCGCGTGAAGAGATCCGTGCGCTGCGCGTCGTTCGCCGTAAAGCGAACGTAGATCGACGGCGAGAGCTTCTCTTTGTATTCGATCTCGGCTTCGGCGAGCGCCGTTTCATCGTGCGTGCACCAGAGCGTCGCGCGTAAGCCCTTATACATCTGTCCGGCTTCGGCGAGATCGGCGAGCGTATCGACGATCGTCGCTTCGAACTCGGTATCGATCGTACGATACGGATGCTCGTAGTCGCCGAGCACGCCCATTCGCAAGATCGTGTCGCGCTGGATACCGAGCCAATGAATCGCGCGCTCGCGACATTTCGCGCGCAATTCGATGGGATCGATCTTGTGAAAGTCGAGCCCGAGATGTTTGAGCGTTTCGAACTCGATCGGCAGTCCGTGCATATCCCAACCCGGAACGAAGCGCGCGTCGAAGCCGTCGAGCAGATGCACCTTTACGAACGCGTCTTTGAGGACGCGATTGACGAAGTGCCCCATGTGCATGTTGCCGTTGGCATAGGGCGGACCGTCGTGCAGAATCCACTGGGGGTTCCCGGCATTCGCGGCGAGTCGCTTTTCGTACACGCGCTGCTCGCGCCACCACGCAACGCGCGCGGGTTCTTTCTTCGGCAAATCGCCGCGCATCGGGAAGTCGGATTTGAGCAGATTCACCGTCGAGCGGTAATCGGTCGCGAGCGTCTCGTTCGTTGCCATTGAGCGGGCCTCGTTCGCGGTGCCGCACCGACCGTCCCCGGGAGCGTCGTTCCGCAAAGAAAAGCAGCTTGTGGGCGGATCGCCCACGTGATAATGTCTGGTCCGCCCCAAGGAGAAACGTCAGGGGTGCTTTGCGGCTGGGATATCGTTGTTTCGTCGTCGGCTTGGGATGCTGGGCGGCGACCTCGGGCACGTGCGTCCGCACGTTGTCGGCGTCGATCTCGGAGCGGGCATCGGGATGCCCGGCGACGTGCCAGATCTTGCGATGGATTTGGAGCGTGCAGTTTTCGAAAGCGTCTGCTCGTATCGCATCGCCAGAAGCCGCTCGAGGTCGAAGCCATCGTTCGATCGATCGGCGTCGGCTTTGCTACAAACCGGACATTTCTACGTGGGCCCCCATAAAAGCGTCTTGAGGGCTTGTCAGATCGACGCCAAGTCGCGATGATACCGCGACATGGAAAATGGCGAAGCGATTCTCGCGGCGGTCTTTAGCCTCAAAGATGCGGTGGAATTCGGCTTCAAGCGTGTCGACGAGCGCTTCGAGCGCGTGGACGAGCGCTTCGATCGAATGGACGAACGCTTCGATCGAATGGACGAACGCTTCGATCGCATGGACGAACGCTTCGATCGCATCGAAGGGCGAACGACTTCAATTGAAGGTCGACTCGGCGGCGTCGAGCGCGAACTTGGCTCGGTGAAAGATCGACTCGGTAGCGTCGAATGCGAACTCGGCAACGTTAAAGTGCGGCTCGGCGGCGTCGAGTGCGAACTCGGCAACGTTAAAGTGCGGCTCGGCGGCGTCGAGCGCGAGCTCGGCGACGTAAAAGTGCGGCTCACCGGCGTCGAGGGCGGTCTGCATGCGCTCACGGGCGCCGTCGTCCGAATCGACGAGCGCGTGACACGCATCGAGAAGCACTAGCGCACGAGCGTATCGAGCACCGCAAAATTCCGGTCGGCGCGCGCGCGTTGTTCCGCGCCGACGATCGCGAGATGTGCCGCGAGCTCGTCGCGACGCGCCCAGGCATCGTCGACGAGCGCATCAATCTGCGACGGTGCCGGCTTCTGGCCCGGCACCCACAGCGATTCGAGCGGATAGCGCACGTCTTCGAGCAGACCCGTCACTTTGGGATCGTACGGAATCGCGAGGAACGGCACCCCCAGACGCACCGCTAAAATCAGCGCGTGTAGCCGCACACCAATCACGAGTTTCGCGCGTCCGATTGCCGCGGCGACCGCATCGAGTGAGTCGAGGGCGACGAGGACTGGCTGCGATCTGCACTTGCGAATGATGAGCGTCGAAGCTTCCGCATCGGGCGTTCCACCAAAGGGAACGAACGCGACGCGGGCACCGTGCTTCTCGGCAAGTCGATCGATCGCCGCGGCGATCGCGACAACGCCATCGGTTTGTTGTGCGGTTTTGCGCACGCAGACGATGACGAGCGGATCGCTCTCGTCGCCGAGCCCGGCCGCACGCAGATCGACTGGCGTCTCGGGCGGATCGAACAAGAAGACGGGATCAGCCGTGCGTTCCACCGTTGTCGACGGCACGAGCGGTGCGAAGAGTTCGCGCGACCGTTCGTCGCGGACGGTTGCAGCGTGCAAGCCACGACAACATTCGCGCACCGTCTGCTTGCCCCAGAAATCGAGTGGCCCGATCGATTGCGCGAAGACCATCGTCTTCTTCTCCGCACGAATCGCCGAGCGCACGATACCCCCGTAATACAACAGCGATTTGAGACTCGTCGCATTCTGCAAGAGTCCGCCACCTCCCGAAATCACGACATCGGCGCGGCCGATCGCTTCGCGAATCTCTCCTTGATCCCAGCGTGGCGTCGCTTCGATGCCGAGTTCGTGCGCGGTGTTTTCAGGTTTGGCCGAGAGCGCATCGATCGTCGCGTGCGGATAGCGGGTTTTGAGTTGCGAGACGATGATCTGGAGCAGCGCGTCGTCGCCGAGATTATCGAATCCGTAGTACCCGCTGAGAAGAACGCGCACTAGGACGCGCGCAAACGACGGCGCACGCCCGATGCACGAATGCGGCCGTCGATCGCCCGATACGCGACGATCGCGAGCACGCCGAGCACGATCCCGACAACGGCGCCGTTGACGACGCGGATAAGAGAAGCCACGAGGGGCGTGTGGAGATGGGAGAACGTATCGACGATATCGGAGGTGCCGATCGCCGCGCCGATCGCGAAGAGCCATCCGACGACACGCTTGTGTTCCATCCGTAACGCGGGCAAGAGCATCAACAGCGGAAAGCCGATCGCGAACTCTTTGAAGCGCGGTCGCACGCCGAGCACTTGCGTGAGGTTCGATCGCAGCGCGAGTTCGAATGCCGATGGCGTGATATCGCTCGAATTACCACTCCGCGAAACGTAGACGACGGCCGCGCCCGCGAGCACGACGAACATCGCAAGCTCGTAGACGCGCACGGGAGCGAGTGCGCTCGTCCGCGCGTCGGGCGGCTCGTTGCCAAAACGGCGCGAATAGACGTACAGCGCGAACGCGAGCAGCGGCGGCACGATGATGACGGCCTTGATGCCGGCGAAGCGATCGATCTCTTCCATGAGTACCGGTGTGCTCACGAGCCCGATGACGACGAGTGCGCCGGCAAGGGCAAACATCGTTGCGACGCCCACGGTGCGCAGGCCCGCGAGAATATTCGCACCGAGAGACGCCGAAGGCGGCGACGTGAACGCACGCGGGATCGCAACGAAGCCCATCGTCGCAAAGCCTATCGCGCCCAAAAGCGCGAGCGCTTTGCGCGCCGCGAGATCGTGATGCGAAACGTATCCGCCGAGCACCAGCAATAGATCGATCCCGAAGGCGATATACGCGATATTCGCACGCCGCTTCCCGAACGCTTCGAAGAGCAAGACGATGATCGCGGGCACGGCGAGTGAGACGAGCGCGATCACGAGCGGATTGATCCGAAAGCCTTGGACGGGCGTCGCACGGCCGAGCGTGAAGCCCCGCGCGGCAAGACCGGCGACGATCTGGCGCACCAGCTCGACGTTGGTCTTCTCGAGCGACATGCCATTATTCTCATGCAAGAACGGGCGTAAATACACCACGCGCACGTTACGTTCGCGCACGCCGAGGAGATAGCGCGCGACGACGGTGTCGAAATCGAGTTTCTCGAGTTCGGGTTTGGAAATCGCCTGCACGCGCGTGGTGCGCGCGATCGCCTTTTCGGCGAGACCGTCGTTGCCTTTTTGCAACTGGAGTTTATCGTAGATCTCGATCGAGCCGAAGTTCAGTCCGGTACGTTTGAAGGCATCGGCGGTATCCGCGAGATGGTCGGGAAAGCCGAGCACTTCGTTGCGCTGGCCCGAGAAGACGACCGTCGACGGCCGTTCGCCGCGTTTGAACGACGCGAAGACGCGATCGATTTCGGCCTTCCCGAAGCGCTCGTCGTTCTGCACGCGCGGGATAAAAAAGAGTCCGAGCTTGCGCGCGAGGTCGAGCGGCTCGCTCGGAAAGCCCATGCCGAGCCCCGAAAAATATTCGTTCTGCGAACGAATGGCGAGAATCGTCGGCGCGCTCGCGTGCAACACGCGTACGGCACGCGGCCCGAGATGCTCGGCGAGCGCGGTACGATAGCGTGCGACGGAGGCCGCGTCGTAAATCGTGAGATAGAGTTCGTCGGGTGAGATCGCGTTTTTCGCAAGCAATGCCGCGAGCGTCGGTTCGCGGACGGGTGCGAGGCGCGCTTGCGAGATCAGTTGCTGCCCGCCGTAGACGGTCGCCGACGAGCCGCCGTTGATGTTGCCGCCCAGCTCTTCACCGACGGCGAGCGACGTGAGGCCCGCGCGACGCAATTCGATGAGGAAATTGCCTTTGTCGTAACCGTACGATTGCGCGAGCGCGGCAAAGTCGGCGTAATCCATCGCAATTTCGACGTGGCGCGATGCGAGTTCGCGTCGCTCGCGCACGATCGCGACGTAGAACGCCGCAACGAGCGCCACGACGAGCACTGCCGTGAGGACCAAGCGATAGCGCCGCGGGGCGCTCATGTTCACCATCGGTTCACGAACGCGCGAATGCTCGCGGTAAGGCGCGCCGCCGACCGATCCAACTGCAGATAATGGCCTCCATCGAGAACGAGATACGTGAAGCGTTCGCCAAGACGTTCGAGATCCGTGACGAGCTGCGGGAACCGCGGCCGCACATCAGCGTCGGGTTCGAAGAGCAGCGTCGGAACGGCGATCTCGCGCGCGAAGGCACGATTGGGAAAATGCGTCGGCCCATCGAAGGCCTCGTACATCATCTTCGGATACTCGATGGGGACCTGCGTCCGTTGCCGCCGCCAAGCCCGGTCGCGACAATCGGGATCCCTGAACGCCGCCGCAAAGACCGCTCGCGCGATGCTGCGCGCGACGAAACCGTCGCGTAGCATCGACGCAACGAGCGGCTCGGACACCCGTCGCGCGATGCGCGCGGCGCGCCCGTCGAGGTGTGTGGCGCCATCCGGTGCATACACAGGATCGACGAGCACGAGCCCGCGAACGCCTGCAGGTCGCTCCGCCGCCAGCGCAATCGCGAGCAATCCGCCCATCGAGTGACCGACGACCCACGGCACCGCATTACCCGCTTCGCGCGCGCCATCCGTGCGAATCGCGTCGAGCGCTTCGCCGGCATCGGTGAAGTAATCGCCGAGCCCGGCATCGGCCGTCGCGCGCGCGATGCCGTGGCCGCGCGCTTCCCATACGTACACTCGCCGCTCGTCGCACAGCGCCGCAGCTTGCGGGGCGAAAGACCATGCGCCGCCGCCCACACCGTGAAGGAAAAGGAGCGGTGCTCCGGAGTGCGACCCCATGACGTGCAAAGCGCCTCCGGAGGGGAGACGCAGAATCCGTCCT
>JAYTXC010000133.1:0-3793 GCA_043743145.1 Rhodospirillales bacterium
CGTGGTGCTCGCGAGCACCGTCGCCTACGTGCGTATCGAGGGCTGGTCCTGGTTCGATGCGTTTTATATGACGGTCGCGACGATCACGACCGTCGGCGGAGGCGAACCGCATACGCTCTCGGTCTCGGGCCGTCGGCTCACGCTCGCCGTGATCCTTCTCGGCGTCGCCGCAACGAGTTACACGTTCCTTGCCTTCGCGAGCTACCTCCTCGAAGGGCAACTCGGAATCGAGGTCGGGCGACGTCGCCTGCGAAATCGCATCCGCAACGTGAAGGACCATTATATACTTTGCGGCTTCGGCCGCGTCGGCCGTGAGATCGCGCGCGAGTTCGTTGCCGAACGCGTCTCTTTCGTCGTCATCGACGTCAACCAAGGCTCGCTCGACGATGCGACTCGCGATGGATTTCTCACCGTTTCCGGCAACGCGACGACGCCCGCTGTCCTGCGCGAAGCCGGAATCGAGCGCGCGCGTGGCTTGATCACGGCAACCGATAAAGACGAAGACAATGTCTACGTCACGCTTTCGGCACGCGTGCTTCGCCCCGACCTCTTCATCGTCGCGCGCGCGAATCGTGATGACTCGCTCGAGAATCTCAAATTCGCGGGCGCCAATCGCATCATCTCGCCGTACTACATCGGTGGGAAGCGGATGGCGAGCCTCGCGATGCGACCGACGGCCGTCGACTTCATCGATACCATCCTCGAAGCAGGCAATACCGATCTCTTACTCGAGGACCTTACCATTCCGGCGGGATCGCGTTGGCCCGGGCAGCCGCTTGCGACGCTCGTCGGCGATGCGAATGAAGCGATCGTCCTCGCACTCAAACGCAAGAACATGATGACGTTCCGGCCACCCGCAGATACCGTCCTCCAAATCGGCGACGAGATCGTCGTCGCGGGTCCGCGCCCGGCGATTCGGGCGATCGAAGCGCGACTTTAGCGATCGTGAGCGGTGCGCTTGCGTTCGCGGCGATCGCGGATTCCGTGGAAGCGGAACGCCTCCGTGTTGCGGCGATCCCGCACGCGCGCCTCGCGCGCGAGATGGGCATCCTCGCCCTCGAAGAGATCCGGGCGTCGACGCGTCTCGCGGGAGCGACGATCGAACGCGTCGAGTTACGTGCACTCTTGGAACGCGGCATCGCGCTCGGCGATCGACCGCTCGCGACGTACGTCACCGCAGCCGACTACGCGGATGCGACGCGTTTCGTCGAAGCGTCGGCCGTCGGTCCGCGACAAGCCTATCTTCGACTCGGGGAGATCGTCGAATTACACGCGCGCGCGACGCGCCGGAGCCCCGAAGCGCGACCGGGTGCGTGGCGCACGGCAACGTTCGGCCCCTTTCCCAGTGGAACGGTCCCACCGCCGCCGTGGCTCGTGCCGCGCGATATTGCCGCGTACGTCGATCGCCTCGCCGCAGGCCCGCCCGATCGCGCGAACACGCTCGTCTGGATTGCGACGGCACACGAACGCTTCGAACGTATCCATCCGTTCACGGCAGGAAACGGCCGGACGGGTCGTTTAGTGATGAACCTTCTCTTGCGGCGGTGTGGCTTTCCACCCTTCGCGGTACGCGATCGTGATGGGGCTACCTACGCGCGTGCGTTGCGACGTGCGGATATGCGCGATCCGTGGCCGCTCGCGACACTCGTCGCGCGCTGCGTGCTCGCATCGCTCTCGCGCCTCGCGGCATGTGCGGAGAACGACGACCTCGCCGAGCTCAGCCGTCTCGCGAGCGGTGCCGAGCGAGAGGCACTCTACAAAGCCGCGCAGCGCGGACGGCTTCGCACCGTGCGCCGCGGAGCATCGGTGCTCACGACCAAAGCGTGGATCGATGACTACCGCGCATCGCGTTTCGTACGCGACGCGCACGCGAATGGCTCCTAGCGGCGGAGTTCCGCACCGAGCGGGGCGAAGCCGGACGAACTCGCGCCCGTCTGTGGGGCCGCGTACGTCGTGCTCAAGCGAATCTTGCGCGTGCGGCGATCGGCGAAACGCACGGTCACTTCGACTTTCTCACCGATTTCGTATTCATCGGGATTGGCGTCGCTATCGCGAATCGCGCCGATGATGCCGGGCGCGATCTCGACGCGCAGGCCCGCATCTTTGCCGACCTCTTTCGACACGACGGTGCCTTCGACGATCGCGCCCGGGCGAACAACATCGGCATGATCGCGCCACGGATCGGGTAACGCATTCTTGCGTGAGAGCGCGATCTTGCGACCGCCCTCGTCGATGCGAAGCACGCTTGCCGAAAACGTATCGCCGACCTTGAGGAGATCTTCGACTTTTTCGATGCGCTCGAAGGCGAGTTCGCTCATCGGCACGAGACCTTCGACACCACCGATATCGACGAAGGCGCCAAATGGCACGAGCCGCACGACCGTCGCTTCGTGAATCTGGCCGAGCACGAGCGATTTGAGCAAGTCCGCGCGCTTGTTGCGACGTGCGCCATCGATCGCTTTGCGATGGGAAACCACGACGCGATGACGTTTTTGATCGACGTCGACGATCGCCACTTGGAGGCTCGTTTTCACGAGCGATTCGAGCGTCGCGCCCGGTTCGAGCCGAACTTGCGATGCGGGCAAGAAGCCACGAATTCCGCCGATTTCGACGAGCACGCCGCCGTTGGTGAGCGAGGTGATCGTCGCAGCAAATGTTTCCGGCGTTTGATTCGCCGCTGCAACGCGATCCCAATGCGCGAGCGCGCGAACGCGGCGCGCTTCGACGGCCGGATCGATTCCGAGAACGCGCGGCTTCATCGGCGCGGCAGGCGCCTGCGCGGCTTCGATGGCTTCGATGGCTTCGGTGCCTTCGACAGCTTCGGTCGGCACGGTTCGTTCGGCCGATTCGACGTGCGCGACCGCCGATGGCGCAACGACGGCCGAGACGTCGATTTCGCGATGCGAGCCTTCGGATTCCGTGGCAGCTTCGGGCGTCGCGGGTATCGACTGAGCGACCGCGGCGTCTGGAGCGATGGGTGGCGCGATCGGCTCGGTGACCGTGCTGGTTGGGGAAACTTCGACGTGTTGTTCTTCCATGATGACTACGCGTGGCTACGCCGCCGCGCACCGACCACCTATCGCGCGGTGTGCCAGAGTGTTGGCTCACGGCCGCCGTACCATGACGCCATGAAGATGATGGACGAGCGGCTCGCGTTTATCCGGCAGGCGCCGGAGCTCGTGGAACGCGCCGTGCGGGCGGCGGTGCGCGAGTCGATCGCGGGCAAACGCCTGCACGATCGAACGCTCGCGGTCCGCGATTTCGCCAACGTCGCCCTTGGCGAACTCGACCGTCTCCTCTCCCGCGATACGATGCGCCTCGATGCGGTCGGGCTTCACGAACTCACCGACGCGACCGTTCGTGCCGCGATGCGATTCGCCACGTCGCCACTCGCGCGCCGCCTCCAACGCATTCCCGTCGCGCGCTTTAGCGCAACGCCACACGACGCCGATATCGCGCTCGTCGATCGCCACGGCAAGGCGCATGTCGTTCGCATCGAAGCGTTCGAAGACGATACCCCGCGTGTCGCTTTGATGAAAGCGCTCGCGACGCGCTGCACGACGTTGCAAGCGCCGAGCGTCCATTTCTTTTCCCTTCGCGATGGAACGCTCCACAGTTTCGGCGTGGCTCCCATTTCGCAGACGCACCGCGCGCCCGTGCAGGCGTTACGGCGCGACGCGGCGTGACGTGCGATAACGTAAGCAGGCTTACCAAATTCGTGCGAGGCAACGCGTCGCGTGATGCCGAATTTTCCATTCGTGGATTGAACACAATGGAACGCGCGAGCGTCGCT
>JAYTXC010000134.1:0-12323 GCA_043743145.1 Rhodospirillales bacterium
ATCGTGCCCGCGAGCTTCGAGAGTAACTCCATTGTCTCGATACGGTTGGGCGCAAAGGCAACCTGCACGTGACAATTCGCCATGATCGTTTCGTCGCGACCGCTCGCACCGCCGTATGCCGCCTGTAATTGCGCGACGTCTTGCGCGATGAGATAGGCTTTGATCCCGTAGCCCGCCATGAACGCGAGCGCCGTTTGCAGAATCTCGAGGCGCCCGAGCGAGGGTAATTCGTCGATCATCAAAAGGAGACGGTGCTTGTATGCCGCGACGCTCCGACCGCCCTCGAATTTCATTTCCCCGGTCAGGCCGCGCAACATGACGTTGACGAAGAGACGTGTGAGGGGCTTGAGGCGGTCGATGTCCGAGGGTGGAACGACGATGTAGAGACTGACGGGCACGTCGTCATTCATGAGATCGGCGATCGTAAAATCGCTCGCGCTCGTATTCCGAGCGACGATCGGATCGCGGAAGAGCGTCAAGAACCGAATGGCCGTCGACAAGACGCTCGTTGCTTCTTTGGGATCGCGATTGAGCATGTCGCGCGCGGCCATTGCCACGACGGGATGCGCGCCCGTGACGACGTCGTGCCGTGCCGAGAGCATGAATTGATACATCTGCGTCGGCGAATCGAAGTCTGGATCGGAGAGAAACTTTGCGACACCGGCGAGATCTTTCTCCGGCTCGTAGTACAGCACGTGAAGGATGACGCCTACGAGAAGCGCGGAGCTCGTAGCGATCCAATGCGATTCTTCGCCTCCGGCCGCTCGGCCGTCGGGATCGACGAGCATCTGCACGACGTTCTGCACGTCTTTCACTTCGTTTTCCGTGCGTAACCGGATGCTTTCGAGCGGGTTGAACCGGCACGACGTTCCATCGTTATTCGCGGGGTCGAACTTGAGCACGCGACTCCCCAGCTCGCGCGCGCGCCAGCCCGACGTCAGGGCGTAGTTCTCGCCTTTGATGTCGTGCACGACGACGGACCCCGGCCATGAGAGCAGCGTGGGGATGACGAGACCCACGCCTTTGCCCGAGCGCGTCGGTGCGAACGCGAGGACGTGTTCGGGACCATCGTGACGAAGATAGCGCGTTCGGCCGCCGTCGCGATACGCGCCAACATAAACGCCATTGCCGCCGTCGAGAAGCCCAGTCTTTTTGATCTCGGTCTCCGTGGCCCAATGTGCGGAGCCGTGAAGATCGGATGTGTCGGAACGTTTCGATCCGCGCACGATTATGACAACGGCGACGAGAACCGCGACCAGTTCTCCGACCCCCCAAACCGGCCAAAAACTTCCGAGCATCGCGTGAATGCGCGGATCGCTTGCGTGTGCGAATCGTACGAGCCATTCAAAAATCTTCCACGGCTCGTAGACGCGCGGTGCGAGCGGGGTCCCGAGGGCACGCTGGAACGCGAATTTCGATGCGACGACTTCCGTGCCGACCCACAGTGCAAGAAACGACAGGAAGAAGAACGCTCCCGCCGCACGCACGTAAGCGAAGACGGGGTCGGCTTGGCGTGTCTCGATGCTGTAGAGTCCGCGTGGGCCTCGGCCGTTTGCCAAAGTTCACTCCGAGTTCGTCAGTCGCCGAAGGGGGATGGGCGTATGAAGAGATTATTCTTTCTACTGGTACGTTTCCCCCATAGGCAACGATGATGAAGAATCACTTTATGGCGTGTGCGATGCTCGCTTCGTTGGCAGGATGTTCGACGTCGGGCAATGCCGATACGGCCATCACGATCGCCGCGGGTCCTTCGCCCGATCCGTCACTTGCACGGGATCGAGTCGTCATGCAGATATACCGCGACGCGCGTACGCACGACATCCGCGCGTTAGAAGCGATGCGCCCCGCGTCGCCTGACCCTGCGATTGCCCTCGCGCTCTTTGACCTCGATCGCAATCGGTTCGCGCAAGATTTCATTCGCACGTACCCCGTGTCTCCCGATGGCGTGAACGGCGATTACGGCACGCGTTTGTCGCGCGCGAGGCTCACGCGCGACGGCGAGCGTTTTCCCATCGATGCGCTCGCGTCGTTTGCCGCAGCCTCGACGATCGCGCGCGAGCGGCTTCTGCTGGCACTCGCCCATAGTGACGACGCGCGACTCCCGGCCTACGCCGAAGCGAGTGGCCGTGTCTTTGTCCGGATGCCACCGGAAGCCGCACTCGCAGCGTTCGTCGCGCTTCCCGTCGCGGAACGTCTTGCCGTGACGTCGGAGGTCGATTGGTGCAGCCATCGCCCCGATCGTATCCTCGCGTTCGTACCGACGCCGGTTCCCACGTCATCGGCGACGGGCGCTGCTACGGCCGCATCGTCACCGTCGGTCGCGCCGACGCCGTCACCGACTCCGCCGCCACTCGTTCTCGTGCAAAACCAAATCAGACATTCGCTGCGGACGTGCCGACCGCGCACGACTATGACCGGCGCTTGAGCCGCTCGCGGACGCGCAACACGTCGAGGGCCGCGTACAACACGACGCCCGCGATCAAGCCATACGTCGACGCGTGCGTCCAGCGAAGACCCGGGACGGCCCACGCGATCGGAATGCCGATGGTCACGACGCTCGCGTACCGACCAATCGCTTCGCGAAGTGGTTTACCGATCGCGCCGTCGAGGCGTCGTTCGCTCTGGGCAATAACGTACTCCGCGGCGGAGATCGCCTCGCGAAGCGCCCGCCAAACGTCGCTCACGATCCGCCCGTTCGGAGGCACGACACATGTGGAACGACGATGAAGCCGCCGCTCGAAACGATGTCGACATGCCGCATACCGTCGAAGCGGTCGATGCGCTGCCTGCGCTCGGGACGCCGATTGCCGCATACGAAATGCCGAGTGACGAGTACGCGCGAGAGAAACGAGCGTTGTACGACGCGTTCGTCGCGGCGGGTCATCATCCGGAACCTTGGGATCTTGCCGCACACGTCGGTACGATCGTCGACGTCGCTTGCGATACCCTGGTCCTGCACGTCGGTCGCGGGCGCTTCATGTACGTGCCCGCAATCGAGCATGCCGCTCTTTGCGAGCGCGAACGCGCGCGCGAAGCTCATACGCGCTCGGTAAGATAGGGCCACGCGCCGATCGGGAGGATGAGCTTCGCTATCCCGGCGATATTCGCTTGACGCACCGGGCCGTAATAGCGCGAATCCCAGCTATGCGGGTTCGGCGTCCATAACCATATTTGGTCTGCCTCGAGCACGTACGCCCCGCGAGCGACATGCGGCATCGGTCGCCCGATGCGGTCCTTGGCGAGCGTCTTGCTCCCCGGCAGCCGTTTTCCATTGACGTAAACGCCGTCTTCACGCAACGCGATCCGATCGCCACTGGTCGCAACCGCAATTTTCAGCAGATACGCGGTGCCGGTCGAGCAGCCGCCGCGGCTGAGATAACGGCGTTGTAACCCGAGTCTCGCAATCGCTTGCGGCGCACACACCTCGACGATGTCGCCACTGTGGACGCTCCCTGCCAGTGGCGCGGCAGAGTAAAAACCAACCGGAAGACTATCGGTGAAATTAAACGTCACGTGCAGCGACGAAACGACGAACGCAATGAGGCCGACGAGAGCAACGCCGATCGTCAAACGAGCGACAAACGCACGGAGACGTTCCGAATGCTGCCATCTCATGTCGTTACGCATATCTCGCGTGAAGCCACCCGTTGAGAATCGGCTCATCGAACGCGCACGTCGCATCATCGATCTGCCCGTGCGACGCGAAGCCCCCCTTGTAGACGCGTAGGACGCGCTCTCCGCTCGCGCTAAAAAAAATGAGCGCGTAGCGGGCGTCGATGGGTCGGGCTTCGGGAACGGGCTTGCTACGCTCGACGGCGTCGAACGCGGCCGCGATGACCGCGGGATCGGTGATCGCATCTTTGCCCACGCCTGCAAAGGTTTCGATCGATTGGGCCGTGATGGCGACGAGCGTCGACATATTTTCGGGAAGATAAAAAATTTCGAGCATCGTCGCGGATGCACGTGCGGCCGAGATCACGTCGGCGTACATCGGCATTAGCGACCGACTCCCGTGGACTCTTGACGAGCATGGATCGGGGCTTCCGACTCGTTGATCGCGCGCATCTGCGTTGGGTACGAGAACGTCGGATCTGGCCGCGCTGTTTGACGTTGCTGTTGTGCTGAATCGGAATACAGCAACTTGCCATCCGAGGTGAGTTGCAACGTCACCGTGTCCTTATGCATCGCGGCGTTTCGCAGGGTATTCCGTGCGTTCGACTCGCCGTCCATCGCGAGCGATAACTGCTCGGTTTTAAACGTGATCCGATGATCGGGATGCGTTCCGTCGCCACGGATTGCGATCGTCGTCGTTCCGTCGGCGTCGACACTCATGACGCGACCCGATGCGACGTAGGGAGCGTGCGCCTCGCGAGTGACGCCATGCTGCGTCACGGTGAGGGACGGCATGATCGAGTCGATCGTATCCGACGCTAGTGCCCAACCATAATGCGAGTGACGCTGCGCGCGATGTTGCGCCATCATATCTCGAGCTTCGGTCCCTTCGATCACGCGTTTCTCCTCGCGATTATCCCAATTACCGGCGGGAATACGTTGGAGCGTGTTGCCGACATCGCGCCCGGCCCAATGCGTTTCTTCATGCAACGCGGCAGTGGCGGCGGATACGCGATGTGTATTGTAAGCGTCGCGAATCATGGTGTGCGGATTCCAGTAGATCGTGTTCGTGTTGGGGTCGAAGCGGTCGCCGCGATCCGCATCGCCCGTGACGCGGAACGTTACGGCTTTATCCGGCGCGTGTTGCATGTGGTAGAGCGCGGAGAGCGCTTCGGGATTACGTAAGGTGAGATCGTGCTGTAAGGCGCCGAATTGCTGCATCTCGTCTTTGTGGACGAGCAGCGTCCCGAGATGATAGAAACCTCGCGCATCGGGGATCTTTTGCGAGACGTCGAGGAGGTCGTGAACGGTCGTCCCTTTTGGTGGGACATTCATCGGGCCGGTGTGTGGAGCATGCCCCGTCGTCTCGACGTAGTGAAGCGTCGCCAACTGATCGGGGGTGCCACCAAGAGCGCGTTGAGCAGACGCGAAATCGTTGTACTCGCGACGATTCGCGAATTCGAGTTTACCGCAATGGTAGGTCTCGTTTTGCGATACCGTCGCCCGCAAGGCGACATCGAGCGTAAAATTATTCGGAGCCGGCGCGAGTGCGGGATAGGGATTCGACACGGCGTTGTTCCTTATCGCGAGGCGCGGCGCAGTTCGAGTAACAACGGCGAGGGTTCATCGAAGGCGACCAACCGATGGCCGAGCAGACCGCGCGAGGCTCCGGCATTCGTGTATGCGGTGAACCGCCGCCCGCCCGCCCGATCTTCGAAAACGACGCCGAAACGCGCGTCGAACGGTTGTGACTCAGAACGCGGTTTACCGCTATGAAACGCCGCGATGAGCGCGTCGATTTCGGATCGTTTGCTGACGATGCTTTTATGCACGCCTACGAAATGTTCGAGCGCGGCCGGCGTCACGGCAATCATCGTCGATAGGTTTCCCGGAAGAGCGTAAACCACCACCCTCGCGATCGCGCTGCGATGTATCTCGAGCGCGCCAAGAGAAGCGAGAGACTGCATGCGAGCGGCGCTCGCGAATGCAGTCGTCAGCACGACCGAAGCTCCGAGACCAGCGATAAATCGGGTCAGCGAACGAGGTGATACCACTTTAAAAAATTTCCGCGCGCATCGACCTCCGGCCTGCTTCAGCAGACGTCCGCCTTACCGAAGGCTTGCGCCGTTCGCATTTTTAGGCGAGCGATTGAGTTCGCGATACTTCGACGGATTTTTACGTAGTAAGAATCATTCATGTCCGCTTATTTCTTTACGCCTTTGCAGAACACGTCTCGCCGGCGTCTCCATGACGTTCTTTGGGTCGTTATAGCAGACGTCGGCTCGCGAAGAATTTTTGCACGATCGACGAAGAACGAGCGTGGGTCTGCGCGCTCGGTGACGTTTTCCAACCGTGTTCGCGCCGTTTTGAAGGAACGTAGGCAATGAATTCTCGTGTGTCCGCCGCCGTCTCGATCGCGTTCGTTCTTGGTGCCGTTTGCGGGCCTGCCACGGCAAATGGTCGTTTCTTCCCGGTGCACCCGTCGAACGCTCGAATCGTCGTGGCGTCCGGCGTGATGACCTCGTTTGGTATTGGCAACGCGTCCGGCTTGCTGACGATTCGCGATTCAAAAGGCTCGCACGACTATTACATCGGCGAGAAAACCTTACTGAAAGGAAAGCCGATCGATTGTTCTTCGCCACCGACCGCCGATTACGTACCGAAGAAGGACGAGTGCCCGTCCTGGCCGAGCGATATCGTTCTCGGTACGACCGTCGTTCGGATCTCGTATTGGACACAGACACGTCCTGATATCAACAAAATCGTGCGCGTCGCGCAGCGCATCGATATCCCGTCGTCGGCTGAACACCAAGACGATGTTTCGCGGAGATTTTCGCTCGTGGAAATCAAGGCGATTGGCATCGACGCGACGTCGGGTAATCGCACGGCGTTTGCGAAATTGTTGGACGCGTACGCACACAGCGATGGCGCCGTTACCGAGGCCGTATCGGACGCCATCGCCCGTGCGACCGCCATGCAACCTTCGCTCGCATTGACGTTGCTTTCTCGGCTTTCCCGAAGCGAGCAGAAATCGCTGACTTTCGACGCTGCTGCCATGTGCCAGGCGGGAGAGGCGGACGCGCTCGGTCGCGCGCGTCCCACAACGAGGGAAGCGACCCTCGTACAGCGACACGTCGTTGCGTTCTGCGCTTCCCAGAAGGCCAGATCAAAATCTCCCTGATCTCGTTGTGGATAGGAGTCGCAGGGAGCACGTCATAACCGCGAATCTGTCTGGTATACGTATCGATTCCATCGCTCGCGGCCTCAAGGAGTTTCGGTTTGTCGCAAGCTCTCGATCCCAAAGAAATTTCCGCGGTCGCCCGTGCCGAAAAAATCGATCCCGCTATCGTTCAAACGATCTCGGATGCTGCCGTCCGCCACAACGTCGATCCGTATCTCTTGCTGGCGGTTGGTAAACAAGAGACCGATTTCGGGCGCGGCGCCGGCTATAATCGAGCGACAGGCCGGGGCGATGGCGGCCATGGGTACGGCATGTTCCAGCTCGACGATCGAACGGCTTCGCACCGGCCGAATCTCGAAGCTGTCGCGAAAAATCCGGGGAAAGCCGCCGATGTCGCTTCAGGGATGTTGCGCGAAGCGCTCGATCATAGCCACGGCGATACGTCCGGAGCGCTGCGTTATTATAACAGTGGGAACATCCGCGGTACGACGACCCTCGGTGAGTATCACGGGCATCGGGTGCCGTACGAAGTTGCGGTTCGGGGTCGCGAAGACGAATTTCGCACGGAGGCGGGCCACGCCGCAGGCGTCGAGCCTCCGCATCGTCCGCAAACACCGATAACACCCGCGTCTCCGGAACGTCGGAACAGCGTCGTATTTATTCGGCAAGAGCATATTTTGCGCGTCGTCGACGGACGGGGCAACGGGCATGAATTCCCGGCGTACAACAACACGGCAAATCCAAAGGGAGACCCGAACGTGAGGGGCTCCCACGGCCCCGCACCCGATGGAAAATTCCCGCTCGGCACCATCGACCGCGGCATGGCCAACGGCGAGTTTGGGAGCTACGGCCCCGTTGGCGCGATCCCGATCGGTGGCGCGACCGGATCCAATCGTGGGCTGTATATCCACAGCGGCCGTGGCGATAATCCAACCCACCCGACATACGGCTGCATTCGCACGACCGATGAAGCGATGCGGTTTATGCGTGACAACCAGCCGAATCAGATCACCATCGAGGAAACGCGTTCCCTCAATCAGCGGCATTCCGTATCTAACGAGATGCCCAAACAACCAAATATCAACGAGGGCTCGACCGGCCGCGCCGTGGTGGCGCTTCAAAAAGAACTTGGCGTAACCGCCGACGGCTTTTTCGGCCCCAAAACCGAAGCGGCGGTTCGAAAATTCCAGGCCGAGCACCATCTCACCGCAGATGGAATTGTCGGCGCCCATACGCGCGAGGCGCTGGCTACGACAAAAACGCTCGAACATCGGGCGCACAAGCCCGATATTTCCGACGTGCAGCATGCGGTCGACAAGATGCGTGCCGAAGGCGGGCCATCGTTGCCAACCGTAGCAAAATTCAATCATTGGGATGGCAAACCGCATACGGGCACGATCGTACGGGTAATCGATCAAACGTGGGCCATGCACACCGGCCGTGGCGAGTACATGGCGATAGATGCCGATCAGCATTTCAAAAGCGTTCGACCCGAGAACGGCCAGCGCGTTGAGGTAAATGCGCAGGGCGTCGCACCGCTACACCGAGATACGCTCGCGCTCGGCCACTAATTTGGCGCGACGGTGCTGAGAAAATCGGCGTATGAGCGCGCAGCCGTCCATGTCGCCACTTCAGAGTAAACGCTTCGCGGGCACGCATCAGATCCCGCGGCTGCGCGCCCGTCTTGATGTCGGACGTCGTCATCATGCCCCGAATGCACGAGCCTTTTGCCGTCGACGAGCGTAGCGATGGCGATCCCAACGTTTAGGGGCTAACCGACGAGCTGCGCGCGAACGCCGGCCTCCAACGACCCAAAGCTTCTCACCGAAGCGAGGGCGAGCGTCGCCGTTACGACAATTCCGACGACTGAGTACGGTATTGATCGAGCGTGTCTCGAAAACGGTCGGCTTTGATTTCTATCTCGATCGAAACACCGGGTTGTCAGAAGAACCTTCGGGATCTTGAAGAAAGCGGCGTCATTGCGTGCATGAATCGGTCGTCCATCGAGCGCGCCAAAAATGTGATTCCCGATGAATCGCGAGGATAAGCCGTGTTCTCCGTCATCTTCGAAGTGCAGCCCAAAGACGCGGCCCACCGCGACCAATACCTGGCCCACGCCAGGGATCTTAAACCGCAACTCGAGCAGATCGATGGATTCATTGACATCGAGCGATTTGCGAGACGCGATCGCGAAAGTCGGATGCTTTCACTATCGACCTGGCGCGATGAGAAGGCCCTCATCCGCTGGCGGACGCTCGAGCAACATCACGACATCCAGGAGAAGGGTCGCTTCGAGATCTTTGCTGATTACTCGTTACGTGTCGGCGAAATCATTTCGGATTCACATGTTCCACCGGGTCAACGGCTTCGCGAGCAACGCTTCGACCAAACCGAGATCGGCGTAGCGAAGATCGTAACGCTCGATGAGTACCCGCCGAATGCGCCTGGAATGTCAAACGAAGACGCGCGACTGGAACGTGTTTCCACATTCGGAATCCTCGGCCTCATCGAGGTCGGAATTTTCGATAGTATGTACAATCCCGGTAAGGTTCTGGTCCTGACGGCTTGGCGAGACGAAGACGCACGTACCGGTGCATCTCATGGTGCAAACGACGCAAGCGGTTTGCGCCGTAGGACCGTGCGAGTTGTGCGCGAGTATGGCATGTTTGACCGTCGCGAAGCACCGCAGTACTACCGTGCAATCGAGCGTTCCTGATACGCCGCAAAGAAGTCATGTTTGGGCACGTGTTCCAACCGAAACCCGGAGACGGGCTCGCGTCGACTCCGGGACGCACGCCCGATGCGGTCGTCGTCGCCTCTCCGAACGTCGTGTACGTCAAAACCCGGCGACGGCAACGAAGCGAAGCGTGCCGAATACGGTGGTTTTTCACGCGATGACCGCGATGCGCCGCTCGCCGTGTGGAGCGCAGGCTTCGCGGCCGCGTCGTCGCGGTGCCGGTTTCGCTGCAACAGGTGGCGCGGCGCGCGAGAAGGCGCGACCCCTCCCGGGTTTGACGCCGTCACGCGGCCGAGGCAACGTCGGCCCGATGACCTTTTCGTAAAGAGCTTTAATAGCTTCGTAGAGTACGAACTGCAACGCCTACGCTTCAGCGAGCGCCTTGAGCAGTGTCGGATCCTCGGGCCGCAACAACGTGTTCCATCTCGAGGATTTCAGCGCGAGAAACCGATCGCTTGCATCGATACGACGCTCACAACGATCGGTCCGGCGAAAAACGACGCTTACGCGACTTGCGAACGTACCTTCGGAGCCGTGAGCAGCGCGCCGACTTTTGCCGATGCCAGGGCGAAGCACGTTCCAATCGCGAGCGAGATCGCGACGACGATCGGACCGTTGGCAAGCGTCGGTGACAGCAGATTCGCGAGGGCGAGTTTGCCGGGCGTCTGTAAGAGGAACGCAAAGGTTCCGGCGTACCCGTAGAAGGTCGCCGGTATAATGGCGAACGGCTTGAAATTCGCCGAAATACATGCCAAGAACACCGTTAAGCCGACCACGATCGCCGCCCACGCGGGCAACCCGATCGTCGCTGCGAACGGAAGCGCGAGCAGCACGACGGCCGCGATCCAGGCGAGAAAACAACCATACGTGGTTCCGACGAGCGTGTTCCGGAACGCCGACATGTCGCCGCCGCTATGATAGAAACACGCCCACGAAAGAAAGGCGGCCCAAATGACGATCCCGCCGAGCGAGAGGTACAGGAACGTAGCGATAGCCGCGAACGCCGCGATGCTTATGGAAAGCGCGGTCAGCTGTTTCATGGAAAACCCCCAACGATTTGTACTAAACTAATACAGAACCATTATAATGATGTGTGAAAGGTTTTTCCGTTTCTATTGGCTTTCGGCGGGTAAAATTTCTTTAACCGGTGGCTCTGCTCGCCTGACGTCAGCCACAGTCGATTATTCGGCGCCTCCTTTGACGCATGCGTAGATTCGCAAACGACGAGGCATTAGTGGATGTCGGTCGACAGGCTTGCGAGCGAAATGCTTCCGAGCCGTTCGATCAATCGACGTTGCGCGTCCTCGAACGCACCCGTTAATGCTTCGTCAACGGCGCGCTCCACGAGACACGCGGGATGATCGCTGCGATTCCGTACGACGAAGAGCGATGGTTCGCCGAGCGCGACGTAGATATCGCCGACGCTAATCGACGTTGCATCGCGCCCGAGCGACCACATCGTGTTTCCGCGCTCTCCACGCACGAGCCCCGCATCGCGCAAGCCGCCGAGGGTCTGGCGAAGCACGACCGGATTGACTTCGAGTGAGGCTGCGAGCGCATCGGTCGAAGTCGCTTCGCGACGGTTTGCCAAATTCACGAGTGCATGGATCGTCGCGGACAAGCGGTTATTCGTTTTCATCGGGACCGTTTCTTGATGCGCTTGGGCGTGCGAAGCGTTTACCCGCTCGGGCCTTCGCTCGCGCCAGCGTTTCGGCGCGATCGTGCGGTACGGCCGCGGTCACGAGCGACGCAATGAGCGTCTGCGTCGCGGCCGTCGGCTTCGTAAACCCGGAAATCTTCCGCACGAACTGGAGCGCTGCGACCCGAACATGTTCATCCGTCGTTGGTGGATCGAAATTAAAGAGCGGCTGAGTATTTCGGCACATGATTGCGATTATGTGTCGACCGTACCGAGCGGTCAAGTTATTGTCGCAGCAGCGCGAAGCGAGCGGATCCAAACCGCACGATGGGATCGCCCGCCTCAAACGAAACGCTCTTCGATGCGACGCTCGCTATTTAAAAGCCGAAACGCCGCAGATCTCCTTACCGACGACGAGCATCTGCATGTGGTCGGTGCCTTCGTAGGAATAGATCGCTTCCATATCGGCGAAGTGGCGTGCCACGTGATGGCTGAGCAAGATCCCGTTCCCGCCAAGGAGATCGCGCGCATCGGCGACCACCTGACGCGCTTTTTTACACGCGAGCATCTTCGCAAGCGATGCCCGGCCTTGCGTCGCTTTCTTGTCGTCGAGCAACTGACTCAAGCGCAGGCAGACGAGTTGAATGCTGATGATCTCGCCGAGCATCCGCACCAGCTTATCTTGGACGAGCTGATTTGCGGCTAGCGGCCGACCGAATTGCTTGCGCTCTTTCGTGTAGGCGAGGGCGTATTCGAATGCCGCCATCGCATGACCGATCGCTTCCCATGCGACGGCATAACGCGTCGCGGTGAGCACCTTGCCCGTATCTTTGAACGTGTTCGCCTTCGCAAGCCGATTCTCGAGGGGAACGCGGACGTCGTCGAGCGTGATTTCGGCATTGAGGACGGAGCGTAACGCGATCTTGCCCTCGATGACGCGCGCCTCAAATCCCGGCGCGCCTTTTTCGACGACGAACCCACCGACTTCGCCCGATTCATCGCGCGCCCACACGATGATGAGATCCGCGAACGACCCGTTGCCGATCCACTTCTTTACGCCGCGAAGCACCCACGCATCGCCGTCCTTCCGCGCCGATGTTTCGAGCCCAACCGAATCCGAGCCGTGGATCGGTTCCGTAAGCGCGAAGGCGCCG